>JAAAPD010000016.1 GCA_009908505.1 Alphaproteobacteria bacterium | reverse complement strand
ACCGCCGAGCTGATCGCGCCGATCGCCATGGAAGAGGGCCTGCGCTTCGCCATCCGCGAAGGCGGCCGCACCGTCGGCTCCGGCGTCGTCTCCAAGATCATCGACTGATCCGGGCGGACGTTTGACCAACGGGGTGGGCCGCAACGCCCACCCCCCTGCAATTCAGGGTTCGACGTGGGGGCGCAATCCCGTGAGCTCCACCTCTCAATCCTCAGCCTAAGAGGGCGCGAAAAATGGCAATCGCTAGCCAAAACATCCGCATCCGGCTCAAGGCCTTCGATTACCGCGTGCTGGACGCCAGCACCCAGGAAATCGTCAATACGGCCAAGCGCACCGGTGCGTCGGTTCGGGGTCCGATCCCGCTTCCGAACAAGATCGAGAAGTTCACCGTTCTGCGTGGACCTCACGTTGACAAGAAATCCCGCGACCAGTTCGAGATCCGCACGCACAAGCGTCTTCTCGATATCGTGGACCCGACCCCGCAGACCGTGGACGCGCTGATGAAGCTCGACCTCGCGGCCGGCGTGGATGTCGAGATCAAGGTTTAAGGGGGGCAATCGGACATGTTGCGCTCTGGTGTTATCGCAAAGAAGGTCGGGATGACCCGTATCTTCCAGGAAGACGGTCGTCAGGTTCCTGTCACCGTTCTTCAACTCGACAAACTGCAGGTCGTCGCCCAGCGGACCGCCGAAAAGGATGGCTACAACGCCGTTCAGCTTGGCGCCGGTGCGGCCAAGGCCAAGCGGACCTCCGCGCCGATGCGCGGTCATTTCGCCAAGGCGAAGGTCGAGCCGAAGCGGAAAGTCGCGGAATTCCGCGTCGATCCCGACAATCTGATCAACGTGGGTGAAGAAATCATCGCCAGCCACTACTTCGAAGGCCAGTTCGTCGACGTCAGCGGCACCTCGATCGGCAAGGGTTTCGCCGGTGCCATGAAGCGGCACAATTTCGGCGGCCTGCGCGCCACGCACGGCGTGTCGATCAGCCACCGCTCGCATGGGTCGACCGGTCAGTGCCAGGATCCCGGCAAGGTGTTCAAGGGCAAGAAGATGGCCGGCCACATGGGGGCCGCCAAGGTCACCACGCAGAACCTGCAGGTGGTCCGCACCGATTCAGATCGTGGCCTGATCATGGTCAAGGGTGCAGTGCCTGGTTCGAAGGGCAGCTGGGTCACCATCAAGGATGCGGTCAAGAAGCCGATCCCCGAGAACGTGATCTATCCCGCCGCCCTGAAATCCGCCGCCGAGGAAGCCGAACGCCTGGCCGAGGAAGCCGCCGCACAGGCTGCTGCCGAAGAGGAAGCCGCCGCCAAGGCCGCCGCTGAAGCGGAGCAGGCTGCGATCGAGGCCGCCGAAGCCGAAGAATCCGCGCCGGAAGGAGGCGAATCCGATGAAAGCTGATGCGATCAAACTGGACGGCAAGAAGGCCGGGTCCGTGGAGCTGTCTGACGACGTCTTCGGCCTGGAACCGCGCGCCGACATCCTGCACCGCGTGGTCCGCTGGCAGCGTAACAACGCCCAGGCCGGCACCCACAAGGTCAAGACCCGCTCGGAAACCAGCTACTCGACCAAGAAGATCTATCGCCAGAAGGGCACCGGCGGCGCACGCCACGGGGACCGCAACGCGCCGATCTTCCGCAAGGGCGGTATCTACAAGGGGCCGACCCCGCGTAGCCACGGCCACGAGTTGACCAAGAAGTTCCGCAAGCTGGGCCTCAAGCACGCGCTGTCCGCCAAGGTGAAGGCCGGCGAACTGGTCGTGATCGAGACCGCCGAAGCCGACGGCAAGACCGCGGCCCTGGCCAAGCAGGTGGACGCCCTTGGCTGGAAGCGTGCGCTGGTCATCGACGGGGCCGAGGTGAACGACGGTTTCGCCAAGGCCGCCCGCAACATCGCCAACCTGGACGTGCTGCCCTCGATGGGTGCGAACGTCTACGACATCCTGAAGTCGGACACGCTCGTCCTGACCAAGGCGGGTGTCGAAGCTCTGGAGGCTCGACTGAAATGAGTGCCAAGGCAGAACATTACGACGTGATCCGCAAGCCGGTCATCACCGAGAAATCCACCATGGCTTCCGAAGCCAATGCCGTGGTTTTCGAAGTGGCGATCGATGCCAACAAGCCGCAGATCAAGGAAGCGGTCGAAAGCCTGTTCGGGGTCAAGGTGAAGGCGGTCAACACCACCATCACCAAGGGCAAGGTCAAGCGGTTCCGCGGCCAACTGGGCGCCCGCAAGGATGTCAAGAAAGCCTACGTCACGCTCGAAGAGGGCAACACCATTGACGTGAGCACGGGCCTTTAATAGGTAGCAGCATCCGCCGAGCCCCGGATTCGTCCGGGGCTTGGCCTTTTTCATGTAACGGGCCTTTTTCGCCCTACTCGAACCGGGGACCTTCGGGGCCCTTCACCACATAGGCCTGTGACCAGGCCGCAAAGCAACGGAAAGACAGTAAACATGGCACTCAAGTCGTATAAACCGACGACGCCGGGCCAGCGTGGGCTGGTTCTGATCGACCGTTCGGAGCTTTGGAAAGGTCGCCCTGTCAAGTCCCTTACCGAGGGTCTGACGAAGAATGGCGGTCGGAACAACACCGGACGGATTACCGCGCGTCGTCGCGGCGGTGGGGCAAAACGCCTCTACCGGATCGTGGATTTCAAGCGCACCAAGACCGACATCGAAGCCGTCGTTGTGCGTATCGAATATGACCCGAACCGCACCGCCTTCATCGCCCTGATTCAATACACCGATGGCGAACAGGCCTATATCCTTGCCCCGCAGCGTCTGGCTGTCGGCGACAAGGTGGTCGCCAGCGCCAAGGCCGACATCAAGCCCGGCAACGCCATGCCGTTCAGCGGCATGCCGATCGGTACCATCGTCCACAACATCGAGCTGAAGCCCGGCAAGGGCGGCCAGATCGCACGCGCCGCGGGCACCTATGCCCAGTTCGTCGGCCGTGACGGTGGCTATGCCCAGATCCGCCTGTCTTCGGGTGAACTGCGCATGGTGCGCCAGGAATGCATGGCCACGGTCGGCGCGGTGTCGAACCCGGACAATTCCAACCAGAACATCGGCAAGGCCGGTCGCACCCGCCACATGGGCAAGCGTCCGTCGGTCCGTGGTGTCGTCATGAACCCGATTGATCACCCCCATGGTGGTGGTGAGGGTCGGACCTCTGGTGGTCGTCACCCCGTTTCGCCGTGGGGCAAGCCCACCAAGGGCAAGCGGACACGCAACAGGAACAAGGCGTCGCAGAAGCTGATCATCCGCTCGCGTCACGCCAAGAAGAAAGGGCGCTAAGATATGTCTCGCTCTGTATGGAAAGGCCCGTTTGTCGACAGCTTCGTGCTCAAGAAAGCCGAAGCTGCGCGCGAAAGCGGCCGCAACGATGTGATCAAGATCTGGTCGCGCCGCTCGACGATCCTGCCCCAGTTCGTGGGCCTGACGTTCGGCGTCTATAACGGCCACAAGCACGTTCCCGTGAACGTAACCGAGGACATGATCGGTCAGAAATTCGGTGAATATTCGCCGACCCGTACCTATTACGGGCACATGGCCGACAAGAAAGCGAAGCGGAAATAGTCATGGGCCAGGAAAAAAACCCCCGCCGCGTGGCAGACAACGAAGCGATGGCGAAAACCCGCATGCTTCGTACCAGCCCGCAGAAACTGAACCTCGTCGCCGGCATGATCCGCGGCAAGAAGGTGGAAACCGCCCTGAACGACCTGACCTTCTCGAAGAAGCGTGTCGCCCAGGACGTGAAGAAGTGCCTTCAATCCGCCATCGCCAATGCCGAGAACAACCACAATCTCGACGTGGACGAACTGGTCGTGGCCGAGGCTTTCGTCGGAAAGAACCTGACGATGAAGCGCGGTCGCCCGCGGGCGCGTGGCCGGTTCGGTCGCATCCTGAAGCCGTTCGCGGAAATCACCATCAAGGTGCGTCAAGTTGAGGAGCAAGCCTAATGGGTAACAAAGTCAATCCCGTCGGAATGCGCCTCCAGGTCAATCGCACCTGGGACAGCCGCTGGTATGCCGACACGAAGGATTATGGTGATCTTCTGCTCGAAGACATCAAGATCCGCGACTTCATCAAGGAAGAGTGCAAGCAGGCCGGTATCGCCCGCGTGATCATCGAACGTCCGCACAAGAAGTGCCGCGTCACGATCCACACCGCTCGCCCCGGCGTCATCATCGGCAAGAAAGGCGCGGATATCGAAACGCTGCGCCGCAAGATCGCGGCGATGACCGACAGCGAACTGCACCTGAACATCGTCGAAGTGCGTAAGCCCGAGCTTGACGCCCAGCTGGTCGGCGAAAGCATCGCCCAGCAGCTGGAACGACGTGTTTCGTTCCGTCGTGCCATGAAGCGGGCCGTTCAGAACGCAATGCGCATGGGCGCCCTCGGTATCCGTGTGAACTTGGCCGGTCGCCTTGGCGGCGCCGAGATCGCCCGGACCGAGTATTACCACGAGGGAAGCGTGCCTCTGCACACCCTTCGGGCCGATATCGACTACGCGCACAGCGAAGCCATGACGCCCTACGGCATCATCGGGATCAAGGTCTGGATCTTCAAAGGTGAGATCATGGAGCATGACCCGTCCGCGCGCGATCGCAAGCAACAACAGCTGCAAGACGGCCCCGCCCCGCGCGGCGCCGGCGGCCGTCGCTAAGGAGGACTGAACCATGCTTCAGCCAAAGCGCACAAAATTCCGCAAGATGCACAAGGGCCGCATTCGCGGCGAGGCGAAGGGCGGGTCTGACCTGAACTTCGGCACCTATGGCCTCAAGGCGGTCGAGCCCGAGCGCGTTAGCGCCCGTCAGATCGAAGCCGCACGTCGTGCCATGACCCGTCACATGAAGCGCCAGGGCCGCGTCTGGATCCGTATCTTCCCGGACACCCCAGTATCCGCCAAGCCCATCGAAGTGCGTATGGGTAAGGGTAAAGGTTCGGTCGACCGTTGGGTCTGCAAGGTCAAGCCCGGCCGCGTGATGTTCGAGATCGACGGCGTCAGCGAATCCGTCGCCCGCGAGGCCCTGCGCCTTGCCGCGATGAAGCTGCCGGTCAAGACCCGGACAGTCGTACGGGAAGACTGGTAATCCCGGCGTTTCGCAAGAAACGCCGAGTGCGTCTAAGCGATCGAGCCAGTCAATTGCGGTCGCATACGGTCTAGACCAAAGAAACCCCCGCCAGTTTCCCGGCGGGGGTTTTCTCATCCTGTTCCCGGCCAGATCTCCCGCATCCCCCCGTCGAAGGTCGCCCAGGTCATCGTGGCTTTGTTGCCCGCATAACCGTGGTAGTAGGATCTCCCGTTGGGCAGCGGCAGGCCGGCCCAAATGCGGGCGAGGTTGTGCATGAACCGGGCCCGGGGCAGGGCGCCGGACTGGAAATCCCTCAACCCCGCCTCTTCCAGCAGGACGATGGCAAGCCGGTCCTGCACCTGGGGCGTTAAGCGGGTATGGGCGGGCAGACCCTCGGCCCGGACAAGGCGGCGCAGAGTCGACGGAATGAACTGGTAGCGCCCGATCGCATGGGGCTGGCCGGGGGTGGCATCGATCCAGGCGTCGATCTCGGCCAGGGTCAGCGTGGTCGGTGGCCCGGGCGGGACGATCCGCGCGCCATGCTGCACGGCGTTGTAATCGGCCGGCCCCGCCTCGGCCCGCGCGATGAGGGTCAGAAGCCGGTCGATCCGGGTGCCGGCGCGGGGCGCGGTCGGGGCGGGGGGCTGACGCAGGACCGCCCGGAACAGCCCAGCCTCGGCGCCAACGAACAGGCTGGCCGGGGCGGCGTCCGACACCGGCGCGGGCGCGGATCGCGGGAAAAGCGACTGCAGTTCCGCCGCCGCGCCGCTTGCCAGCCAGATGAATACCAACCCCACTAGTCGCCCCGCCATTCTGGCCGCCTCCGATCCTTGGATTTGGTCCGGTTATGGCGCACGACCCTTTCGGAATGCTTTCAGCGGCAGGGGCGGATTATTCCCATTTGTAATTAAAGCTGACGGAGATTCGCTCTTCTTCGGCCATGTTCATCGGCACCTCGTGTCGCAGCCAGCTTTCCCAGAGCAGCACGTCGCCGACCTGCGGTTTCACATAGACAAAGGTCTGCAACTCCTCAGGCGCGTCTTTCCGGCGCGGCGGCGCGGCCATCATGCGGGCAGAGCGCGGGTCCTCCAGCTTCAACGCGCTGGCCCCGTCGGGCATCGCCACATAGGTCGTGCCGGAAATCACCGAATGCGGGTGCAGGTGACTGGAATGGGTGCCGCCCTCGGGCAGGATGTTGATCCAGAGGTCTTCCAGAACAAGCTCCCCGCCGCCCAGGTCAAAGGCCAGCTCCTCGGCAAAGGCCGCGACGTGCAGGTCGAGGCTGTCCTTGATCTGCTGGAACACCGGGAACCGCCAAGGCAGGTCGGTCAGCGACGCGTAAGAGGTATAGCCCGGATAGCCCTCCTTCTCGCACCATGCCTGCCCGGCCTCGTCATCCTCGGCGATGGAGTAACAGGACGCCTCCAGCTCGTCGGCATCGACGGGATCACCGAACGCGGACAGCTTGGCGTGGTAGAGGCGGGTCACGAAGAGGGATTTGATGCTGGGCATGACGCCCAGATACTGGCTCTCGTCGACGGACACCAGAATGAAGTCACATTCCGGTCGAACTGGCTTCCAAAACCGCGGATAGACGGCCATCATGAGAAACAGGCTCTTCCCGATCTTTCTATGGGTCCATGTGGCAAATTTCCTCGCATGGATCACAAGCATGGCGCTGTTCTTCAAGGTCTGGCGTGGCCGCTATGGCCCGTCTCGCAGCTTTGCCGATGCGCTCGACAGTTGGGCCGGGTATTCGGTGATCGCGACAACGGTCCTTCTGGTCATTCTCTTCGTTGCGGTCGGTCTGACGTTTCCTAGGGACGGCACGCACTTTCGCCCCTTGAAGCGCGTTGAGCGTCCGCGTAGCAGACGACCCTACGAAGTTGTTTATGAAGCGGCCCGTGAAACCCGCAACCGCGCGGGCGCAGGTGCCTTGACCCCGGTTGAATTGACCTGCGAGTCCTGTTGGCTGCTGTATTCCTACATCGAGGGTGACGGCCCCGAAGGTGGGGTTTCGAACATGGGGGCCTCAAAGGCTCGCGCCGCCGCACCTGCACTTGTTCAGATCGGGCTCGCGCGCTGCGCCACACTGCTTAACGAATTCCTCGATCAATATGAGGAATTCGACCGATTTCCTCACTCAGAGGAGGGGGACCGACAGTTCCTGGAGACAAGCGACTTGTACGCCGAGGAGCTGCGGCAGGCGGGCTTTGATGAACTCCCGGATCGGCTCGACGCGTATCTCGAAAAGAACTATCCTTGGCTCTAGGCAAGGTTGCCTGTTTGCATCGTGGCGAGGCCAAGGAAAAGAGGGTTGCCACATCCCGCAAACCCCCCTATACGGCCCACTTCTACACGAACTCCACCGAATCTGTGGGTTACCCGTACGGGGCCACTCGGTGATGTTGGAAAGGAAAAGGCGATGGACGCCAAGGAACTTCGTGACAAGACCCCCGATCAGCTTCGGGACGAGCTTGCCAATCTGAAAAAGGAGGCCTTCAACCTCCGCTTCCAGCAGGCCACCGGCCAGATGGAAAACACCGCCCGCATGCGTGCCGTCAAGCGTGACGCCGCCCGGGTGAAGACCATTTTGAACGAAAAAGCGGCGGCTGCCGCGCAGGAGGCGTAAGACATGCCCAAGCGTATTCTTCAAGGCACCGTGACCAGCGACCAGAACGCCCAGACCGTGACTGTGTCGGTCGAGCGTCGCTTCAAGCACCCGCTGCTGCAAAAAACCGTCCGTAAGTCCAAGAAATACCGGGCTCACGACGAAAACAACCAGTTCAAGGTTGGGGACACAGTGCGCATCCAGGAATGCGCGCCCAAGTCCAAGACGAAACGCTGGGAGGTGATCGCCAACTAAGGCGCTCACATTCCGGTTTGAGCGAAACCCTGGGGAAATGGCAATGATGCCCCCCAAAGGTCGGGAGAAACCACATGATCCAGATGCAGACCAATCTGGATGTCGCTGACAACTCCGGCGCACGCCGTGTTCAGTGCATCAAGGTCCTCGGCGGGTCCCACCGCCGTTACGCATCGGTCGGCGACATCATCGTCGTCTCCGTCAAAGAGGCCATTCCGCGCGGCCGCGTGAAGAAAGGCGACGTCCGCAAGGCCGTTGTCGTGCGCACCGCCAAGGAGGTCCGCCGCGAAGACGGGACCGCGATCCGCTTCGACCGCAATGCCGCCGTCATCCTCAACAACAACGACGAACCCGTCGGAACCCGTATCTTCGGGCCGGTGGTTCGCGAACTGCGCGCGAAGAGCTTCATGAAGATCATCTCGCTCGCACCGGAGGTGCTGTAATGGCTGCAAAACTGAAAAAGGGTGACAAGGTCCTCGTCCTGGCCGGCAAGGACAAGGGCAAGACCGGCGAGATTTCGCACGTCGACCCCAAGGCCGGCAAGGCCGTGGTCGACGGTGTGAACATCGCCGTCCGCCACGAAAAGCAAAGCCAGTCCAGCCAGGGTGGCCGCACGCCGAAGGCGATGCCGATGGACCTGAGCAACCTGGCGATCGTCGACAAGAACGGCAAGCCGACCCGCGTCGGGTTCAAGATGGACGGCGACAAGAAGGTCCGCTTTGCCAAGACCACGGGGGACGTGATCTGATGCTGGATACCGCAACCTACACCCCGCGCCTTCGGACGCTGTTCAAGGACAGCATCAAGGCTGCCCTGAAAGAAGAGTTCGGCTACAAGAACGACATGGAAATCCCGCGCCTGGACAAGATCGTCCTGAATATCGGCTGCGGGGCCGAAGCCGTGAAAGACTCCAAGAAGGCCAAGGCGGCCCAGGATGACCTGACCGCGCTTACCGGTCAGCAGGCCGTCATCACCAAGGCGAAGAAGTCGATCGCCGGCTTCCGTGTCCGCGAAGACATGCCGCTGGGCGCCAAGGTGACCCTGCGCGGCGACCGGATGTACGATTTCCTCGATCGCCTGATCACCATCGCGATGCCGCGAATCCGCGACTTCCGCGGGGTGTCTGGCACTTCTTTCGACGGTCGTGGCAACTACGCCATGGGCATGAAGGAGCACATCGTGTTCCCGGAAATCAACTTCGACAAGGTCGACGAGGTTTGGGGGCTTGATATCGTCATCACCACCACCGCCGAGACCGATGCAGAAGCCAAAGCGCTGTTGAAGCATTTCAACATGCCGTTCAACAGCTGAGGGACGTATACGATGGCTAAGAAATCCATGATCGCCCGCGAGAAGAAGCGCGAGAAGCTGGTGGCCAAGTACGCCGCCAAGCGCGCCGCTCTCAAGGAAATCGCCAACGACGAATCGAAGCCGATGGAAGAGCGCTTCAAGGCCCGCCTGGAACTCGCCAAGCTGCCGCGCAACAGCTCGCCCACTCGTCTTCACAACCGCTGCCAGCTGACCGGGCGTCCGCACGCCTATTATCGCAAGCTGAAGATCAGCCGGATCGCCCTGCGGGACCTCGGGTCCAGTGGCCAGATTCCCGGCATGGTCAAGTCGAGCTGGTAAGGAGGGACAGATATGAACGATCCTATCGGTGATATGCTGACCCGTATCCGCAACGGACAGCTGCGTGGCAAGTCGGTGGTTTCGACCCCGGCATCCAAGCTGCGTGCCTGGGTCCTCGATGTGCTGGCCGACGAAGGCTACATCCGCGGCTACGAAAAGACCGAAGCGAACGGACACCCCGCCTTCGAGATCAGCCTCAAGTACTACGAAGGAACCCCTGTCATTCGCCAGCTCAAGCGTGTTTCCACGCCGGGCCGTCGCGTCTACATGGGGTCCAAGGACATTCCGCAGGTTCGTCAGGGCCTGGGCGTGTCGATTGTCAGCACGTCCAAGGGCGTGATGTCGGACGCAAATGCCCGCGCTGCCAAGGTTGGCGGCGAGGTGCTTTGCCAGGTCTTCTAAGGAGAGCTGATTATGTCTCGTATTGGTAAAAGACCGGTCGAGCTGCCCAGCGGCGTGACCGCCACTGTCTCCGGCCAGACCATCGAAGTGAAGGGGCCCAAGGGCGCCCGCAGCTTCACCGCAACCGACGATGTGACGCTGACCGTCGGGGAAAACGGTGTGTCCGTCGAACCGCGCGGCAAGTCCAAGCGCGCCCGCCAGCAGTGGGGCATGTCCCGCACCATGGTGCAGAACTGCGTCACCGGCGTGACCGACGGCTTCAAGAAGGAACTCGAGATCAACGGCGTTGGTTACCGGGCCCAAATGCAGGGCAATGTCCTGAAGCTGAACCTCGGCTACAGCCACGATGTCGATTTCGAGGTCCCCGAAGGTGTCACTGTCACCGCGCCCAAGCCGACCGTGGTCATCGTGGAAGGTGCCGACCAGCAACAGGTCGGCCAGGTCGCAGCGAACATCCGCGAATGGCGTGCGCCCGAGCCTTACAAGGGCAAAGGGATCAAGTACGTCGACGAGTATATCTTCCGCAAGGAAGGCAAGAAGAAGTAAGGGCACGACAGATGGCAAACAGCAAGAGACAACTGTTCCAGAAACGCCGCCTGCGCGTCCGGAACAAACTTCGCAAGGTCAATGCCGGGCGGCCGCGCCTGAGCGTTCACCGCTCGAACAAGAACATCAGCGTTCAGCTGATCGACGATGTGAATGGTGTGACCATCGCCTCGGCCTCCTCGATGGAGAAGGACCTGGGCATGATCGGCCAGAACAACGTCGAGGCCGCCACGAAGGTCGGCACGGCGATCGCGGAGCGGGCGAAGAAGGCCGGTATCACCGAAGCCTATTTCGACCGTGGCGGGTTCCTGTTCCATGGCAAGGTGAAGGCCCTGGCGGACGCCGCCCGTGAAGGTGGCTTGAAGATCTAAGACCTGAGGGGGGCGGTGACGCCCCCCCGATGATCCGGGCTCGCACGTCCTGCAGGACGCACCGGCACCAGGATTGAGTTGAACGGCGCACCGCGCCCCATCGAGAGGAAGCCAAATGGCTCGTGAACCGCAAAACCGTGGGAACCGTCGCGACCGCGATGAAGCCCCGGAATTCGCCGATCGCCTCGTCGCGATCAACCGTGTGTCCAAGACCGTGAAAGGTGGTAAGCGTTTCGGCTTCGCCGCTCTCGTCGTCGTGGGCGATCAGAAGGGCCGAGTCGGCTTTGGCAAGGGTAAGGCCAAGGAGGTCCCTGAGGCCATCCGCAAGGCAACCGAGGCCGCCAAGCGCAAGATGATCCGCGTGCCGCTGCGCGAAGGCCGCACCCTGCACCATGACGGCTATGGCCATCACGGCGCCGGCAAGGTGGTGCTGCGCACCGCCCCGCAAGGGACCGGGATCATCGCCGGTGGTCCGATGCGTGCTGTGTTCGAGATGCTGGGCGTTCAGGACGTTGTCGCCAAGTCGGTCGGCACCCAGAACCCCTACAACATGATTCACGCGACACTGAACGCGCTGCAATTCCAGCAGAGCCCGCGGTCCGTGGCTCAGCGCCGCGGCAAGAAGGTCAGTGACATTCTGCCCAGCCGTGACGAGGCGCCGACCCACGGCGATCCGCAGACCCAGCTTGCCGAGGAGGCCTGATCATGGCGAAGAAAACCATCGTCGTTAAGCAGATCGGCTCGCCGATCCGCCGCCCGCAGGACCAGCGTGCCACGCTGATCGGCCTGGGCCTGAACAAGATGCACAAGACTCGCGAACTGGAAGATACCCCGTCCGTGCGTGGCATGATCGCCAAGATCCCGCATCTGGTCGAGATCGTCGAAGAACGCGGCTAACCCCCGCCCGCTTCGCAGATACAGGCGCCCCGGTCGAAAATGGCCGGGGCGCTTTTCGTTTCAGGATCTGGCTGAGCCGAGGTGGCGCCAAGGCCCTTGATCACCGGGAACGTAGACCGTATACGCCCCCGGTGGCCTCCTTTGGCCCGATTCACATTCATTAAATGCCGTGTCCCCTGCGTATCGCTTCGGTAGGGTCGTCCGGCAAAGGAGAAGCGATATGAAACTGCACGAACTGAGAGACAACGACGGCGCGAACACCAAGCGCATGCGCGTTGGCCGCGGCCCGGGCTCGGGCAAGGGCAAGACCGGTGGCCGTGGCCTCAAGGGTCAGAAATCCCGTTCGGGTGTGGCCATCAAAGGCTATGAAGGCGGCCAGATGCCGCTCTACCAGCGTCTTCCCAAGCGTGGCTTCAACAAGCCGAACCGCAAGAAATTCGCCGTCGTGAACCTTGGCCTGATCCAGAAGTTCATCGACGCCAAGAAGCTAGACGCCAAGGGCGAGATCACTGAAGACACCCTGCTTGAGGCCGGCGTCATCCGCCGCAAGCTGGACGGTGTCCGCGTTCTGGGCAAGGGTGAGATTTCCGCGAAAGTGACCCTGAATGTCACCGGTGCGTCCAAGGGCGCGGTCGAGGCCGTTGAACAGGCTGGCGGCAAAGTGACCGTCGCACCCGCGGCTGCGGCAGAGTAACGGGTTGTGGGGGGCGATCTTGCCCCTTACATCCATATCCAAGTTTCCTGACGCCGCCGTCCGGGATACCGGTCTGGCGGCGTTCGTCTGAACAGGTGGGCATACATGGCATCCGCTGCTGAACAAATGGCATCGAACATGAGCTGGGGCGCCCTTGGCCAGGCCAAGGAACTGCGCCAGCGCATCTTCTTCACGCTCGGTCTGTTGATCGTCTATCGCTTGGGCACCTATATCCCGGTGCCGGGGATCGACACCCAGGCGCTGCAATCCTTCATGGAGGATGCGCAGGCCGGGATCGGCGGAATCCTGTCCATGTTCACCGGCGGCGCGCTGGGGCGCATGGGCATTTTCGCCCTGGGCATCATGCCCTACATTTCCGCCTCGATCATCGTGCAATTGCTGTCCTCGATGTGGGAGCCGCTCAAGCAGCTCAAGAAAGAGGGCGAACAGGGCCGTAAGAAGATTAACCAGTATACCCGTTATGGCACCGTCGTTCTCGCGACGTTCCAGGCCTATGGCATGGCCGTCAGCCTAGAAGCGGGTGAGTTGGTGACCGATCCGGGCCTGTTCTTCCGCGCGGCCTGCGTCATTACCCTGGTCGGGGGGACCATGTTCCTGATGTGGCTGGGCGAACAGATCACCGCCCGCGGGATCGGCAACGGTATCTCGCTGATCATTTTCGTGGGCATCATCGCCGAGATTCCGGCCGCGTTGGCCAGCTTCCTGGCGCAGGGTCGGTCCACCGGAAACTGGGGCCTGGTCGTCGCCGTCATCGCCATGGTGATCGTCGTGCTGGCCTTTGTCGTCTTCATGGAGCGCAGCTTGCGAAAGGTGCACATCCAGTATCCGCGCCGCCAGGTGGGGATGAAGGTTTTCGACGGCGGATCGTCCCATTTGCCGATCAAGGTGAACCCGGCGGGCGTCATCCCGGCGATCTTCGCCTCGGCCCTGTTGCTGCTGCCCACCACGCTCAGCACCTTCTCGGGTAGCCAGACCGGCCCGGTGATGTCGACGATCTTGGCCTATTTCGGCCCCGGCCAGCCGCTCTATCTGCTGTTCATGGTAGCGATGGTGGTCTTCTTCACCTTCTTCTACACCAAGGAAGTTGCCTTCAAGGTCGACGAGGTCGCCGACAACCTCAAGAACCAGAACGGTTTCGTCCCCGGTATCCGGCCGGGCAAGCGCACCGCGGAATACCTCGACTACGTGGTGACCCGGATTCTGGTGCTGGGGTCGTCCTACCTGGCGCTGATCGTCATTCTGCCGGAAATTCTGCGCAGCGAACTGGCTATCCCGTTCTACTTCGGCGGCACCTCGGTGCTGATTATCGTCAGCGTCGGCATGGACACGATCCAGCAGATCCAGTCGCACCTGTTGGCCCACCAATACGAGGGCCTGATCGAGAAATCACAACTGCGCGGCAAGCGCGGGTCGAAGAAACGCAGCAAGGGACCGGCACGCAAATGAATATCATCCTTCTCGGACCGCCCGGCGCGGGGAAGGGCACGCAAGCCCGCCTCCTCGTGGAAGACCGCAACATGGTGCAGCTGTCCACCGGTGACATGCTGCGCGAGGCGCGCAGTTCGGGCACCGAGATGGGCAAGAAGGTGGCCGCGGTCATGGATGCCGGCAACCTTGTCACCGACGAAATCGTCATCGGCCTGATCCGCGAAAAGCTGGAGGCCGGCGGCGATCACGGTGGTTTCATCTTCGACGGGTTTCCGCGCACGCTGGCCCAGGCCGATGCGCTGGGCAATCTGCTCGAGGAAGAGGGCCAGGCGCTCGATGCCGTGGTCGAGATGCAGGTCGATGACGATGAACTGGTCTCGCGCATCACGGCCCGCTCGACCTGTGCAAACTGCGGCGAGGTTTACAACGATCTGACCAAGCCTATCCCGGCCGACGGGGTGTGCACGTCCTGCGGCAAAAAGGCCGAGTTCAAACGCCGGGCCGATGACAACGAGGAAAGCCTCAAGACCCGCCTGCTGGCCTATTACAAGCAGACCAGCCCGTTGCTTGGCTACTACTATGCCAAGGGCGATCTGAAGACGGTGAACGGGCTGGGCGAGATCGGCGAGGTCGCTGGCGCCATCAAGTCCGCACTCGCCTAACAGGCGAGATTTGACAGGGGGTTGACCATTCGGCCGCTGCCCCCTAGACAGCCTCATCCCGGAAGGGAACCGCCTCGAATCGGGTCGCGCCCGAGGACGGGCCGACTACCTAAACCATGCTCAGGCCCGGCAGCGGAATGCTCCGGGCTTCAGTTGTGAAAAAAGGTTCCGGTATTACGGAACCGCAACGAAAGGAAAGATAACGTGGCACGTATCGCCGGCGTGAACATCCCGACTGCTAAGCGGGTCCCGATCGCCCTCACCTACATCACCGGTATCGGCCATACTTCGGCCAAGGCCATCTGCGAAGCCGTCAACATCGACGAAGCCCGTCGCGTGAACGAATTGTCCGATGCCGAAGTGCTCGCCATTCGTGAACATATCGACGCCAACTACACCGTCGAAGGCGACCTGCGCCGTGAAACACAGATGAACATCAAGCGCCTGATGGATCTCGGCTGCTACCGTGGCCTGCGCCATCGCCGCAACCTCCCCGTGCGCGGTCAGCGCACCCACACCAACGCCCGCACCCGCAAGGGCCCGGCGAAGCCGATCGCCGGCAAGAAGAAGTAAGGGAGGTAGCTACCAATGGCACGTGATACTCGTCGTGGGGGCAAGAAAAAGGTCTCCAAGAACATCGCTGCTGGCGTCGCGCATGTGAACTCCAGCTTCAACAACACCAAGATCCTGATCTCTGACGTGCAGGGCAACGCCATTTCCTGGTCGTCCGCCGGCACCATGGGTTTCAAGGGCTCGCGCAAGTCGACCCCTTACGCTGCCCAGATGGCCGCCGAAGATGCCGGTCGCAAGGCGCAGGAACACGGCATGAAGACCCTCGAGGTCGAAGTGCAAGGCCCCGGTTCGGGCCGCGAAAGCGCCCTGCGCGCGCTGGCCGCTGTCGGGTTCAACATCTCCTCGATCCGTGACGTGACCCCGATCGCACATAACGGTTGCCGCCCCCCGAAGCGCCGCCGCGTCTAAGAGTCAAGATTTCACGGGACCCCGCACGCGGGGTCCCTTTTCGTCATTTCAACCTCGGGCGTCCGCCCCGCCGGATCAGCAGGGCAGACAAGTATGGAGGGACGCATGATCCATAAAAACTGGGCCGAACTAATCAAACCCACGCAGCTTGACGTGAAGCCGGGCAATGACCCCGCACGACAGGGCACCGTGGTCGCCGAACCGCTGGAACGCGGCTTTGGTCTGACGCTGGGCAACGCCCTGCGCCGCATCCTTCTGTCGTCGCTGCAGGGCGCTGCCATCACCGCCGTTCAGATCGACAACGTCCTGCACGAGTTTTCGTCGGTGTCCGGCGTGCGTGAAGACGTCACCGACATCGTGCTGAACCTCAAGAGCGTCGCCATCCGCATGGAAGCCGATGGCCCCAAGCGCCTGCAGGTTCAGGGCAAGGGTCCTGGCGTTGTGACCGCCGGTGATATCTCGGAAAGCGCGGGTATCGAGATCCTCAACAAGGATCACGTGATCTGCCACCTCGACGAAGGTGCGGACCTCTACATCGAGCTGACCGTGAACACCGGCAAGGGCTATGTCGCCGCCGACAAGAACAAGCCCGAGGACGCCCCTATCGGCATGATCGCCATCGACGCTATCTACTCGCCGGTCAAGAAGGTCAGCTACGACGTGCAGCCCACCCGTGAGGGCCAGGTGTTGGACTATGACAAGCTGACCATGAAGATCGAAACCGACGGCTCGATCACCCCCGAAGACGCGGTGGCCTATGCCGCGCGCATTCTCCAGGATCAGCTGCAGATCTTCGTCAACTTCGATGAGCCCGAAGCGGCCCAGTCCGGCCAGGATGATGACGGGCTGGAATTCAACCCGCTGCTTCTCAAGAAGGTGGACGAGCTGGAATTGTCCGTCCGTTCGGCGAACTGCCTGAAGAACGACAACATCGTCTATATCGGCGACCTGATCCAGAAGACCGAAGCCGAGATGCTGCGCACTCCAAACTTTGGCCGCAAGTCGCTGAACGAGATCAAGGAAGTGCTGTCGGGCATGGGCCTGCACCTGGGCATGGATGTCGAGGACTGGCCGCCGGACAATATCGAAGACCTGGCCAAGAAGTTCGAAGACCAGTTCTGATCTGGATTTCGGGTGGGACCAGAATTGCAGAATTTTGGTCCGCCCACCCCCGGGCACAACGCCCCAAGGAGAGCGGGTCACACGCATGGCCTGCCGGACAAAGCAAAACCGCCCGTAGAGGGCAAACTAGGAGACTGAAAAATGCGTCACGCTCGCGGATACCGCCGCCTGAACCGGACCCATGAACACCGCAAGGCGCTGTTCGCCAACATGGCCGGCTCGCTCATCGAACATGAACAGATCAAGACCACCCTGCCCAAGGCCAAGGAACTCAAGCGCGTCATGGACAAGCTGATCACCCTGGGCAAGCGGGGCGACATCCATGCCCGCCGTTTGGCCGCGGCCCAGCTCAAGCAGGACAAGGACGTCGCCAAGCTGTTCGACGTGCTGGCGGCGCGCTACAAGGATCGCCAGGGTGGTTATACCCGCGTCCTGAAGGCCGGCTTCCGCTACGGCGACATGGCGCCGATGGCGATCATCGAGCTGGTCGATCGTGATCCTGACGCCAAGGGCGCCGCCGACCGGGTGCGCCTTGAGGCCGAAGACGACATGGAGTCCGTCGAGGATTGATCCCGACGCCCCGACAAAGTCGATGGCCCGCCGCAACCGGCGGGCCATTTGCGTTTCGGCGCCTGCTGCATCTGGTCTCGGGCGTGGCGCAGGCATAGAGTTTCCCCATGGCCGATCTTTTCGACATGCCCGGCGACGATGCCAGCACCAATGCCCCCCGCCCCTTGGCGGACCGCCTGAGGCCCAAGGCACTGGCCGAAGTCATCGGGCAGGAACACCTGCTGGGGCCCAATGCGCCACTGGGCGCGATGCTGGCAGCGGGCAGCTTGTCCTCGCTCGTCCTCTGGGGGCCGCCAGGCGTGGGCAAGACGACCATTGCGCGGTTGCTGGCCGATGCGACGGACCTGCATTTCGTCCAGATATCCGCGATCTTCACGGGCGTGCCGGAACTGCGCAAGGTCTTCGATGCGGCCCGCATACGCCGCCAGAACGGCAAGGGCACGCTGTTGTTCGTCGACGAGATTCACCGCTTCAACAAGGCCCAGCAGGACGGGTTCCTGCCGCATATGGAGGACGGCACGATCCTCCTCGTTGGGGCGACCACGGAAAACCCGTCGTTCGAGTTGAACGCCGCGCTCCTCAGCCGGTCACAGGTTCTGGTGCTCGAACGGCTGTCGCTGGCCGATCTGGAACGGCTGGCACAGCGAGCCGAGGGGGAGCTTGGCAATCCGCTGCCCCTGACCGGCGAGGCGCGCGAGGCGTTGCTGGAAATGGCCGATGGCGACGGGCGGGCGGTATTGAACCTGGTCGAACAGGTCGCGGCATGGCAAACCACCGGCAAGCTGGATACCGACGCACTGACCACCCGGCTGATGAAGCGGGCGGCCAACTACGACAAGTCGGGGGATGAACACTACAACCTGATTTCGGCCCTGCACAAATCAGTGCGCGGATCGGACCCCGACGCGGCGCTCTACTGGTTCGCGCGGATGCTTCAAGGCGGCGAAGATCCGCGCTTTCTTGCCCGCCGGCTGACGCGCATGGCGGTCGAGGATATCGGTCTGGCCGATCCGCAGGCGCAGGAAATCTGCATCGGGGCTTGGCAGGCCTATGAACGGCTGGGCAGCCCCGAGGGCGAACTGGCCCTGTCGCAGGCCGTAATCTATCTGGCGCTCGCGCCGAAATCGAACGCGGGCTATGCGGCCTACAAGAACGCCGTGGCCGCCGCGAAGAAAACCGGCAGTGAACCGCCCCCGAAACACATCCTGAACGCACCGACATCCCTGATGAAGGATATCGGTTATGGCGAGGGCTATGCCTATGACCACGACGCCGAGGACGGGTTTTCCGGCCAGAACTACTTTCCCGACGGGATAAAGCGCGGCGTCTATTACAGCCCTGTCGATCGCGGTTTCGAGCGCGAGCTGAAAAAGCGTGTCGACTATTTCGCCAAGCTGCGCACCCGGCGTCAGGGCAGTTGACAATGCCCCCCATAGCGTCAAGGAACGCGCCATGTTGATCACCATGTTCCAGGTCGCCCTTGGCGGGGCCATCGGCTCGGCCGCGCGCTTTGCCGCCGGGGTCGCGATTGCCCGTGGCTTTGGCGCAGGCGGCTTTCCCCTTGGGGTGTTGACCGTCAATATCCTCGGCTCGTTCCTCATGGGTGTGCTCGTGGTCTTCCTGGGGCAACGCGGGCTGGCCGCGTTCAACCCTTTCCTGATGACGGGGGTTCTGGGCGGATTCACGACGTTCTCGGCCTTCTCCCTGGAAACGCTGACCCTGATCGAACGCGACGCGGTCGGGCAGGCGGCGATTTATGTCAGCCTGTCGGTCGCCGGGTCGCTGCTGGCGATCCTTGCGGGGGTTCATGCCATGCGGGCGCTGCTGGCATGAGCGGGGTTCTGAATATCACCGTCGATGCGGGCGAAGGCGAGCAGCGGCTGGACCGCTGGCTCAAGCGCCGGTTCCCTCAGATCACCCAGGGCCGCATCGAGAAGGGCTGCCGCAAGGGCGAGATCCGCGTCGATGGCGGCCGGGTCAAGGCGAATACCAGGCTGGAAGAGGGGCAGGAGGTCCGCATACCCCCGCTGCCCGATAGCAAGGCCCCGGCCAGGCCCAAGGACAGCATCTCGGATGCCGATGCCCGGATGATCCGCGACTGCGTTATCTACAAGGACGATCACGTCATCGCCCTGAACAAGCCCGCTGGCCTGCCCACGCAAGGCGGCAGCAAGCAGACCCGGCACGTGGACGGGCTGTCCGAGGTCCTGAAGTTCGGGGCCGCGGAAAAGCCGCGTCTGGTGCACCGGCTCGACAAGGACACGTCCGGTGTTCTGCTCCTGGCGCGGAGCCGGCAGGCGGCGCAGGGGCTGACCGACTCGATGCGCCACAAGGATACGCGCAAGATCTACTGGGCGCTGGTGGCCGGTGTGCCGACGCCCTACCTGGGCGAGATAAAGTACGGGCTGGTCAAGGCCGGCGGGCGCGGCGCCAAGGGCGAGGGCGAAAAGATGCACGCCGTCCACCCGCGCGACATCGACAGCACGCCGGGCGCCAAGCGGGCGCACACGCTTTATGCCACGCTCTTCCGGGTCGCCAGCCGCGCCGCCTGGGTGGCGATGGAGCCGCTGACAGGGCGCACGCACCAACTGCGGGCCCACATGGCCGAGATTGGCCACCCGATCATCGGGGATGGCAAATATGGCGGGTCTGGCCAGGAAAACCTGGGCGATGGCTGGGGCGCGCAGCTGGGCGGGATCATATCGAAAAAGCTGCACCTGCATGCCCGTATGATGCGGTTCGAAAATCCGATCACACGCGACGTCGTCACCGTGACCGCCCCCTTGCCCGATCATATGGCACAATCCTGGGACACCTTCGGCTGGACCGAGGACCTGGCCGCGAAAGACCCGTTCGAAGAGTTGACGTGATGCCGGACCTGCGATTGGTCATTTTCGACGTCGATGGCACGCTGGTCGACAGCCAGGCCGATATCATTGCTGCCATGGCCATGACCTATGCGTCCGAGGGAAGGCCAACCCCGGACCGCGCGGCGGTTCTGTCCATTGTCGGCCTGTCCCTTCCGGTCGCCATGGAGACCCTGACGCCGGGGCTGGACCCGGCCCGCCGGGATCGCATGGTCGAAACCTACAAGGACAGCTATGTTGCCTTGCGGGAAAAGGCCAAGGTGAAAGAGACAAGCCCGCTTTACCCCGGGGCGCGCGAGGCGCTGGCGCGGCTGCATGCCGACCCCTGGACGCTGCTGGGCGTGGCGACGGGCAAGTCCAGGCGGGGGCTGGACAAGTTGATCGAAGGGCACGGGCTGGAGGGGCTGTTCGTGACCAGCCAGGTCAGCGACCACCATCCGTCCAAACCGCATCCCGCCATGGTGCTGGAATGCCTGTCCGAGACCGGGATCGCGCCGGACCGGGCCGTGATGGTCGGTGACACGACCTATGACATGGACATGGCACGGGCCGCCGGCATCCACCGTATCGGCGTCGGCTGGGGGTATCACCCGGCCGATGCCCTCGATGCCGACGCGCTGATTGACGACTTTGCCGACCTGGAGGGTGCGGTGGATCGTCTGATCGGACAGCCAGAGGAGAAGAGTGCATGAGCGAGTGGCAGCCGAAACGGTTCTGGAAAGAGGTGACCGTGGTGGAAACCGAGGACGGTCACGGGATCGAACTGGACGGTCGCCCCGTCAAGACTCCGTCCAAGGCGCGTGTCGCAGTGCCGACCGCGGAGTTGGCGCATGCCATTGCCGCGGAGTGGGACGCGGTCGAGGACGTGATCGACCCGGTTCGCATGCCGATGACCCGCGCGGCGAATTCGGCAATCGACAAGGTTTCGGTCCAATTCACGGATATCGCGGACATGCTGGCCGAATACGGCGGCAGTGACCTGTTGTGCTATAGGGCCGAGGGGCCGGACGAATTGTGCGAACGTCAGCGCGTCGGATGGGATCCGCTGCTGGACTGGGCCGAGGAGACCTTCGGTGCCCGGCTGCGACTGGCGCAGGGCGTGATGCCGGTTGCGCAGGACGCCCGGGCCCTGGAACGCCTGCGTTGCGCGACACGAGATCAAAGCGTCTTTCAACTGACCGCGCTGCACGACTTGGTGACGATCACAGGCTCGCTGGTGCTCGGCCTGGCCGTTTCGCGCGGCCATCTCGGGGCCGACCTCGCCTTCGACCTGTCGCGCCTGGACGAGGACTGGCAGATCGAGCAATGGGGCGCCGACGACGAGGCGCTGTCCGCCGCAAAGGCCAAGCGGGACCAGCTGAACCAGGCCGCGACCCTGTATTCCATGGTATAGCGACGGCAATTCAGTCGAATCGCCTTTCTAGTGGGTGCTTTGCAGGCGAAAAAACCGTGAATACCCGGCCTTATGGCGTTCAGTTTCCCTTGACCTCGGCGGGTGAATCCGACCACTCTCCGTATGTTCGCAGGATTCCTGCGTCGTATCGCCCTCGTCTTTCGGGACGAACCAAAAAAAGAACCCCTGCACTCGGGGGAACTCAGGAAGAGGTATAAAATGAAAAAATCCGTATTTCTCGGTGCGCTGACCATCGCCGGTCTTGCCGCCGGTGCCGGTTCCGCTGCCACGCTCGACGACGTGACGGCGCGCGGAACACTGAACTGCGGCGTGACCACCGGCCTGGTGGGCTTCGCTGCGCCCAACGCGAACGGGGAATGGCAGGGCTTTGACGTCGGCGTTTGCCGTGCCGTCGCAGCCGCCGTTCTCGGTGACCCGACCGCCGTCGAATTCGTGCCCACCACCGGTCAAACCCGCTTTACCGCGCTGGCCTCGGGCGAGATCGACATGCTGGCCCGGAACACCACTTGGACCTTCAGCCGCGATGTCGACCTGAAATTCGAATTCACCGGCATCAACTACTACGATGGCCAGGGCTTCATGGTTCCGCGCGAACTGGGCGTCTCGTCGGCCAAGGACCTGGACGGTGCCACCGTCTGCATCCAGACCGGCACCACGACCGAGCTGAACCTGGCGGATTTCTTCCGCACCAACAACATGGCATACGAGCCGGTTCCGATCGAAACCAATGCCGAGGCCCAGCAGCAGTATCTTGCTGGCGCCTGTGACGTCTACACCACCGACGCCTCGGGCCTGGCCGCGACCCGCGCGACCTTCGAGACCCCGGCCGATCACGTGATCCTGCCCGAGATCGTCTCGAAAGAGCCGCTGGGCCCGCTCGTGCGCCATGGCGACAACGAATGGGGTGACGTGGTCCGCTGGACGCTCAACGCCCTGATCGCCGCGGAAGAGCTCGGCGTCACCTCGGCCAATGTCGAGGAGCTGGCAGCCGGCACCAACAACCCGGAAATCAACCGTATGCTGGGCACCGAAGGTGAACTCGGCGCCATGCTCGGCCTTGACGCCGATTGGGCCAAGCGGGCCATCATGGCCGGCGGCAACTACGGTGAGCTGTTCGAGACCCATATCGGTGAAAACACCCCGATCGGTCTGGCCCGTGGCCTGAACGCTCAGTGGACCGAAGGCGGCCTGCTCTACGCACCGCCGTTCCGCTAAGCTAAGGGACAAAAAGCAGGGGGCGCATTGCGCCCCCTGCTTTCCTCTCGGCAAGGCCGCCGGGATATCACCCCAGACCATTCGCGCAATCCGGTTAACGGATGTGACAGAATAGCACCGGGGACCAGGGAGATAATTGATGTCAGCGTCCACCGACGTGCCGAAGGAGTCCTTTCGGCTCAGCCAACTCATTTACGACACCCGCTACCGTTCAATCACGATCCAGGTCATTGCATTGGTCCTGCTGATCGGTGCCTTGTGGTGGCTGATCAACAATACTGTCCAGAACCTCGAAACGCTGGGCAAGGATTTCGATTTCGGTTTCCTGACCCAACCGGCCGGGTATGACATCAACCAGCGCCTGATCGAATATACCAGCCAGAGCACCCATGGCCGCGCGGCCATCGTAGGCATCCTGAACACGATGCTCGTGGCCATCCTGGGCTGTGCGCTTGCCACGGTCCTTGGCGTCATCGCCGGCGTTCTTCGCCTGTCGAAGAACTGGCTCGTCAACAACCTGATGGCCGTCTACGTCGAGGGATTCCGCAACGTTCCGCTGTTGCTTTGGATCATCCTGATCTTCGCGGTCATGACCGAAAGCATGCCGAGACCCAGCGATTTCCGCGGTGACGAACCCGAGGCGACCATGTTCCTTGGCGATAGCGTCGCGGTGACGAACCGTGGCGTCTACATCCCGCGCATCGGTTTCGAGAATTCCATCGGCCCTGCGGGCGCGACTTGGCGGGAAGAAAGCACCGCCGCCATCGAGGCAGGCGAAGAGGAGCCGGCTGAACCGCCCTCCTCTCTCGTGGACTGGCTGATCGTGCTGGGTGTTCTTGGGGCCTCGATCTACGGGGCGCGCTGGAACACAAGGCGTGCCAATGCAGCCCAGGAGGCCACCGGTGAACGCCCGACGACCTGGCATGTGAACCTGGCCTTGATCGTCCTGCCAACACTGGCGGTGATGATCGCCTTGGGTGCCACGGTCGCACAGCCCTACCTGCGCGGGTTCAACTTCGCCGAGGGCATTCACCTGCGAAATTCCCTTATCGCGCTTTGGCTGGCGCTGTCGCTCTATACCGGTGCCTTCATCGCCGAGATCGTGCGCGCCGGTATCCTTGCCGTCAGCAAGGGCCAGACCGAGGCCGCCAACGCGCTGGGCCTGCGCCCCGGCCGCACCATGAGCCTCGTGATCCTGCCTCAGGCGCTGCGGGTGATCATCCCGCCGCTGATCTCGCAATACCTGAACCTGACCAAGAACTCGTCGCTGGCCATTGCCGTGGGATACATGGACGTGCGCTCGACCCTGGGCGGCATCACCATCAACCAGACCGGCAAGGAGTTGGAGGGCATGTTGCTGCTTGGCCTTTTCTACCTTGTTCTCTCGCTGGCCATTTCGGCCCTGATGAACGTCTACAACAACTCCGTGAAACTGAAGGAGCGGTGACATGAGCGAGACCCACGCCGAAACCACCCGCTTTGTCCGGACCGAAATGCTGGCGGAACAGGACCCGCCGATCACGGAAAAAGGTGTCGTGAAGTGGACCCGCGAGAACCTTTTTTCGGGTTGGCTCAACGTGATCCTGACGCTGTTGTCGCTTTACGTCATCTATGCGGTGCTATCGGCCCTCTTGCCCTGGTTTGCCAATTCGGTGTGGACAGCGGAGAGCCTGGAGGGATGCCGCGAGGCCCTTGGTGAACAAGGGCTTACCGGTCATGGAGGCGCTTGTTTCTCGGTCATCACCGAACGCTGGAACCAGTTGATCTTCGGTTTCTATCCGACGGAGCTGTACTGGCGCCCGATCTTGGCCTTCGTGATCTTCCTGCTGGGGATCGCGCCGGTGCTGTTTCAGTCCATGCCGCGCCAGGCGCTCTGGGCCTCGCTGACCGCACCCTTCCTGGTTTACTGGCTGATCTGGGGCGGGTCGCTCTGGGGGCCGATCATCACGGCAGCGGGCTTTGGCGTGGGCGCGCTGGCCTATGTCCTTGTCGGCAAGGCGGCAGGAAACATCGTTGGCACGATATCGGCGATCCTTCTTCCGATCCTGTTCTGGCTCTTCGTGACAGGTCCGTTCGTTGCGGCCCTCAGCGGGGTGCTTCCGCTCGAGATCACCAAGGTTGAATCGAACGACATCGGTGGCTTCATGCTGGCGCTGATCATCGGTATTTCCGGTATCATCCTGTCCCTGCCGCTGGGCATCCTGCTCGCGCTGGGGCGGCAATCGCACCTGTTCATCATCAACAAGGTGTCCGTCGCCTTTATCGAAATCATCCGCGGCGTGCCGCTGATCGTCTGGCTGTTCACGGCATCTCTGTTGCTGAACTACTTTTTGCCGCCGGGTACGAATTTCGACCTCATGCTGCGGGTCATCATCATGGTGACACTGTTTGCCTCGGCCTATATCGCCGAGGTGGTTCGGGGTGGCCTGGCCGCCCTGCCCAAGGGGCAATACGAGGCCGCCGATGCGCTGGGCCTGGACTATGCCAAGTCCATGCGCCTGATCATCCTGCCGCAGGCGCTGAAAATCTCGATCCCCGGTATCGTGAACACCTTCATCGGCCTGTTCAAGGACACCACCCTGGTGGTCTTCATCGGCCTGCTTGACCCGATCGGCCTGTCCAACGCGATCCGCGCGACGACCGAGTGGAACGGCATATACTGGGAACTCTTCATCTTCATCGGCCTGATGTTCTTCATCTTCTGCTACAGCATGAGCCGCTATTCCATCTTCCTCGAAAAGAAGCTCCAGCGTGAGCATCGGTAAGGAGACCTGAAATGTCCGAACTCGTAACCGAACGCGAAATCGATCGCAGCCATATGCAGGTCTCTGACGAGGTCGCGATCCAGATCACCGACATGAACAAGTGGTTCGGCGCGTTTCACGTGCTGCGCGATATCAACCTGACCGTCTACCGCGGTGAACGGATCGTCATCTGCGGGCCGTCCGGGTCCGGCAAGTCGACCCTGATCCGCTGCATCAACCGGCTGGAGGAACACCAGGCCGGGCAGATCATGGTCGATGGAACGGAACTGTCCAGTGACCTCAAGAACATCGACAAGATCCGGTCCGAGGTCGGGATGTGCTTTCAGCATTTCAACCTCTTTCCGCACCTTACGATCCTCGAGAACTGCACGCTGGCCCCGATCTGGGTGCGCAAGACCCCCAAAAAAGAGGCCGAGGAAACCGCGATGCATTACCTCGAAAAGGTCAAGATTCCCGAACAGGCCGACAAGTATCCCGGCCAGCTTTCGGGCGGCCAGCAGCAGCGTGTGGCGATCGCCCGGTCGCTGTGCATGCGCCCGCGGATCATGCTGTTCGACGAGCCGACCTCGGCGCTTGACCCCGAGATGATCAAGGAAGTGCTCGACACGATGATCGAGCTGGCCGAGGAAGGCATGACGATGCTCTGCGTCACCCACGAGATGGGCTTTGCCCGCCAGGTGGCGAACCGGGTGATCTTCATGGACCAGGGCCAGATCGTCGAGCAGAACGAGCCCCAGGAATTCTTCAACAACCCGCAAAGTGACCGGACAAGGCTGTTCCTCAGCCAGATCCTCGGACACTAGGGCGGGAACGACATTACGGAATTTCCGTCGCGCTAGCCCGTCAGGTCGCGCGGCACGACAAAATCGACGACGCGGCCCGAACCCGGGGCCGCGTCGCTCCATTTCGGGATGTCGAAATCCAGAATCGTCGTGGCGCAGGTCGGGTATTGGTGAAATTTCGAGTGGCCGGGCGGTTCGGCGGCCATGGTCGAGGCGAAATCGGCGATACCGGGATTATGGGCCACCAGCGCGACGCGAGATACCGGCGCGGCGCGCAAGACATCCAGCAGCACCAGCGGCGCTGCGTGATAGAGCGCCGGGATATAGGTGACGGGAACCTCATTGTCCCAACTGGCTTGCATCCGCTCGACCGTTTCGGTCGTCCGGGCGCTGTCTGAACTTAGCACGAGGTCCGGTAGGTAATCCGCCCCAAGAAGCCATGTCCCGATGGCCGAGGCAGCACGGCGGCCGCGCGGGTTCAGGCGGCGCGCATGGTCGTCGGCAAAGGCATCGTCCCAGCTGGACTTGGCATGGCGGATCAGGATCAGGCGATGGGTCATAGAAAGGCCTTCATGTGAAATGCGGATTGGCGCGGATCGCGGGCAAAGGACTGGCTGACCGGGCAGGCCGCCCGTACTTGGCAACCGGCCGCCATGCACGCGGCCCCGGTGCGCAGGTAGTCCTTGCACGCGTCCACGTCATAGCCCGAAGCTGTCAGGGCCGAGACAGGGCAGGCCGTGCGGCACGGCTGGTCCGCGCAGCTGTCGCAGGGGCGTTCGATGGCAGGTGGCAGGTCCAGATGCCCGTCGAATGCGAGGGCGCCGCGAAATGACACCCAAAGCCCCTGCTCTGCGTGAACTAGGAAATTCACCGGAGATGGCCAGATGCGCCCGGTGCGTGTCGCCCAGGAAAAGAACGGGTGATAGGGCGGATCGCCGAAGGGAAACAACGGTCGTGCGCCCACGACCTCGCCGATGCGGGTCACGACGCGTCGCGACCAGCGGTCAAGCGGGTCGGAGTGGCCGTCACGCATTTCAGGCGATTGTGAAAAATGGTGCCAGAAATCTGGACCCGGCCCAAGCAGCGTCAAAGTGCGGCCAAGGCCTTCGCCCGCACCGGGATGGAAACCGCCGAGGATACAGAGACGGGCGGCGCCCGCCGCTGCCTGAACCTCGGCCAGGCTCACCGTGGTGTGCGGATTAACGAACCCGCCCCGTGATCGGTGAAGAGCTCCAGCAAGACGGCATTGGGCGCCCGGCCATCCAGAATGACGACCGCCCGCACACCGCCGGCGATCGCGTTCAGCGCCGTCTGGGTCTTGGGGATCATGCCGCCGGCGATCACGCCCTCATCGGTCAATTGCCGGATCTGGTCCGGCGACAGCTCGGTGACCAGCGCGCCCATGGCGTCCTTGACCCCCTCGACATCGGTCAGCAGCAGCAACCGGTCCGCCTTGAGCGCGGCGGCGACTGCCCCGGCCGCGGTGTCGCCATTGATGTTGAGTGTCTCGCCGTTGCGCCCGGCGCCCAGCGGCGCGATCACCGGGATCGTTCGCGCGTCGAACAGGGTGTGCAGCAGGGAGGGATCGACATCCGCGGGGGTGCCGACAAGGCCCAGTTCGGGCACATCCTGGTCACAGGTGATCAGGTTCGCATCCTTGCCCGACAGGCCCACGGCGCGGCCGCCCTGCTGGTTGATGGCGTGGGTGATCCACTTGTTGACCTTGCCGGCCAGCACCATTTCGACCACCTCGACAACGGCCTCGTCGGTGACGCGCTTGCCATTCACGAAGTCGGATTCGATCTCCAGGCGCTCCAGCATGTCGTTGATCATCGGGCCGCCGCCGTGGACGATTACGGGGTTCACCCCGACCTGCTGCATCAGCACGACATCGCGCGCGAACTCCTCCATCGCGCCCTGGCTGGACATGGCGTGGCCACCCAGTTTGATCACGACGATCGCACCGGCATAGCGCTGCATGTAGGGCAGGGCCTGGTTTAGGGTTTTGGCGGTGGCGATCCAGTCGCGGTTCATGTCTTGCGTCTTCATGGCTTAGTCAGTCTATCGCGGCGATGATGCTGCGCAATACGTCTATCCCCAGGCCCTTCTCCGACGAGGTCAGCACCAGCTCGGGATAGGCGGCGGGGTGTCTGGACAGCGACGCTCGGACTTGGTCCAAAACCCGCGTGCGGTCCTTCTCCTTGACCTTGTCGGTCTTGGTCATGACGCATTGAAAGGTCACGGCGGATTTGTCGAGCAGCGTCATGATTTCCTCGTCCACCGCCTTGATGCCGTGGCGGCTGTCCACCAGCACGAAGGCCCGGCGCAGGGTCTGGCGGCCGGACAGGTATTGCCGGAGCAGCTTCTGCCACTTTTCGACCACCGCCACCGGTGCATTTGCGAAGCCGTAACCGGGCAGGTCCACCAGGTAATGGCTCTGCCCGAGTTCGAAATAGTTGATTTCCTGTGTGCGCCCTGGCGTGTTCGAGGCACGCGCCAATCCCTTGCGCCCCGTCAGGGCGTTGATCAGGCTGGATTTCCCGACATTCGACCGACCGGCGAAACAGACTTCGGGCCGGTCGGGCGCAGGCAGGCCGGACATGGCCACCACACCCTTGAGGAACTCGGTCTGGCCCGCGAACAGTTTGCGCCCGGCTTCGCGTTGGTCGTCTGTCTCGATCTCTGCCACGGGGAAGGGGAGGTGCATCAAGATACCTCGTTCTCGTCGCCCCGGTGCCGGTGCCGCACCGGGCATGGGCCCGCGCACAGGGTCACGGCGTCAAGAGCCTCGCCTGCGTGGCTCTTGATCGGGTGTCGCCGCGGCTGGGCGACCTTGCCCGTCACTTTTCTTCCGAGCCCCCGTCACGCCGGAGGCCGCTCAGGATATTGCCCAGCAGGTCAGGTTTGTAACCCTGGCTGCGCATGATCGTGTATTGCTGCAGGAAGGTGATCACGTTGTTGGAAATCCAGTAGAGCACCAGCCCGCTGGCAAAACCGCCCAGCATGAACATGAAGACCCAGGGCATCCAGGCAAAGATCATCTTCTGCGTGGGATCGGTGGGGGCCGGGTTCAGCTTTTGCTGCAGGTACATCGAAACACCCAGCAGGATCGGCAGGATCCCGAGGCTGAAGATGAAGAACAGCGAACCGGGTTCCGGCGTGGACCAGGGCAGCAGGCCGAACAGGTTCAGGATCGAGGACGGGTCGGGCGCCGAAAGGTCCTTGATCCAGCCGATCCAGGGCGCGTGGCGCAATTCGATGGTGACGAAGATCACCTTGTAGAGCGAGAAGAAGATCGGGATCTGGAGTAGGATCGGCAAACAGCCCGAGGCCGGGTTCACCTTGTTCTTCTTGTAGAGCTCCATCATGCCCTTTTGCATTTCCTCGCGGTTGTCGCCCGCGCGTTCCTTGAGCTTTTCCATCTCGGGCTGAAGCTCGCGCATCTTGGCCATCGAGACATAGGATTTGAAGGCCAGCGGGAAGAGCACCGCCTTGATGATCAGGGTCAGGCCGATGATCGCCCAGCCCATGTTGCCGATCAGCGCGTTAAGCCAGTGCAGCACTGCGAAGATCGGCTTGGTCAGGAAGAAGAACCAGCCCCAATCGATCGAGTCGATGAAGCCTTCGATTCCGTCCTGTTCGTATTCGCGGACGGTTTCCCATTCCTTGGCGCCCGCGAAGAGCTGGCTCGAAGCGCTCAGGCTTTCGCCTGCCGCGACGGTCTGTTGGGGGTAAATGGTTTCGGTCTGGTAAACACCGCTTCGGGCATCGTCCTCATCCACGCCGGCGGCACGCGCGACGGACCGGAATTCGGTCCCCGGCGCGGGGATCAAGGTGGTCATCCAGTACTTGTCGGTGAAGCCAACCCAGCCGTTTTCAGCCACTTCGACCCGACTTTCATCCGTCGTCAGGTCGGGCATGTCGTCATAGTTGATCTCATTGAGTTCGCCATCCGACATGCGCACGACGCCCTCGTGCAGGATGAAGAAGCCCACCGTGTCGGGCTCGCCATGGCGGGCGACAAGGCCATAGGGGCGCAAGGCGACATCGGCGCCGCTGGTGTTTTCGACGGATTGGTCGATGGTGAACATGTAGTCATCGTCAACCGCGAAGGTCTTGCGGAAGGTCAGTCCGGCCCCGTTGTCCCAGGCCAGCGTCACGGGCGCGCCGGGGGCCAGGGTGTCGCCGCTCTCGACGAACCAGACTGTGTCAGGCCCCGGCACCTGGTCCTGGTCGACGCCGACCGTGGCGATCCAGCCATGCAGGGCGTAATAGGGCGCTTCGGTCCCGACCGGGGACAGCAGGCGCACAAGATCCGATTCCTCGCTCAATTCCTGGCGGTAGTCGGACAGGGACAGGTCGTCGATCCGCCCCCCTTCAAGCGAGATCGAGCCTGTCAGGCGGGGCGTCTCGATATTCACCCTGTCGTTGTCGGCCAGCGCGGCTTCGACCGTTTGATCCGGCAGCTGGGCGGGCGCCTGGCTCTCGGCCGGGGTGGCGACACCGGGGCTTGCCACCTCGCCGTCCGTGGCGGCGGCCGGCGCAGTGAGTTCGCCATCGGCATCGGTGACGCCGGGGGCCTGTTCGGGCGGCGGGAACAGAAGGAACCATACCAAGATCACGACGAAGCTGAGCGCTGTCGCAAGAATGAGATTCTTGTTCTGATCGTCCATCGAAACCGCCTGCAATTGCTGATCTTTGGTCAGGGCGGTTCAACAGGTCGAGGGCAAAAAGGTCAAGCGATTTCGCCTTTTTTTGCGGGGCGTACGCCGCCATCTGCGACGGTCAGGCCAGTCGCCGAGGCAATTCTACCTTACGGTCGCGCGACACCGCCAGATGGGCCAGCCAGTCGTCGGCCTCGTCCCGCGGCATCGGCCGGGCAAACAGGAACCCCTGGGCGAATTCACAGCCCAGTCGGGTCAGCATTGACTGCTCACCGGGGGTCTCGACACCCTCGGCCAGGGTTTGCAGGTTCAGACGATCCGCCATGGTCAGGATCGCGGCGATCATGTCCTGTTGTTCCGGGTCCTCGTCCACGCGGGCGATAAAGCTTCGGTCGATCTTGATGCGGTTGATCGACAGCTTGCGGATATTGGTGATCGAGGCATAGCCGGTCCCGAAATCGTCCAGGTCGATGCCGCATCCCAGCCGGGACAACCCCGCGAGGTTGCGTGCCACCTGGTCGTCGGCACACTGGGCCACCACGGTTTCCAGGACTTCGATCACCAGCCGTCGGGGCGCGATATCGCGGGCATCCAGCGTCATGGCGATGCGGTCCACCAAGTGCGGCGAGCGCAGTTCGTCCGTCGAGAAATTGACGCCGGCCTGCGGCACCTCATGGCCCAGCCCGTCCCAGTGGCGCAGCGCGTCGAGCGCGTTCGACACCATCAACTGTCCCAACTCATCCATCCGGCCGTTTTCGCGCAGAACCGGCAGGAATTCGGCCGGCGAGACGAGGCCCAGCTTGGGGTGATGCCAACGGGTCAGGGTCTCGAACCCGGCAAGGCGGCCGCTGGCCAGGTCCAATTGCGGTTGGAAATAGGATTGGATCTGGCCCGAGCCAAGGCCGGATTCCAGGTCCCGGCACAATCGGCTGCGCGATGCGATGCGCTTGCGCATACCGTCGGAAAAGGACCGGATCGCGGCGGGCGCGTTGCGCCGGGCCTCGATCAGGGCGCAGGTTGCGGCATGCAAAAGCGTTCGAGCATCCGGGGTTTCGACCCTGTTGGGCAGTGCGAAGCCGACCGACACCGTCGACTGGATGATGCCGTTTTCGGACGTGAACGGGGCGGCGAGCGCCTGTTGCAGACGCGTGGCGATCTGCAGGCCGTGTTCGAGGGACGCGGCGTTCGGCCCGGTCAGGGCGACGGCGAATCGCGGCCCATCCAGATGCGCGGTCACGTCCCCCGGCCCGAGCGGTTGCGCAAGGTTATCGGCGCAATGGCGAAGGTAGTCCGCGATCGTGCCATGGTCATACCGTTCCTCGAGCGTGTTGAAATCATCGATCTCGACAAGGGCGACGGCCGTCCTGGAATCGGCCCGACCCGTGGCCGCGCGCTGGTCCAGCACGGCGAGAAACCCGTCGCGCGTGCCAGGCCGCGTGGTCGCGTGGCCCCTGCTGTGCGCCGGTGCAATCGACCGGCCGCCAAAGGCCATCAAGGCCACGCCGATCATGGCCAACGCCGCCCAAGCGGCGGATGCGGCCAGCCCCACGGCCGCGAGCAAGGCCAAACCGAGGGCCGCTATGCGTCCACGACTGGAGAAGAATTCGAAAGCCTTGCCTGATCGACGCATTCCTGGTGTCCCCCTGCTTGGCCCGAAACCGGGCAGCTTCCGGGCCAAATTGGGGCAGGGCCTTGGACAGAGCGTTAACCGATCGCTGGAAAATCCTTAGAATTTTCCGCACCGCCCCGCGTCAGACCGGCGAAATCGAAAATCGCGGGGTCCAGAAGATGCGAAGGGCGCGTGTTCATAAGGGCGCGGAACATCTTTTGCCGCCGGCCCGGCGCATTTTTTTCCCAGCCATCCAGCAGCGCCTTGACCTGTTGCCGCTGCAACCCGTCCTGACTGCCGCAGAGGTCGCAGGGGATGATCGGGTAGTCCATGGCCCGGGCGAATCGCTCGCAATCCTCCTCGGCCACGTGGGCCAGCGGGCGATAGACGAACAGGTCACCCTCCTCGTTCACCAGCTTGGGCGGCATCGTGGCCAGCCGCGCGCCGTGAAAGAGGTTCATGAAGAAGGTTTCGAGGATGTCGTCGCGATGATGTCCCAGCACGACCGCCGAACAACCCTCTTCCCGCGCGATCCGGTAGAGATTGCCGCGCCGCAGCCGCGAACACAGCGCGCAATAGGTCCGCCCCTGGGGCACCTTGTCCATGACGATGGAATAGGTGTCCTGGTATTCGATGCGGTGCGGCACCTGCATCTTTTCGAGGAACTCGGGCAGGACCGTCGCGGGAAAACCCGGTTGCCCCTGGTCCAGGTTGCAGGCCAACAGTTCCACCGGAAGCAGGCCGCGCCACTTGAGCTCATGGAGCACGGCCAGCAACGTGTAGCTGTCCTTGCCGCCGGAAAGGCAGACCAGCCATTTCGCGCCCGGCTCGATCATCCCGTACTGGTCGATCGCTTCGCGGGTGTTCTGTACGATGCGCTTGCGAAGTTTCTTGAACTCCGTCGTCTTGGGCGCGCCGTGGAACAGCGGGTGGATATCGTCTGCGTCGTCAAGCATGGCGTGGGAATACAGAGGGTATGGCCTTGCGGCAAGTGAACATGGCCAGATCCGACCCTGCCGGCGAACCGTAGAAGGATCATGAACAAACTCGCCCTTGCCCTGACCCTTCTTCTTACCGCCTGCACTGGAAAACCATCATTCGATGATCCGGTGCTCAGTGACCGTCAGTTGAACCTGGAAGAATTCTTCGACGGCGAACTTGTGGCCTATGGGCAATTCCAGGATATCTTCGGCGCTGTCCGCCGCAGCTTTGTCGTCGAGATCGAGGGTGACTGGAACGGAGAGCGCCTGCGCCTGATCGAGGATTTCGACTATGAGGACGGATCGGCCGAACGCCGCGTCTGGACCCTGACGAAGACCGGCCCGGAAAACTGGACCGGCACGGCCCCTGGGGTGATCGGCACGGCGACGGGGCAGGAGGACGGGAACCGCTTCAACTGGCGCTACGAGATCGACCTGCCGGTGCCCTCGGCCGATGGCCCTACGGAAACCATGCGCGTCACCTTCGACGACTGGATGTGGCTGCAATCCGACGACAGGCTTCTGAATATCGCGTATGTCAAACGCTTCGGCGTCGATATCGGGCAGGTGGTGATCAGCTTCGAAAAGAAGTAGCGCGGTGCCGTCCCGGCCGGTCGATCAGTCCGGCACGTTGTCCACACCATGGCCCCCCCAGGGGTGGCAGCGCGCGATGCGCCTGGCGGCAAGCCAACCGCCCTTGATCGCCCCGTGCTTTTCCAGCGCCTCCATCGCGTAGGCGCTACATGTCGGCTGGTAGCGGCAGCCATGGCCGACCCAGGGGCTGAAAACCAGCCGATAGAAGCGTACGGGCAGCGAGACGACATAGGCGAGTGGGGTCATGAATGAACCTCGATCAGCGCTTTCTTCAGATCGTCGCGCATTTTCTGGAAATCAAGGGTCGCGGTCGCCTCTCGCCGGCCGATCAGGACGTAATCCCAACCCGGCCGGGCAAAAGTGACCAGGTCCAACCGGGCAATCTCGCGCAGGCGGCGCTTGGCGCGGTTGCGCGCCACGGCATTGCCGACCTTCTTGGAACAGGTGAAGCCGACGCGCGCCGGGCCATCATCGCCCCGGTCGCGGGCCTGTAGCACGAATCCCTTGGCATGGGCGACGCGGGCGCGCGCGGCGGCCAGGAAATCGGCGCGCTTTTTCAACCCCTCCACACGAACAGAAACCGCCGCAGCGGGGGCTGGGGCGGTTATCTTGTTTTCAGAGGTCATGACGACCCCGTCCCGAACTGGCGGCCGTTCAGGCGCTCAGCTTCTTGCGGCCACGGGCCCGACGCGCATTCAGGATCTTGCGGCCGGCCTTGGTGGCCATGCGGGCACGGAAACCGTGGCGGTTCTTGCGAACACGGTTGGACGGCTGAAAGGTGCGCTTCATCGCGTTTTCTCCGGTCTGTGGGGCGAGTCCGAAAGGATTCGAGCCCCGGATACATCTCGAAGCCCGTCGTTTAGAGGCCACTCGCGCGCCTGTCAACGCGGCAGGACCGGGTTTTCTGCAACATTCCCCGGATTTTCGAACCCTTTTGTTACACGAAGGCCATGGGAGTGAAAGAATCCTTCCGCAATCCTTCACCGGCCTTCAAGGTGCCGTGATCCCCCTGTCACGCGCCGCCCGTCTCGGCCATCTATGGGCGGCACATGCCCCGGGATGAAGGATTCACAACGTGAGCGACATGACGAAGTCATCTGAACATAACTGGCTGAAACGCCTGCCGCTTCTGACCATTCTGGTGGTGGCGGCCCTGGGCGCCATCTACCTGCGCGACTACCTGAGTTTCGAGGCGCTGGCCGAGAATCGCGAGGCGTTGCTTGCCTTTCGCGACGCCAATTACGTGCTGACGGCCGGGCTTTTCATACTGCTTTACGCGGTGATCGTTGCCTTTTCCCTGCCCGGCGCCACGGTCATGACCCTGACCGGGGGGTTCCTGTTCGCCACCTTCCCCGGTGCCCTGTTCAACGTGACCGGTGCGACGATCGGTGCCGTCGGCATCTTCCTGGCCGCGCGCTGGGGCTTCGGCGAGCAGTTGGGGCGCAAGCTGGAAGGCTCAGAGGGCATGGTGAAGCGCATCAAGGACGGAATAGACGAGAACCAGTGGTCGATGCTGTTCCTGATCCGGCTGGTTCCCGCGGTGCCGTTCTTCCTCGCCAACCTGATCCCGTCCTTCCTCGAGGTGCCGCTGCGGCGCTTCGTGATCTCGACCTTCCTTGGCATCATACCCGGTGCCGTGGTCTATACCTCGGTCGGCGCGGGCCTTGGCGAAGTGTTTTCGCGCGGTGAAAGCCCGAACCTCGGGATCATCTTCGAGCCGCACATCCTGCTTCCGATCCTCGGGCTATGCGCATTGGCGCTGCTGCCCGTTCTGTTAAAGATCGTGCGCGGCAAGAAAGGGCTGTGACCATGACCCGTATCAAGACCGATCTGTGCATCATCGGGGCCGGTTCCGGCGGGCTGTCCATTGCCGCGGGGGCGGTCCAGATGGGGGCCGACGTGGTCCTTCTGGAAGGGCACAAGATGGGCGGCGATTGCCTGAACTACGGCTGCGTGCCGTCCAAGGCGCTGCTGTCCGAAGGCAAGCGCGCGAAGGCCGGACAGGATGTCGGTTTCGACGCCGCAAAGGACCATGTCGCCGACGTGATCGCCACCATCGAACCCCATGACAGCGTCGAACGCTTCGCGGGGTTGGGCGTCAAGGTCATACAGGAATACGGCCGGTTCCTGTCGCCCACCGAGGTGCAGGCGGGCGATATGGTGATCGAGGCGCGCCGCTTCGTCATCGCGACCGGGTCCGGCCCCCTCGTGCCGCCGATCGACGGGATCGAGGATGTCACCGTTCACACCAACGAAACCATTTTTGAGTTGCGCGACCGTCCCGATCACCTGCTGGTCATCGGCGGTGGGCCCATCGGGATGGAAATGGCACAGGCACATCGGCGGCTGGGCTGCAGGGTGACTGTGATCGAAGGGGCCAAGGCGCTCGGCAAGGACGACCCGGATCTTGCCGCAATCGTGCTGGAAAAGCTGCGCGCTGAAGAGATCGAGATCGTCGAGGGCGCGCAGGCCAAACGCATCACGCAAGACGGCGACCAGATCACGGTTCACACGGAACAGGGCGTCTTCACCGGTTCGCACTTGCTGATGGCGGTGGGGCGCAAGGTCAATGTCGAAGGGCTGGACCTGGAAAAGGCCGGGGTCGACTGGGACAAGGGCGGCGTCAAGGTCGACGACCGGCTCCGCTCGATCTCCAATCGCCGGGTCTATGCGGTGGGCGACGTGGCCGGCGGGCTACAGTTCACTCACGTCGCCGGGTATCACGCGGGGGTGGTGATCCGCTCGGCCCTTCTGGGCCTGCCCGCCAAGCAGAAGACCGATCACATTCCCTGGACCACCTATACCGACCCCGAACTGGCCCAGGTCGGCCTGACCGAGGCGCAGGCGCGCGAAGTGCACGGCGACAAGCTGGAGATGGCCGAAGCGGAATTCGCCGGCAATGATCGCGCCGTGGCAGAGGGCCGCACCACTGGCAAGATCAAGGTCATGGTGGTCAAGGGCCGCCCCGTCGGCGCCAGCATCGCTGGCCCCATGGCAGGTGAGATGATCGCCATGTGGGCCATGGCCATCGCCAACAACCTCAAGATGTCGGCCATCTCGAACACTGTTCTGCCCTATCCGACCTTCAGCGAGATTAACAAACGCGCCGCGGGCGCATACTTTGGCCCAAGGCTGTTCGAAAACCGAATGGTGAAACGGGTGGTGCGCCTTGTGCAAAGGTGGCTGCCCTAGGTCGGACAAGGCATGCGGATGTTGAACACACTTTCCGGGCGGTTCCTGCTCCTGACCACCATCTTCGTGATGCTGGCCGAGGTCCTGATTTTCGTCCCCTCGGTCGCGCGCTTTCGCGAGGACTATTTCCTGGCGCGGCTGGAACGTGCGCAGATCGCATCACTGGCGCTGTTGGCCGATGACATGATCACGGAAGAACTGGAAAGTGAACTTCTGACCAATGCCGAGGTGTTCAACGTGGTGCTGCGGCGTGACGAAGTCCGGCAACTGGCGCTCAGTTCGCCTATTCCCGCGCCGATCCACGACACGTTCGACATGCGCGACCCGTCGGCCTGGGTCTTGATCCGGGATGCCATGGCTCGGCTTGCCGACACGGAAAACCGGATCATCCGCGTGATCGGGAACCCCGTGCGCGATGGCGGCCTGCTGATCGAGGTGACGATGGAAACGGCGCCGCTGCGCATGGCGATGCTGGATTATGGTCTGCGAATATTGTTGCTTTCGGCGGTGATCTCGATCGTGACGGCGACCCTGTTGTTTCTTGCGGTGCGGGTGGTCCTGGTCAAACCGATCAAGGCCGTCGTCCAAAACATGCAGCGCTATGCCGCCGCGCCCGAAGACCCGCGCTCTGTCATCACACCTGGCTCGTCTGTCTTCGAATTGCGCGAGGCCGAGGATTCGCTGGCCAAGCTGCAGACCCAGTTGACCGGGGCTCTGAAACAGAAGGAACGCCTGGCGCAGCTCGGTGGGGGGGTCTCCAAGATCAGCCACGATCTGCGCAACATCCTGACGTCGGCGCAACTGTTCACGGACCGGCTGGACAGCTCCGAAGATCCGACCGTGCGGAGGTTGGCGCCGAAACTGGTCAATTCGATCAGCCGCGCGGTGAACCTGTGTGAAACGACGCTGGCCTTCGGCCGTGTCGAGGAACCGGCGCCGCGTCTGTCCCGCCTTGTGCTGGCCGATGTGGTCGAGGATGTTCTGGATGGCGAACGCCTGGCGGCGGGCGAGGCGGACATTTCCTTTTCCGCCGATATCCCCGTCGGCTTGCAGATCCGGGCCGATGGCGAGCAGCTTTATCGCGTGCTCGGCAACCTGGTGCGAAACGCGCGCCAGGCCATCGAGGCCACGGGCCAGCCAGGCGAAATCAATATACGTGCCCGCGAGGACGAAGAGGCCTGGTGGATCCATATCAGCGACACCGGCCCGGGCCTTCCCCAAAAGGCGCGCGAACACCTTTTCGAGGCGTTTCACGGCGGCACGCGGCGGGGCGGTTCAGGTCTGGGCCTGGCCATCGCGGCGGAATTGATCCGGGGCCATGGCGGCCGCCTTGAGTTGCGCCATACCGACGAAACCGGGACCGCATTCGCGATCTGCCTGCCCAAGGCCGAGGCGGCGCTGGAAACGGATTGACCACAAGGGCCGACCCGGCGGGAGAAAACTGAAGTTTCCACCAGTTGCCCCCTTGCATTGCCCGTCCGACAGGTCTACATCCGCGCCTCAGAGTGGACCGATAGCTCAGCTGGATAGAGTACTTGACTACGAATCAAGGGGTCGGGGGTTCGAATCCTCCTCGGTCCGCCACTCTCTTTCCATTGATGGACTTGCACGCGCCAGTTGCATGAAATTGGCCGCTACAGGTCCAATTGTCGCCCAAAACCACTGCCATTCTTAACCAAAAGCTCCCGATTAGGGGCGTGCGTTGAACTGCGAGCGGAGTTGGTGGATGGGTATTCTGAATGGTTTACTGCGGTTTGTGATGCTCGGGCCGCTTGCGCTTGGCCTGATCGCCGCCGCGTTTTTCGGGATCGGCTACTACCTTCAAATCGAGCAGAACGAGAAGTTCGCCCGCAACGCGCGGCTACTGGCTGCGGGGATGCCGGGGGTGGTGGATGTCCAGTCCTATGATCGTGACATGCACCGCACCGAAGCGGGCGAGGTTCATTTGCGCGCGCAGATCCTGCCCGAACACGGCTATGAACTGGTGATCGAGGAATCCATCGGTGAGGCCCGCGCCGTCATGATCCCGTTCGTGTCGACGGACTCGACCACCCGCGAGGTTCTGGGCGTGATGCTATGGACCGGCCCCGGTTTCGACTTCCCAGATGTCAGCGACGGACGGATCTTCGCCAAGCTGGAGGGGCGCGGCGATTTCGGGTCGATCGTTCGTATCAATGGGCGCGGCAGCTCGCTTGGCAAGTGGGAAGGGATCGTGGCCGATGCGCTGCGAGACGAGGGGTTGTCGCTGCCCGAAAATCCGGTCGTGGTCTTTCCCTACCTGGGCGGGCGCCACGCGAACCTGCCGACCAGCAGCGACGCCTCGATGAGCCTGTTCGGTATCTTTTCGAAGATCGGGGGCGCCATCGGGCTTCTGGCCCTTTTCAAGCTCGTGTTCCGCCCCCGGGACGACAAGCCCGAAGACGATCCGCTTGACGCGATCCAAGGTACGGCACCGGCGCCCGCCCCATTCTACGAGACCGCACCGGTCGTGCCACAGGCCATGGCGGGCGCGGATGGCGAGGTGCCACTATGGAAACAGCGGCTCAATGCGCGCATCGCGGGTGCCGGGTCCGATACGACGACCGCGCAGCCCGACCCCGCCGCGGCCGTCCTTGACGGTATGAGCCTGGACCTGAACCGTCCTGCTGCCGCAGGGGACGAGACCGCCCCGACGGCAGGCAAGACCCTGTCGACCGAACAGATCGCCACCCCGCCGCGCCGGCGTAGCGGGCTGGACATGCTGCGGCGGGGACTGACCGTCGTGGTCGGCGGGGCCTTCGCGCTGGTCCTGATCGCTGTCCTTGCAGGGCTGGTGCAAGACGCCATGGCCCATAGCACGGAGGAGGTTCGGGTCCTCAGTCAGCAAGAAGTGGCCGCACAGCGCATGGCCGAGGAGATTCTGCCCAGTGCCGACAGCCCCACGAACGCGCTTCTGGATATCGATGTCACGCCGGTTGCGCACTGGGCGCTCACGACCTTTTTCTTGGCCACCATGGGCGATACCACGGCGATCATCATCTTGCTGAGCATCATGGTCGGCATCGCCATGTCGGGCTTCGTGCTGCGCTACTTCTTCATGGTGCGCGCGATGGCGCCGCGCACGCGTATCGCCGCCGACCTCACGGATATGGGCTTCGAGTAGGGTTTAGAAATCGACTGACACGCCGGGCAGGTGCAGCGCCTTCATCAGGTCGCGCAGTTCCTGCCGGGCCGCCAGGTTCGAGATGTTCAGGTTCTTCACCCCGATATCGCGCAGGTCCAGCAGCGTCAGGCCACGCGGGAACAATTCGCGGAAGATGACCCGTTCGTTGAAGCCCGGCGCGCTGCGAAAGCCGATCCGCTTGGACAGCTTGTCGATCGCCTTTTCCATCTTCTGCTTGTTGACCATGTTCTGCGCGCCCAGCCGGTTGCGCACCACGACCCAGTCGATCGGATCGAACCCGGCCTGCGCGCGCAACTGGCGCGCGTTCCAGACCATCGAGGAATAGACCGATGGCCCTTTGATCGTTTCCCCGTCCGCGTCGATCTGCGCCAGCAGGTCGAAATCGATGAAGCTGTCGTTGAGCGGCGTGATCAGCGTGTCGGCCAGCGAATGCGCCACCTGGCTCAGCCGCGTATGGCTGCCCGGGCAGTCGATCAGGATGAAGTCGCTGTCCGGCTCCAGCCCGGCCACGGCCATGGACAGGCGATGATCGAAGATGTTCTCGCCCTCGGTCAGACTGGCCGGGTCGATCTCGGGTAGCTCGTGATAGGTCGGCGTGGGCAAGTCCAGCCCATCCTTGTTCATGAAGGCCCGGCGGTTCTCGATATAGCGGCCAAGGGTCTTCTGGCGCAGGTCCAGGTCCAGAAGGCCGACCTTGTTGCCCATGCGCGCAAGGGCGGTCGCAACATGCATGGACACGGTGGACTTGCCCGCGCCGCCCTTTTCGTTTCCGACAACGATGATATGTGCCACTACCCGGCCCCTTCTTCTGCCCCGGGACCCCGGCCCGGAGGATTGCCGTAACTATAGGGGCGCAAAGGTTCAAGGAAAAGCGTTGCGCGCCGAACCGGTGTTGACTTGTGACGCCAAAAGCCCCATGTGCGGTTTGACCGATGCCGCTGCCGCGTGAGCAGGGCGCCACCCCTAAGCGGGTCCAAGGCGCGAGACCGGCATCTTTCGAACAGGTTCCCACCATCACGCAGGGGTGCCGCGCCGGACCGGTGCGCAGGCAATGATGCCTGTGTGCGAGGGCATCGGCGCAACCCTAAGACCGGCCCGCTGCATTGCGGGAGGTTTGCCGTGCGGTCCCCGATGGGCCGCGCAGAAGGAATAACTATGGATTTCGATATGCTGGGCCTTGCGCCCCGCCTGACAAAAGCCCTTGCCGAACAAGGCATCTCCGAGCCGACACCGATCCAGGCCCAGGCCATCCCCCATGCCATGAATGGCCGCGATGTCATGGGCCTGGCCCAGACGGGCACCGGCAAGACGGCCGCCTTCGGCCTGCCGATGATCGACGCGTTGCTGAAGACCCAAGGCAAGGCCGCGCCCAGGACCGCGCGGGGCCTGATCCTTGCGCCGACGCGCGAACTGGCCAAGCAAATCGCTGACAACCTGACCGCCTACACGGCCGGCACCCACCTCAAGACCGTTCTGGTCGTGGGCGGTGCCGGAATCACCGGCCAGATGCGGCGGCTCGAAAAGGGCTGTGCGCTGCTGGTGGCCACCCCCGGCCGCCTGATCGACCTGCTTGATCGCGGCGCCGTGCAGTTGGACGAAACCCAGTTCCTCGTGCTGGACGAAGCCGACCAGATGCTGGACCTCGGCTTCATCCACGCGCTGCGCAAGATCGCGCCTTTGTTGCCCGATGACCGCCAGACCATGCTGTTCTCGGCCACCATGCCCAAGCAGATGTCCGAACTGGCCGATACCTACCTGTCCAACCCGATCCGGGTGCAGGTGAACCCGCCGGGCAAGGCCGCCGACAAGATCGCCCAATCAGTGCATTTCATCGCCAAGGCGGAAAAGTCCAATCTTCTGGTCGAGTTGCTGGACGGCCATCGCGACGAACGCGCGATCGTCTTCGGCCGCACCAAGCACGGATCCGAGAAACTGTTCCGCAAGCTGGAAAAGGACGGCTTTCCCGCCGCCTCGATCCACGGCAACAAGAGCCAGGGCCAGCGCGACCGCGCGCTCAAGGCGTTCAAGGCGGGCGAGGTCAAGGTATTGGTTGCGACCGACGTGGCGGCACGGGGACTCGACATTCCCGAGGTCAAGCATGTCTACAATTTCGATCTGCCCAACGTGCCGGAAAACTACGTGCACCGGATCGGCCGCACGGCACGGGCGGGGGCCGACGGCATGGCCGTGGCCTTTTGCGCACCCGACGAGATGGGCGAACTGCGCGCTATCCAGAAGGCGATGAAGGCGGATATTCCGGTCGCCTCCGGCCGTCCCTGGGAAGTCGAAGACCCCAAGCCCAAGCGTGGCGATGGCCGTCGCCGGGGCGGACCTGGGGGCAAGCCGGGCGCGACTGGCAAACCGGGGGGCGCGCGCCGCCGCCGCCGGCCCGGCCGCGCGGCCTAGCCCCGGGCGCGTGGACACATCACCGGCCCGGGTAATGGTGTCCGGGCCGTTGGCCCGTTCCGATCGCCCGTCCATGGGCGTCGAGATCGGTAGCCCCCGGACCCTTGCCGTCAGACGTGACTGGACGTCCTGAACCAGCTAGGCGCTTTTCTCGCCCAGGTGGCGCCGGCGCGGGTCCTGATCAAAGGGGAATGCGATTTCCAGCCGGTTACGCCCATTTGCCTTGGCCCGGTAGAGGGCGGCGTCCGCCTCTTGCATGAGCTGGTCGAGCGACACGCCGGGCCGGACCGCCGAGGCCCCCATCGAGAGGGTTACGGTCAGGTGCGGATGGTCGGGCCCGCCATTAAAGGGAATCGGCATGAGAAGGTCGCGACAGACCATGCCGGTATGGTCCAAAGAGGTATTGGTCAGGAAGACGCCGAATTCCTCGCCCCCGATGCGACCGATGACGTCGTCGGTGCGCAGGGCGCGTTTCAGGCGATAGCCGATCGAGACAAGGCAGGTATCACCGGCCTGGTGGCCATAGCTGTCGTTCACGGCCTTGAAGTGGTCTGCATCCATGATCAGCAGAACGCCCTCGACCCCGTCATCAAGCAAGGCATTGGTCTGCTTGAGAAAGAAGCGCCGGTTCGACAGCCCGGTCAGGTCGTCCGTGCGTGACCGGGTGGTCAATTCCTGTTGCAGGTGCAATTGCTTGCGCACCAGAAGAAAAACGAACCCGACAAACGGGGCGCCGACGCAGAAACCGTTCAGAATGATGAAAAGATGCGGCAGCCCGTCCGGGTGCGGCCAGGCCATGTTGAAGGCGTAGTTGACCGTCACGATCACCGTGCAGAAAAGCACGAACTTGTAGGCGAAGTCGATCGGCCCCCGGGGAACGAAAAACCTGTAGATACGAAACATCATGCCGGACACCTTTCCGGCGGCGAAGGTCCGTGCCAGATCGTAAAATGTCGTTAACGCGGGCCACGAAACGAAAAATGCCGCCGAAAACGGCGGCATCTTCCCGAAACTTCGGCCCTGCTTAGAAGCCCAGGCCTTCGTATTTCTTCTTAAACTTCGACACGCGGCCGCCCTGGTCCATCAAGCGGGACGAGCCGCCGGTCCAGGCCGGGTGCACGCTGGGGTCGATGTCCAGCGACAGGGTCTCGCCCTCGCCGCCCCAAGTCGACCGCATCTGCACAACGTCGCCATTGGTCATCTTGACGTTGATGATGTGGTAGTCGGGATGGATGTCTTTTTTCATGTCCGGGCCTCCTTACGCGTCGGCGCCGCTCGACAGCGGGCGATAGTTGGTCTTTTCCGCGATACGGGCCGATTTGCCGCGACGCGAGCGCAGGTAGTAGAGCTTGGCGCGGCGGACCTTGCCGCGGCGCACCACCTCGATGGATTCGATGTTGGTCGAATAGAGCGGGAACACACGTTCCACGCCTTCGCCGAAGGAAATCTTGCGCACCGTGAACGATCCGGCGATGCCGTCGCCGTTCTTGCGGCTGATGCAGACGCCTTCATAGTTCTGCACGCGGGAGCGGGTGCCTTCGGTCACCTTGTAGCCGACGCGGATGGTGTCGCCGGCCTTGAAGTCGGGGATTTTCTTCCCCAGTTCGGCGATCTGTTCCGCCTCGAGTTGTGCGATCAGGTCCATCTGATCATCTCCTATATGGCTCGTGGTTGGTCCACGAAGGTTTGGTCGCAACAGAGCTCTGAGTCTTCTTCCGGGTCCGCCCGTATGGCGCCCGCCAGAGGTAACGCGTCATTCCTTGTCTTGTGCTGTGCCGCCCTGGCGCCCGATGCCGAAGAAAGCGGGGCATGTGCCATAACGATACATGCCCGGACGACTCGGACGAGTCCCGGACCGGTGCCGTATAGTGGCAGGCGGTTGTTCGATCAACCCTTTTCGGGGGTCTTTCCGTCATGGCGGGCCCACATGTCCGGGCGGCGCGTGCGGGTCAGTTTCTCGCTTTGGTCGCGGCGCCATTGGGCGACTTTGCCATGATCGCCCGAGGTCAGGACCTCGGGGATGGTTCGGCCCTGCCATTCGGCGGGGCGGGTATATTGCGGATGTTCCAGAAGGCCGGCGGAATGGCTTTCCTCGACCGCGCTTTCGGCATTGCCAAGAACGCCGGGCAACAGCCGCACGCAGGCGTCGATCAGGGTCATTGCGGGCAATTCACCGCCGGTCAGGACATAGTCCCCCATGGACACTTCGAGGATGTCGTAGTGCTCCAGCACCCGTTCATCCACACCTTCGAAGCGCCCGCACACAAGCGTCACGCCGTCCTGCCGGGCAAGGTCGCGGGCCATCGCCTGGGTAAAGGGCACGCCGCGCGGGCTGAGATAGATCAGCGGCATGCGCCCGCGTGCGCCGCGCCGCGTCGCCTCGATCGCTTTGCCCAGCACATCGGCGCGCAGCACCATGCCCGCGCCGCCCCCCGCGGGCGTGTCATCGACATTGCGATGCTTGCCCTCGCCGAACCGGCGCAAATCGGTGGTGTCGAGCTGCCAGATCCCGTCCTTGAGCGCCTTGCCGGTAAGGCTGGTACCCAGAAGCCCCGGAAAGGCTTCGGGAAAAAGTGTGATCACTTGCGCCGTCCAGGCATGGGCCAGGGCCGGGCGATCGGTCATCAATTCCTGCGGCTTCAGGGTTGGCCGGATGCTCTTGCGGCCGTGGGACTTGCTGGGGTGATTGGTCATGGGGGCGTCATAGGTCAGCTTTCGGGGGAAAGCGAGTCAAGCAATGCGGCCTTGCGCGCGGCGAGGACGTCATCGGCAAGGTCGGACCGGTTCAACGCCAGAAGCTGCGGCGCAACGGCAACGCCCGGGCCGATATTCGCGCGACCCAGTCCGGTCAATCGCGTTCGCTTTTCGTTGGGTATGCCAAGCAACTGGATCAGCGGTGCGGCCGGACCTTCAGGATTGTCGGCAAGGGCTTCGATCCGCGCGGTGTGGACAGGGTAGGGGGCGACGGCCGCGCCAATCTCCCCGACCACCCGGCCGAGATCGGCCGCCTCTGAATGAATGGCGGCATAGCTTTCGAAATCCAGCGTCAGCCGGGACGTGCGCAAATTGTGCAGCCACGTGCTGCGCAGCCAGTCCTTAGGGTCACGCGTGGTGAAGACGAAATGGATATCGGCGTCTTTCTCCACGAATCGCCGAATTACCCGGACCATGGCCGCCATAAGATCCGGCGCGCTGCCATAGCCGGTCTGGCCGTCGCGGCCCGGCATTCGGCCGCAAAGATTCTCGTCCGAGATCAGAACCGCCCGCTTGCCGAGGTTCAGGCCGCCCAGAACCTCGGCCAGGCCGCGCCGGAACCGGTTGAGATCGGGCTGCGCGTTGCCCACCGAGTAACGGACGGCATGGCGCGCCACCCGAGCCCGTGTCCGTCCCGGCAGGACGGTGGCTGCGTGCGGCCAGATCAGGGGACCGTTGTCGAAGATGAAATTCTGGGCACTGGTGGTCCCGGTCTTGTGAAAGCCGCCATGGATGACGATCCGGCGCCCCTCCATCGGGTCAGTCCTCGAACAGTCCGCCCGGCGGGTCGATCACGACGCGGCCGGTGGCCAGGTCCACGGTCGGAACGACGGCCCGGGTAAACGGCACCAGCACGGTGGCCCGCAGGCCCGGACCATGGATTTCCAGCAGGTCATCCGCGCCGTTGTTTTGCACCGATTTGACCCGGCCCAAGCTGTCGCCGCCGGTATCGAAGGCCTCCAGACCGATCAGGTCTGCATGGTAGAACTCGTCATCGGGCAAGGCGGGCAGTTGGCTGCGCAGCGCCGACAACTCGACGCCTTTCAGGGCATCGGCCTCTTCCTTGGTGGTGACGCCATCCATGCGCGCGACAAGCGCCCCCTTGGCACGTCCGGTCAGCACGATGGTCTGCACGACCGGCCCGTCCGAGCGGGTCAGCGGTGTGTAGTCCACGATCGCCTCAGGGTCGGCGCAGAAACTTTTCAGCCGCACCTCGCCCTTGACCCCGAAGGCCCCGGCGATGCTGCCGACTATGATGCTGTCGTTGCCCATGGTCGCGAAACACGGCCGGGGCACGCCACCGGCGTGCCCCGGTCCGGCCGATCACTCGGCGGTTTCTTCCGCGGCGGCCTCTTCGGCCGGCTCTTCAGCCGGGGCGGCGGCAGCGGCAGCCTTCTCGGCCTTTTCCTCGGCGCGTTCCTGGGCCTTCTTGCCCGGGGTCCCCTTGTTGGGGTTGTTGCGCTCTTTCTTGTCGAGAACGCCAGCGGCTTCCAGCATGCGGGCGACACGGTCGGTGGGCAGGGCGCCCTTGTCGAGCCAGGCCTTCACCGCGTCCACGTCCATCTTGACGCGGTCTTCGCTGTCTTTGGGCAGCAGCGGGTTGTAGGTGCCCAGCTTCTCGATGAAGCGGCCGTCGCGGGGCATGCGGCTGTCGGCGGCGACGATGCGGTAGAAGGGGCGCTTCTTGGAACCGGTGCGGGCGAGACGAATTTTCATGGCCATGTGAGTATCTCCTGTGAATGGCTGGGGCCTGGCCCCGTTATCCTTGGTGTTTCTCGTGGTGCTGAATCACTTCAGCGATGATGAAGTTCAGGAACTTCTTGGCGAATTCCGGATCCAGATCGGCATCCAGCGCCAACTTCTGTAGCCGCTCGATCTGGCGCGCCTCGCGCTGGGGATCGGACGGCGGAAGGTCATGTTCGGCCTTGAGTCGCCCCACGGCCTGGGTGTGCTTGAACCGCTCGGCCAAGGCATAGACGAGGATCGAGTCCAGTCGGTCGATGCTGTCGCGGTGGCTGGCCAGAAGGGAGGCCGCGCGTTGGGTGGCATCACTCATTGCGTGATCCTCCGGTCGGGGACGTGGCGATAGACCAGAATGTCGTGGTCGATCGCGGCCTCGGCGGCCCCGTCGCGAACCGCGCCCAGCTTTTCGGCCAGAGCGATGGACCGGGTATTGCCCGGCGCGATGTAGCTGACCAGCGAAGGCAGCCGCAGTGTGGACAACGCAAAAGTGCGCGCCTCGGTGGCGGCCTCGAACGCATAACCATTGCCTTCGGCGGCCTCGGTCATCAGGTATCCGAGTTCCGGTTCGTGGTCGCCCGGCTCCAGCCCAACCATGACGAAACCAATGACATCGCGCCCCCGGGTGTCGGTGATCGTCCAGCTTCCGTGGCCGTGCAACATCCAGCCGGCCACGTAGTTGGTGAAATCGGCCCAGGCATCGGGTCGCGACAGCGGGCCGCCGACATGGGCGGCACGCGGCCCGCACAGGATATCGGCATAGGTCGCGAAATCCTCTATCCTCGGGGCACGCAGGAGCAGCCGCGCGGTCCGCAGTTCCGGGACCTCGCCCGAAATTCTACCGCCCAACAAGGCCGCCTTGCCAGGCGTGGGCTGTTCGTGGCGCGGGATCATTGCAGCCGCCCCTTGGTGTGAAGCCAGGCCTGCACAGGGCAGCCTTCGGCATCGTGGAATGGCGAGCCGGGCCGGTTCGCCGCCTCGGTCGCGGCCGGGTCTTGCACGGCGCCCAGCGCCTCGGCCACCCGGATCGAGCGGGCATTGTCCGCGTCGATGAAAGACACCGCGCGATCGGCGCCCGTCTTTTCCCAGCCCCAGGGGATAAGGCGGCGCAGCGCCTCGGTCACGTAACCCTTGCCCTCGTTTTCGGGGTTCCAAATCGACCAGCCGAATTCCAGTTCGGGCCAATCGAGCGGGTAATAGGGCCCAAAGGCGCCGATCGGGGTGTCGGGGCTGTCTTTCAGGACCCCGATGAACAGCGAATACCCACGTGTCACCCACAGCCCGGAAATGTGGCCAAAGCCGCGCATGGCATCACGTCGGTCCTTCGGGCCGCCGATGAATTTCGACCGCTCGGTCGCCATGAAATCCATCATCGGCTCGCAATCCGACATCCGCGGGGCGCGGAGGATCAGCCGGTCGGTTTCCAGCGTGGGGATATGGACAGTCAGGCCAGACATCACAAAAGAATCACTTCTTCTTCCCGAATCCGCTGAGGCCGGGAGGCAATTGCGACCCACCGCCGAATCCCGGCATGCCGCCGGGCAGGCCCTTGCCGCCGCCAAGCGCCTTGGCGGCCTCTTCCATGGCCTTGGGGTCGTTCATGTCGGGCATGCCGCCGGGCATGTCGCCGCCCTTGCCCATCATGCCTTTCATGGCCTGTTTCAAGGCGCCGCCTTTGCCCATCTTGCCCATCTTCTTCATCATGTCGGCCATCTGCCGCTGCATCTTCAGAAGCTGGTTCAACTCGGACACTTCCAGCCCCGCGCCCTTGGCGATCCGCTTCTTGCGGCTGGCCTGAAGGATCTGCGGGTTGGCGCGTTCCTTCTTGGTCATCGAGTTGATCAGCGCGACCTGCCGCTTGAAAACGCTTTCGTCGATGCCGGCGTTTTCCATCTGCTTGGCGGCCTTCTTCATGCCCGGCATCATGCCCATGATGCCCTCCATGCCGCCCATCTTATGCATCTGTTCAAGCTGCATCTTCATGTCGTTCATGTTGAAACGGCCCTTCTGGAAACGCTTCATCATGCGTTCGGCCTGTTCGGCCTCAATGGTTTCCTGGGCCTTCTCGACGAGGCTGACGATATCGCCCATCCCAAGGATGCGGCCGGCGATCCGTTCGGCGTGGAATTCCTCGATCGCGTCCATCTTTTCGCCGAGGCCGACAAAACGGATGGGCTTGCCTGTCACGGCGCGCATGGACAGGGCCGCACCGCCGCGCCCGTCGCCATCCATCCGGGTCAGCACAACGCCGCTGACGCCGATCTTGTCGTCGAATTCGGTGGCGACGTTCACCGCGTCCTGGCCGGTCAACCCGTCGACCACAAGCAGGGTTTCGCGCGGGTTGGCGACATCGCGCACCTCGGCGGCCTGCTGGATCAGTTCCTGGTCGATATGCAGACGACCGGCGGTGTCGAGCATGTAGACGTCATAGCCGCCAAGGCTGGCTTGCGTCTTGGCGCGCTTGGCGATCTGCACCGGGCTTTCGCCCTTGACGATGGGCAGCGTATCGACACCGATCTGGACGCCGAGAATTTGCAACTGCTCCATCGCGGCCGGGCGGTTCACGTCGAGCGAGGCCATCAACACCTTCTTGCCGTCGCGATCCTTCAGGCGCTTGGCCAGCTTGGCGGTCGTCGTCGTCTTGCCCGAGCCCTGAAGCCCCACCATCAGGATGGGCGCGGGCGGGTTGTCGACCTTGAGCTTGCCGGGGTCTTCGTCGCCGGTCAGGACATGGACCAGTTCGTCATGGACGATCTTGACGACCTGTTGGCCCGGCGTGACCGATTTCGTTACCGCCTGGCCCGTGGCCTTGTCCTGCACGGCCTTGACGAAGTCGCGCGCCACGGGCAGCGACACGTCGGCCTCCAGCAGAGCTACGCGTACCTCGCGAAGGGCGGTCTTGACATCCTCTTCGGACAAGGCGCCTTGCTTGGTCAGGCGTTCGAAGACGCCGGACAGGCGGTCTGATAGGCTCTCGAACATCTTGCGCCTCCTTGCGGCGGTTGTCTCCGTGTCCGGTCCATATAGGAACGAACGGCTCAATGCAGTAGCGCCCGCCGGCAAGAAGTCGGCGGCAAACGCGATTTGCCCCCGTGGGCGAAACCTCGCTGACGGGGGGCGATCCCTGGCCATCCAGGGACCGGAAAGGCGGCGCTTTCCGGGTGTGAGAGCGGCTTTAGGACTGATCTGCCCGTGAGTCAAGTTATGCCAAAGCACGGCCATCGCTGGACTTTGCCGCATGGATGCCCATCTATGACGAAACGTCGGTTCTATGTTCGATTGCGCACAGGAGGCCCCATGGACAATTGGGACGAGGTTCGCACCGCCTACCAAGTGGCGCGCGTGGGCACGGTCAGCGGCGCCGCCGAGGTGCTGGGCGTGCATCACGCCACAGTGATCCGCCATATCGACGCGCTCGAAGAGCGGTTGGGCACGCGCCTGTTCCAGCGTCATGCGCGCGGCTATACCCCAACCGAGGCGGGACAGGATCTTTTGCAGGTGGCGGCGGCAACGGATGATCAACTGACCCAGTTGGCGGGGCGCATAAAGGGCCAGGGCGAGGGCGTGACCGGCGAGTTGGTCGTGACTTCTTTAGAGGCGTTCTCGCCCGAACTGACCCCTGTGCTTGCGTCGTTCCGCGCGGCCTATCCCGAGATCACCGTGCGCTACCTGACCGGCCAGCGCCTGTTCCGCCTGGAATACGGCGAAGCGCATGTGGCGATCCGGGCAGGCAAGGCGCCGGACCAGCCCGACAACGTGGTCCAGAAATTCATTCGGCAGTCGGCGCACCTTGTGGCGTCACGCACTTATATCGCGCGGCACGGCCACCCCTCCGGCGCAGACGACCTGGCCGATCACTGGTTCGTCGGTCCCGACGACGCGACCAACCGCGCCCCCTACAATCAGTGGCTGGCGGATGCGGTTCCGCAGGACCACGTGATCTTTCGCACATCTGCGACCCGCAACGTGACCGATGCGATCCTGGCCGGGATCGGCATCGGCTTCGTCGGGCGCGGCGAGATGGACCAACACGACGACCTGGTCGAGGTGTTGCCCTCTCGGACCGAATGGGGCGGGCAGTTGTGGCTGGTGACGCATGTCGACCTGCACCGGACGACCAAGGTGCAGGCTTTCCTCAAGCACCTGAAGGACGCGGCCAGGGACTGGCAGGGCTAGTCCGGGCGCAGCTCGCCTTCGAGGAACCGTTCGAAGGCGTCCAGGTCGATCTGATCGAACTGGCCGAAACCTTGCATCCAAACGCTTGCCGCACGCATCGCGTCCGGCTCCAGCTTGCACCATTTCACGCGGCCGCGCTTTTCCTGACTGATCAGGCCGGCACGGGTCAGGATGCCCAAGTGCTTGGAAATCGCGGCAAGCGACATCTCGAACGGGTCGGCCACATCCGTGACGGCCATGTCGTCTTCCAGCAGCATCGTCAGGATCGCCCGTCGGGTCGGATCGGCCAGGGCCGCGAAAACGGTATCAAGGGGCGCGCTCATGCGCCCATCAAGCGGCAATCTCGGAAAACGTCAACCGTTAGGTTGAATATGGCCCAAGTGCCAAATCCCCGTCCTTGACCGGTGCGGCAGGGTAGCGCGCCATGGTTTAATGACTATGAATCAATGGTTTGGGTGGCGGAATGGCAGAGTTGACTCTGACCCGTCCCGCGCATAGCACATCCACAACCGAGGAAAGGGGCTTAACTTGTCCGATCATGATCCATCTGACCGCCTGAGGTCGCTGGAGGAGAAGATCGCGGCAGCCAAGGGCGACAAGGTCGAGAAGCACCATTCCGAGGAGCACTATTCGCAAGCGCAGCTTGCCTGGCGGATGGTGATCGAGCTTGTGGCCGGTCTGGGGATCGGTTTCGGCATCGGATACGGGTTGGATGCCCTTCTGGGCACGCGGCCGTGGTTGATGGTGCTATTCGTTTTCTTGGGCCTCGCGGCGGGTGTCAAAACCATGATGCGATCGGCTGAAGAGATACAAAGAACGCAGCTGTCCGAACTGGGCGGCGAAGACGGGAAAGACGAACGCGATGGCGACTGAGACGAACGGCGGAGAAAGCAGCCTGGTCTTCCACCCGATGGACCAGTTCATTGTCGAGCCTCTTTTCGGAAACGGCCCGATCCACTGGTATACCCCCACCAACGTCACGCTTTGGATGGCGCTGGCGGTTATCGGGGTTGTTCTGCTGCTTGTCGTGGGCACCCGCCGCCGTGCGATTGTACCCAGCCGCACCCAGTCCGTCGCCGAGCTTGCCTACGGCTTCATCTACAAGATGGTCGAGGATGTCGCCGGCAAGGATGCCGTTGGCTTCTTCCCCTACATCATGACCCTGTTCATGTTCATCGTCTTCGCCAACTTCCTTGGTCTGGTCCCGACGGCCTTTACGACGACCTCGCATTTCGCGGTGACCGTCGTTCTGGCACTGGCGGTTTTCCTGACTGTCACGATCGTCGGCTTCGTCAAGAATGGCAGCAAGTTCCTGGGCCTGTTCTGGGTGTCCAGCGCGCCGCTGGCCTTGCGGCCCATCCTGGCCGTGATCGAACTCATCTCGTATTTCGTGCGGCCCGTCAGCCATTCGATCCGTCTTGCCGGCAACCTGATGGCCGGTCACGCGGTGATCAAGGTTTTCGCGGGCTTTGCGGCGATCGCGCTTGTCAGCCCGCTGTCGGTGCTGGCCATCACGGCGATGTACGGGCTCGAAGTCCTGGTGTCCTTCATCCAGGCCTATGTCTTCACCATTCTGACCTGTGTGTACCTCAAGGATGCGCTGCACCCGTCGCACTAAAGGTCCGAACCCTAGTATCGAAACTTCCAAATCAATCGTAAGGAGAATTCTCATGGAAGGCGAACTCGCACATATCGGCGCTGGTCTGGCTGCTATCGGTTCCGGCGCTGCCGCAATCGGTGTGGGCACGGTTGCCGGCAACTTCCTGGCCGGCGCCCTGCGCAACCCGTCCGCCGCCGGCGGCCAAACGGCCACCCTGTTCATCGGCATCGCCTTCGCAGAGGCCCTGGGGATCTTCTCGTTCCTCGTCGCCCTGCTGCTGATGTTCGCCGTCTAAGCCTTACGGAACACTATCCTTACGCGCGGGCGGCTCGTTGACGGGCCGCCCGATAGTGAGACCCAGTTCCGACGGAGGACGTCATGGCGACCGAAACAACCGGGGAAACCGCAGGCACTTGCGTTGGCGTGGATGGCTCTGCCATCGGCATGCCGCAGCTGTGCTTTGACTGGTGGCCCAACCAGATTTTCTGGCTTCTTCTCACGCTCGTCGTGATATACTTCGTGCTGTCCCGCATCGCGCTGCCCCGTATTTCCGCGGTGCTGGCCGAGCGCGCAGGCACCATCACAAATGACATCGCTGCCGCCGAAGAGCTGAAGCAGAAGGCCAAAGAGGCCGAGGCCGCCTATGAAAAGGCGCTTGCCGATGCCCGCGCCGAAGCTCAGCGCATCGCCGGCGAAACCAAGGCCGAGATTCAGACCGAGCTGGACGCCGAAATGGCCAAGGCCGACGCCGAGATCGCCGCCCGCACCGCCGAAAGCGAGAAGGCCATTGCCGAGATCCAAGCCAACGCCATGGACAGCGTCAAGGACGTGGCCAAGGACGTGGCAAAGGACGTGGTCGCCGCCATGGGCGGCAAGGCCGATGCCCGGACCGTGACAGCGGCCGTCAACGCCCGGATGAAAGGGTAAGCGCCATGAAAAAGATCATGACCACCGCCGCCCTGTCTATTGCCGCATCCCCGGCTTTCGCCGCCTCGGGCGATTACGGCTTCTTCTCGCTGAAGAACACCGACTTCATCGTGCTTCTCGGCTTTGTCGTCTTCATCGCCGTGCTGGCCTATTTCAAGGTTCCGGGCCTGATCGGCAAGATGCTGGACGACCGGGCCGAGGGCATCCAGTCCGAGCTGAACGAGGCCAAGGCCCTGCGTGAAGAGGCGCAGACGCTTTTGGCCTCGTATGAGCGCAAGCAGAAAGAGGTGCAGGCCCAGGCCGACCGCATCGTCAGCACCGCCAAGGAAGAGGCCACAACCGCTGCCCAGCAGGCGAAAGAGGACATCAAAGCCTCGGTCGCGCGCCGCCTGGCCGCCGCCGAAGAACAGATCGAAAGCGCCAAGGATGCCGCCGTTCGCGATGTGCAGACCAAGGCCGTCGCCGTCGCTGTCGGCGCGGCCCAGGACGTGATCGCCAAGCAGACCACGGCAACTGAGGCCAACAAGCTGATTGACGAGGCCATCGCGGAAGTCGGTGAAAAGCTGCACTGAGACCGCGCGCGGCGTGATGCGGAACCGAAAGGCCCGGGGTCGATGCCCGGGCCTTTTTTCGTGATAGGAGCGGTTGATCGCGCTGCGCGTGTTGCCGCGACGACGATCCAAGAAAAGGTCAAAGTCAGCGACCCATTTCGTGATCGAATCTTTGACGCGCGATCCGCTCGTTCCGCTCGGCCTGTTGGTGATCGGCCAAGGCTTGTTCGACAAAGGACAGATGGGCCTCGACAGCCGCGCGGGCCGCAGCCGCATCGCGGGCCTGAAGCGCGTCATTGATCGCGCGGTGCTGGTCCAGCAGGCTGTCGCGGGTCATGCGCTGCTTGAACATGATCTGTCGGTTGTAGAAGACGCCTTCGCGCAGCAACTGATACATTGAGCGCATCATGTGCAGCATGATGACATTGTGGCTGGCCTCGATGATCGACAGGTGGAAATCCGCGTCCAGCGCCGCCTCTTCCTGGGGGTTCCGCTTGCTATGGGCCGCTTCCATCTTCTGAAAGAGCGTGTCGATGACCTTCAGGTCGGTCTCGGTTCCGTGCGTGGCGGCCCGCGCGGCGGCCAGCCCTTCCATGTCGCGGCGAAAGGCGATGTAGTCGAAGACCGCCTCGTCATGGGTGGAAAACAGCCGCACCAGCGCCTCGGAAAAGGCATTTCCGAAGACCTCGGCCACGTAGACCCCCGACCCGGCCTTGCTGGTCAGCAGGCCGCTTTGCTGCAGATCGGCCAGGGCCTCGCGCAGCGACGGGCGCGACACGCCCAGCCGTTCCGACATCTCCCGTTCCGATGGCAGGCGCTCGCCGGGGCGAAGGATGCCGCGCAGGATCAGTTTCTCGATCTGGCGGACAACCGACCGCGACAGCTTTTCGGGTTGGACGGGTTCAAACGGCATTGGGGCCTCCGCTGGCTCTGGTCAAGTCATATGACCAAAGCCAGCGGGGCTCAATGGGCCGCGCTAACGGCCCCGGCTCAGGCGTTCGGCGTGATGGTAATTTCCACCCGGCGGTTCTGGGCCCGGCCTTCGGGGGTCAGGTTCGTGGCCACCGGCGCATCCTCGCCCCGGCCGATGGACCGGATGCGATTCGGCGTGACGCCCGCGCCGATCAGGACGGAACTGACCGCCTGGGCACGGCGGGCCGACAAGTCCTGATTATAGGCGGCGGTACCGGTATTGTCGGTATGACCGATCACGTTGATGGTGGTGCCCGGATAGCGGTTGATCGAGGCCGCCAGGGTCGTCAGGTCCGACCGCAGCGCACCGGTCAGCTGGGCGCTGTCGGTGGCGAACAGGATGTCCTGCGGCAAGGTCACGATCAGCTGGTCGCCGGTGTTCACGATGGTCGCGTTGGACCCCATCTGCTGGCGCAGTTCGGCCTCTTGCCGGTCCAGCTGTGCGCCGCCGACCGCGCCCAGGCCACCGCCCACCAATGCGCCGACGACGGCGCCGCGACGGCGTTCCTCGGCATTGTCGCCCGAGGCGATGCCCACCAGCGCCCCAAGGCCCGCGCCCACGGCGGCGCCGGTCTGCTGGTTACGGTTGGGGTTGTTGGGGTCGGTCATCTCGGCGCAGCCGGCAACGATGAACAGAGACGAGGCCATCAGGGCCGTGGTCAGCTTTGTAATCTTCATGGGTCTTCTTTCAGGTTTGGGCGCACAGGTTCACGCGTCTGACGCTACCTTATCGCGGAGGGCAACGTGATATCCAATATCAGCATATGTACGCGCGGTTTATCGCCGATCCTCAGGCATCGGCACGGGCCGCCTCCCAGGCCAGGATGGCCCGCTTGACCGGCAGCCCCCAGTGATAGCCCCCTAGGTCGCCGGACTTGCGAATGGCCCGGTGGCAGGGGATCAGGAAGCTGACGGGATTGCGGCCCACGGCACTTCCGACGGCGCGCACGGCCTTCGGGTTGCCGATGGCGCCGGCGATCTCCGAGTAGGTGGTCACGTGCCCCGAGGGGATCGCCAGCAGCGCCTCCCAGACCTTGATCTGCATCGGGGTTCCGATCAGGTGCAGTGGTGTCCGTGCCGCGCCACCCGCGCCGAATGCGGTGTCGACCCAGGGCCGCAACGCGTCCGCATCCTCGACGAAGCGCGCCTTGGGCCAGCGCCCGGACAAGTCCGCCATCGTCTCGGCCCCACCGTTTTCCTCGGCAAAGCCGATGCCGCAAATCCCCGTGTCGGTACCCATGACAAGCGCCTTGCCGAAGAACGTATCGAACCAGCCCCACCGCACCGTCAAACCCGCACCGGCCCGGGCATAGTCGCCGGGGCTCATGGCTTCCCATCGCAGGAACAGATCGTGCAACCGCCCGGACCCGGACAGGCCGACCGCATCGGCGGTTTCCAGCGTGGTGAACCGATCCTTGAGCAGCGCCTTGGCATGGCCCAACGCCAAATATTGCTGGTAGCGCTTGGGACTGACGCCCACCCAGCGCGAGAACAGCCGCTGGAAATGGGCGGGTGACATGTCCAACCGGGCGGCCAGCTCGGCCAGGGGCAGGGGGGCAGGCGCGGCGTCGATCTCCTCGATGGCGCGGCGCATGACGTGGTAATGGTAACAGCTGTCCTGGGTCATGGTTCGATCTTAGGCGGCGGGGCAGTGGCAGGCGACCCGGTTCTTGCGCCAAAGCGCCGCGATCGGGGCGGCTTGCCCTTGTCGCCCGCGCCTTGCTCGGTCAAAAGGGATGCGGCCCAGAGGGATGGTAATGGCGAAACAGCTTTCCTACAACGAGATGCGCGCTGTGTTCGAGCGCTTCCGGTCGGTCGAGCCCGCACCGCGGGGCGAATTGAACCACGTCAACGCCTATACGCTGGTCGTGGCCGTGGCCCTGTCGGCGCAGGCCACCGATTCGGGGGTGAACAAGGCCACCCAAAAGCTGTTCCAGGTCGCCGACACGCCCGAAAAGATGCTGGCGCTGGGCGAAGAGGGCGTTATCGACCATATCAAGACCATCGGCCTTTTTCGCAACAAGGCGAAGAACGTGATCAAGCTGAGCCGGATACTGGTCGACGAATACGGCGGCGAGGTGCCCAATTCCCGCGCCGCGCTGCAATCGTTACCGGGTGTTGGGCGCAAGACCGCCAACGTGGTGCTGAACATGTGGTGGCAATACCCGGCCCAGGCGGTCGACACCCATATCTTTCGCGTCGGCAACCGGACGGGGATCTGCCCCGGCAAGGACGTGGTCGCGGTCGAACGTGCGATCGAGGACAACGTGCCGGTCGATTTCCAGCAGCACGCGCATCACTGGCTGATCCTGCACGGGCGCTATATCTGCGTGGCCCGGAAACCCAAATGCGGCGCCTGCGTCATTCGTGACCTGTGCCAGTTCGAGGACAAGACGGAATGAAGAAATACCAGGTTGTCGGCATCGGAAATGCCATGGTCGACGTGCTGACACGCGAAGCCGAGGAATTCCTGTCGGAGATGGGGATCGAAAAGGGCATCATGCAGCTGATCGACATGGAGCGCGCGGTCGAGCTTTACGATAATGTCGGTCCCGCCGAAGAGATCAGCGGCGGGTCGGCCGCGAACACCATCGCCGGCATCGCCCACCTGGGCGGGCGCTGCGCCTATGTGGGCAAGGTCAAGAACGACCAGTTGGGTCAGATCTTTTCCCATGACCTGCGGGCGCAAGGGGCCGATTACGAAACCGCGCCTGCCCCCAGAGGCGCCGCGCATGAAACCGGGCGCTGCATCGTGATCGTCACCCCCGACGGTGAACGGTCGATGAATACCTATCTGGGTGTGACCGAGTTCCTCGAGCCGTCGGATATCGACCCGGCGCAGATGGCCGATACCGACTGGATCTACCTTGAGGGCTATCGCTTTGACGGGCCTGACAGCCACGCGGCCTTTGCCAAAGCGATCAATGCCTGCAAACCCCATGGCGGCAAGGTCGCCCTGACCCTGTCCGATCCGTTCTGCGTGGAACGGCACCGCGACGCCTTTCGCCTGATGGTCCGCGAGGACGTGGACCTTCTCTTTGCCAACCGGGCCGAGGTCATGTCGATGTACCAGACCGAGGATTTCGAGGCGGCGCGGGCGGCGGCGGCGGCGGATGTCGAGATCGCCGTCTGCACCGACAGCGAGAACGGCGTCTACGTTCTGGCCGAAGGCGAGGAAACCCATGTGCCCGCGGTGCCAACGCAGATCGTCGATGCGACCGGGGCGGGGGATCTGTTCGCCGGGGCATTCCTTTGGGGGCTGTGCGAGGGTCATCCCCTGGAAATCTGTGCCCGGATGGGCAACGTCGCGGCGTCCGAAGTGATCAGCCATATCGGCGCCCGGGCGCAGGCCGACCTGAAGGTGCTGTTCGGCAAGCACGGCCTGCTCTGAGCTATTCCCGCTGCAGGTCGCGGGCGCGGCGGAAACGGGCGATGGGGTCGCCGACCTCGGCCGTCAAAAGACGCTGTTCCAGCGCGGACCATTCCAGTTTCAGCGCTTCGCGCTCCAGCGTCAGGATGTCGGCCAGGTCGCCAACTGGGACATCACCCGCGCGCAGATGGCGGAGCAACTGGTGCGAATGCACGATCGGCGAACCGGCATCCATCGGCTCCCATGCGCCCAGCAACGTGACCCGGCGCAGGTTCCATTCCGGCGGCAACACCCAGAACCGCAGGTCAGAGCCCCAAAGCACACCCTTGACCGAGGCCTGGTCGCGGCCGTTCCCGACACCATCGCTCTCAGCCCCCGTTTTCCCGAGACCGGCTGACGTCAGGACAGGGCGTTTCGGGGCGCAGCCAATACCGGGCGTGAATCGGTGCTCCAATTTTCGCGATGTGAATTAGCCGGGCCGGGCGGTCACTCACCCAGCTTGGCGTGGACCTCTTCCAGGTCGATCTCGGCCACCGGCATCTTGTTGGACGGGTTCTCGAAATCGTATTTGAAGATTTGGAAGTCCTTCTTGTAGATTTCGTAGACCAGATGCATCGACAGGTCGTCGAAATAGTCCTCAACCGGATGGGCGCGCTTGGGCCCGTGGCCCTCGGATTCGTTGAAACGCGGCACCGCCTCTATGTCGACCTTCACCGGCGTCTCGATGGCGTCCAGAACCGATCGCATCCCCTCGTTGAACTTCTCGGTCCAGAAGATGTTGTCATAGGTGCCGCCGTTCAGGATGAAGGTGCTGACATGGCCGGACATCGCCGACCAGTGAATGTCCGGGTCCATGGGGCGGCGCCAGCGGATCGTGTCGCGCGCGAAGAGAAGAAAGCGGCGGAAGCTCTTGACCTGGTCGAACTCGAACCCGTCCTCGGGGCTGCCGACCTCGATCCCGTATTTCTGGATCAGAAGCGGGACGAGGTTGCCGCGGTAGCGGCGGCCGTTTCTCTGGATGCCGCAAATCTTGTCGAAGAAGGATGACAAGATGCGCGTGTAGGGGTTGCGTACGCAGGTGAAGGCATAGCTTTTGTGGCCTTGAACGTTTTCGGTGATCTTGGGCTGGCTGCCTTCGAAGGCCCATTTGTGCATGCCGCTGTCGGCATCGTGGATGTCCCCGTCGAAAAACTCACCATGGTCGGAATAGAACATGACCTGCCCGATCGTCGAACAGGCGCATTTCGGGACCACGCGATAGACGACGCTTTCGCTCTCGGTCATCCAGGTTCCGGGAAACCCCATATACGCTGCCTCCAAAAAAAAATCCGGCTTTGTCGTGCTTTGGCCGTTTCGGGCAAAAAAGCAAAGAAACCGTGTTTATTCAATCTGTCTTCATGTTTAGACAGTTAAAACGATCCGGACCAGAGGGGTAGACTGTTTCCAGTATGGCGCGAATAGCCTTCATATTGCTGTGTCACAAAGACCCCAGGGCGATCATCCGTCAGGCCGAACAGCTGACGGCGGTCGGCGACTACATCTCGATCCATTTCGATGCGCGCGCGCCGAAACAGTCCTTCGAAATGATCCGTGACGCCCTGGCCGACAACCCCAATGTCACCTTCGCAAAGAATCGCATCAAGTGCGGCTGGGGCGAATGGTCGCTGGTCCAGGCCACGCTGAACGCGGTCGAGGCGGCGGTCGAGGCCTTTCCCCGCGCGACGCATTTCTACATGGTCTCGGGCGACTGCATGGCCATCAAGTCCGCTCAATATGCCCACGCGGTGCTGGATGCCGACGACGTCGATTACATCGAAAGCTTCGATTTCTTCGAAAGCGACTGGATCAAGACCGGCATGAAGGAAGAGCGGCTGATCTACCGGCACTGGTTCAACGAGCGCACCCAGAAGACGCTGTTCTACCGGTCCTGGTGGATACAGCGCCGGCTGGGGCTTGAGCGCAAGGTTCCCTCGGACATACAGGTGATGATCGGCAGCCAGTGGTGGTGCCTGCGCCGGCGCACGATCGAATGGATCCTCGATTTCAGCCGCAAGCGGCGCGACGTCATGCGGTTCTTCCGCACCACCTGGATACCGGACGAAACCTTCTTTCAGACTCTCGTGCGTCATCTTGTGCCGGAACCCGAAATCCGTACCCGGACCCTGACATTCCTGATGTTCACCGATTACGGCATGCCGGTGACCTTCTACAACGACCACTACGATCTGCTGCTCAGCCAGGATTACCTGTTCGCGCGCAAGATCAGCCCGGAGGCGGCGCAACTGAAGGACCGGCTGGGGCGGCTCTATGCCTCTGACCGGACGGAGTTCAAGATCTCGGACGAGGGACGCAAGCTGTTCGGTTTCCTGACCGGCCGAGGCCGGATCGGGCGCCGCTTCGCCCCCCGTTTCTGGGAGACCGAGACATCGCTGGGCCGCGAACGCGAGCTGATGATCATCGCGTGCAAGAAATGGCACGTGGCCAAGCGGTTCGTGGGGTCTATCAAGCATCACACCAACCTCACGACCATCGATTATCTGTTCAACGAAGAGGATACCGAGCTTCCGGATCTCGGCGGAATCCAGAGCACACTGGAAAAACGAACGCGACACCGAAGGGCCCTGATGCGGATGCTGTTCGACTACCACGAAACGGACCGGCTCATCTTCTGCATCGACACGGCGAACCTGGACCTGATGCAGGATTTCTTTTCCGACCGCAGCACCACGCGCCTGCTGGAGATCGAGTGCGAATTCACCGACGACTACCTGATCGGCCATGCCAAGCGGGTCGGTCTGGCGGGGGAAGAGACCTCGGACGAGACACTCAAGCAGTTGCTGCCCACGATCCGCTATGACGTTGTTTTCGAGGCCGACCGCATCCGCGACGCGGGCTTTCCCAATCACTCCAAGATCCGGGAACGCAACACGCCCGAGGAGAACGCGGCACCCATTGCCGAATTCCTGAGTTTGCCCGAGGACACGGCGCGCAGCATCGCCCAGACACCCTATCTTTTTGCCGACTGAGGAGACCGGAATGGACTTCGCCTATGACGACCAGAACATCTTTGCGAAAATCCTGCGGGGCGAGATTCCGAACGATACCGTGTTCGAAAATGACCACGCCCTGGCCTTTCGCGATATACAGCCGCAGGCGCCGGTCCATGTGCTGGTGATCCCCAAGGGGCCTTTCGTGTCGATGGACCATTTTGCGCGCGATGCCAGCGCCGAAGAGCAGACGGGTTTCTTTGCCGCCGTGGCCGCGGTGTGCGAAAGCGAAGGGGTCGAGGACGGGTTCCGCGCGATTACGAATACCCGGGCCCATGGCGTGCAGGAGGTACCGCATTTTCACCTGCATATCCTGGGCGGCCGCCCCATGGGTCGAATGCTGTCGAATTGAGCGCTGCGCACGTTCTGCCCTTGTGAATGAGGGGCGCTGCCCCCTCTAACGCCCCCGAGGTGTTTTTCGACCCGAAGACACCTGTCAGCCTTGGGTGAGCGAGAGAAAGACGTCTTCCAGGTTGGCCTCTTCGGTGCGCACATCGGCGATGGAAATGCCTGCCTCGCGCACCGCGGCCAGGATCGCCTCTGCCGGGGTGGTGCTGGTGCGATAGGTGAAATGCATGGTTCCGTCCGGATTGGCCTCGGCGGTCACATCCTCGGGCATCGGCGGCAGGGGGGCGTCGCCGTCCGGGCGTATCACCATCGTCTTGCTGTCCAGGCGGGACAGTAGGTTCGCGGTGCTGTCATTGGCGATGACCGCGCCGTGGTTGATGATGGCGATCTGGTCGCACATTTGTTCGGCCTCTTCGAGGTAATGGGTGGTCAGGATAATCGTCATGCCCTGCTCGTTCAGCATACGCACATTCTGCCAGAGCATGTTGCGCAATTCGATATCGACACCCGCGGTGGGTTCGTCCAGCACCAACACTTGCGGGGAATGGACCAGCGCCTTGCCCAGCAGCAGCCGTCGCCGCATCCCCCCCGAGAGAGAGCGCGCATAGGCCTCGGCCTTGTCGGCGAGTCCGATCAGGTCGAGCAGCTCTTCGGTACGGCGCTTGTGTTTCGGAACGCCATAGAGCCCGGCCTGCACGTCGAGCGATCCGCGCGGGGTGAAAAACGCATCGAGGTTGGGTTCCTGCGGCATGATACCGATGGCGGCGCGCGACTGCCGGGGGTTTTCATCCTGGTCGAAACCCCAGATGCGCACGCCCCCGGCGGATTTGACCACCAGCCCAGCCAGGATATTGATCAGCGTCGATTTACCCGCGCCGTTGGGCCCCAAAAGGCCGAAAGTCGAGCCGCGCGGCACCGTAAGGTCGATACCGGTCAAGGCCTGTTTCGCGGGCGACCGGCGGGTTGCGGCATAGGTCTTTCGCAGGCCTTCGATTTCGATGGCGTTCTCGGCCATTTCGGCTGTCCCTTCTCTTGTCCGTGTGGGGAAAGTCGTAGTATGCCGTGATTTAGCCCGCAGCCCAGAAAGAGGCAATGACATGTCCATTCCCGCGCCCGAGACCAAGTTCGTGAACAGCCGCCGCGTTGCCTGCGACGGTGGCGAGGGGGCGCTGGGCCATCCGCGTGTCTGGTTGCAGATCCCCGAGGAAACGGGCTGGGTCGAATGCCCCTATTGCGATGCGCGCTACGTCTATCGCGCGGATGCCGAGAGCGCCTGAGCCGAGACATCGTCGTTGAACCCCGCGCCCGCGCCGGATACCACTGACCGGGTCTGGCACAGGAGGCGCGCATGGCGTTCGGCAAAGGTTGTCACCTACATCTGATCGACGGGTCCGCCTACATTTTCCGGGCCTACCACGCGCTGCCGCCGCTGACGCGAAAATCGGATGGCCTGCCAGTGGGCGCGGTCAGCGGGTTCTGCAACATGCTGCAGCGTTACGTGGACGACAATGTCGACTCCGACGTGACCCATGTGGCGGTGGTTTTCGACAAGGGCAGCCATACGTTCCGCAACGACCTTTACGATCAATACAAGGCCAACCGCGACGAGATGCCCGAGGAGCTGCGCCCGCAGATCCCCCTGACGCGCCGCGCAACCGAGGCGTTCAACATTGCCTGCAAGGAAATGGAAGGTTACGAGGCCGACGACATCATCGCCACGCTGGCCTGCCAGGCCCGCGAGGCAGGCGGGCGGGTGACGATCCTGTCCTCGGACAAGGACCTGATGCAGTTGGTAGGCGACGGCGTCGAGATGCTGGACCCGATGAAGAACCGCACGATCGACAGCGAGGGCGTGGAAGAGAAATTCGGTGTCGGGCCGGCGCGTGTCGTGGACGTGCAGGCCTTGGCCGGGGACAGCGTGGACAACGTGCCCGGTGCCCCCGGTATCGGCATCAAGACGGCCGCGCTGCTGATCAACGAATTCGGTTCACTTGAGGAGTTGCTGGACCGGGCCGAGGAGGTCAAACAGCCCAAGCGCCGCCAGACCCTGATCGAAAAGCGGGAGCAGATCGAGCTGTCCAGGACGCTGGTGCAGCTGGATTGCGCGACGCCCATCGACTTCACGCTGGACGACCTCGAAGTGCGCGACGCCGAGCCGGACGTTCTGCTGGGTTTCTTGGCCGAGATGGAATTCCGCACCATCACCAAGCGGGTCGCCGACAAGCTGGGCATCGAGCCGCCGGTGATCGAGGACAAGACACCCGAGGGCGCCAACCCGCCCGAGCAGGAAGGCGGGCCCGAGGCGCTGCCCTTCGAACCCGACAGTTACGAAACGGTGCGCGATGCAGGAGCGCTGCAGGCCTGGATCGACCGTGCCACTGAACGTGGCTACGTCGCCGTGGATACCGAGACCACCGGGCTGGACGATATGGTCGCTGACCTCGTGGGAATCTGCCTGAGCGTCGATCCCGGCCGGGCCTGCTATGTCCCGCTGGCGCATGTCTCGGACGAGGGGGGCGATCTTTTCGGCAAGGATGCCCGGCTTGAGGGGCAGATGGACATGGACACCTGCCTGGAAATGCTCAAGCCGCTTCTGGAAGATGACAGCGTTCTGAAGATTTTCCAGAACGCCAAGTATGACTGCAAGATATTCGCGCGCCATGGCGTCACCGTCGCCCCGTTCGAAGACACGATGCTGATGAGCTACGCACTCAATGCGGGGCTGCACGGGCACGGGATGGACGCGCTGAGCGAACGCTACCTGTCGCACCAGCCCATCGAGATCAAATCGCTGCTGGGCAGCGGCAAATCGGCCAAGACCTTCGACCGCGTGCCGATCGAAGAGGCGACGAGATACGCCGCCGAGGATGCAGATATCACCCTGCGCCTCTGGCAGGTGTTCAAGCCGCAGCTGCACCGCAAGCAGGTCACGACGGTCTACGAGACGCTCGAACGCCCTCTGTCGCCGGTCCTGGCACAGATGGAACGTCACGGGATCAAGGTGGACCGCAACACGCTGAGCCAGATGTCCAACGCCTTCGCCCAAAAGATGGCCGGGCTGGAGGCCGAGATCCACGACCTCGCGAGCGAGGAATTCAACGTGGGCAGCCCCGCGCAGGTGGGGGAGATCCTGTTCGGAAAGATGGGGCTGGATGGCGGCAAGCGCGGCAAGACCGGCAAGTATTCGACGCCGGCCGACGTGCTGGAGGACCTGGCGACCGAGCACGACCTGCCCGCGCGCATCCTCGATTGGCGGCAGCTGTCCAAGCTGAAATCAACCTATACCGATGCGCTGCAGACGCATATCAATGCCGAAACCGGGCGCGTTCATACCTCGTATGTGCAGACCGGGGCCAATACCGGCCGCCTGGCCTCGACCGACCCGAACCTTCAGAACATTCCCGTGCGCAGCGAGGAAGGCCGCCGTATCCGCGAGGCCTTCGTGGCGGAAAAGGGCAATGTGCTGGTCAGCCTCGACTATTCCCAGATCGAGCTGCGCATCCTTGCCCATGTGGCGGAAATCGACGCGCTCAAACAGGCGTTTCGAGACGGGCAAGACATCCACGCCGCCACCGCCTCGGAAATGTTCGGCGTGCCGCTGGACGAGATGACCCCGGATGTGCGTCGCCAGGCCAAGGCGATCAATTTCGGGGTGATCTATGGCATTTCCGCCTTCGGACTGGCCCGCAACCTGCGCATTCCGCGCGACGAGGCCAAGGGCTTTATCGACCGCTATTTCGAACGGTTCCCCGGCATCCGCGCCTACATGGACGAGACGGTGGACTTCGCGAAGGAGCACAAGTTCGTCCAGACTCTGTTCGGGCGCAAGATCCACACGCCCGAGATCAACGCCAAGGGGCCGGGCGCCGGGTTCGCCAAGCGCGCGGCGATCAACGCTCCGATCCAGGGCACGGCGGCCGATGTGATCCGGCGGGCCATGGTCCGGATGCCTGATGCAATTGCCGACCTGCCGGCCAGGATGCTGCTACAGGTCCACGACGAATTGTTGTTCGAGGTAGAAGCGGCAGCCGTCGATGACCTGATCGGCGCAGCGCGCGACGTGATGGAAAACGCGGCCGACCCGGCGGTGAAGATCGACGTGCCGCTGGTTGTCGATGCGGGGCAGGGCGACACATGGGCCGAGGCGCATTAAGCTTCCGCTGTGCCGCTTTCGGACGGCTTCATTGCTGTGTGATAGGTATCCGGCAGTCTCCGACTGAAAGGATGCGCCATGACCCGAAAAACCAAGTTGATCCTGTGCCCGCTGAACCTGCGGCACATCAAGCATGACTACGCCGCCTACGAAGAGGCGGTCGAGATGGCGCAGCGGCGCGGGGCCAAGCTCATCGTCACGACGGTCGCCCCAGAGATCGAGCGCAACATGAACATCTACGACAGCGATGCCTATTGGGGGCAGGAGCTGCGCAAGTTCATCCAGGCGCATCCGGCCGAGGGTGTCGATGTGGAACTGATCGTGCGCAAGGGCGCGGTGCATCGCCAGATCGTGAAACTGGCGCGCGAACGCAAGGTCGACCTGATCGTGATGGAGGCGGCCAACCCCAAGATCCAGGATTACCTTCTTGGCACCACGGCCAGCCATGTCGTCGCCCATGCCTATTGTTCGGTCTACGTGGTGCGCTAGGGAATCACCCTGCGCCAATCGCGCGCGCACCCCTTGCAGTGCCGCCCCTTGCCACCCATCCTTGGTCCCAACAAACAACAAGCGGCGGTAAGGGGTTTCGAGCACATGGCCAAGGACAGCGATACGATCGTCTCGGATGGCGGGCGCAATCACGCGCATCATCTGGATTTTCAGAAGACATCGAAAGACGGCAACGAACACCACAGCTGGTTCCGCGGCGCGCACACCAACAAGACCCCCAAGCTGGACCAGTTGTTCAGCGTGCAAGGCATGCGGGATTCCGTCCTGCACGGTTTCTTGCCCGAAGAGCCGCCGATCGACGAGGACACGCAGATCACCGCCTTTGGGTCCTGTTTCGCCTCGAACATCTCGGGCTACCTGGCACGGCGCAATTTCGCGGTGGCCGGCCGCGAGGGCGACGACAACAACGCCTACGTGATCCGCTGCGGCGAGGGCATGGTGAATACCTTCGTCATTCGCCAGCAATTCGAATGGGCCTGGGAGAACCGCACCTTCGAGGGCGAGCTCTGGCATGGCTACAAGGCCGAGGCCTACGGCTATGACGAAGAGGTGCGGCAGGCGACAAAGGCCATCTTCGACCGCACGGACGTGTTCATCCTCACGCTGGGCCTGTCCGAGGTCTGGTATGACGAACCTACCGGCAACGTCTTCTGGCGCACGATCCCCAAGGATGTCTACGACCCCGAGCGGCATCGGTTCCGCGTGGCCAGTGTGTCCGAGAACAAGGATAATATCGCCGCGATCTGTGCGTTGATCCGCAAGCATCGGCCGGAGGCCAAGATCGTCCTGACCCTGTCGCCCATCCCGCTGATCGCGACCTTCCGCGACCAATCCTGCCTGGCCTCGAACGAGGTCAGCAAGGCGACCCTGCGCGTGGCGCTGGACGAGTTTTTGCGTGAAAACCCCGACGCGGCCTATTACTGGCCCTCCTACGAGATCGTCCGGCAAGTCTTTGATGGCGGCCTGAAAGAGGACATGCGCCATCCCGACCCGACCATCATCAATTTTATCATGAGCCTGTTCGAATTGACCTGGTGCAAGGACCGCGCCGACAAGGTCGACGTGAATACCCGCCTCGGCATGGCCCATGTGGCCGCCGGGCGGATGCTGCCCTTCCTGGGCCGGATTTTGCGCCGGCGCGACACCGAGGCGCTGGAAGAATTCATGGAGCGCAAGAACGTCGCCAACAAGTTGGACGACGATTGCGAAGCCGCCGTGCAGGACTTGCTGGCCGAGATCAAGGCGGAATGGCAAAGGGTGCCGCCCCCCTGACCCTGTCGCGCACACCGGGCGGCGACGCAAAGGACCGACCCCCGCTATCGTGAAAACGGGCCGAGGCAGTCGCCTCGACCCTTGCCGACGGGACAGGGCGGTCCGGTCCCGCCCGGTCCGGTCCGGGATCAGTTGACCTTGTCGGCCTCCAGCACGCCGGTATTGGTCGGCGCGTCGGACTTCGCGATCTCGATCCGGCGCGGCTTGAGCGCCTCGGGCACTTCGCGAACAAGGTCGACATGCAGCATGCCATTCTCGTGGGTGGCCCCGGTCACGCGCACATGATCGGCCAAGGTGAACCGGCGCTCGAAGGCTCGCGTGGCGATGCCGCGATGCAGGAAGGTGCGGTCCTCCGCTGCATCTTCGGACCTGCGGCCCGAGATCAGCAACGCGTTTTCGCGCACTTCGACATTCAGGTCATCGTCGGAAAAACCGGCGACAGCGACGGAAATGCGCCAGGCGTCATCGTCGGTTTTCTCGATATTGTAGGGGGGATAGCTCTGGGTGCCGACATCATTGGCCAGGACCCGGTCCATCATGTCGGCGATCTGGTCGAAGCCGACGGTCGCACGGTAAAGCGGTGCAAGATCGAAACGTGTCATGGGTCATCCTCCTTTGAGCGATAACGATATGTTGCGCCTTCCCGGCATGGGACAGGCTGGGTTGCGGAACCCTTGCGTGGCGTTCCGCGAGACAGGATTTGGGAAGGCGTCAGCGGCGTTTCAAGACCCGTCAGGGTCGCACGAAAAGCGCGCCCGTGTCTGACCGTTCGCCGGGGCGCAGGACGCGTGCCTGGCCCGGGATCGTGTCGAAAACTTCGGTGTCGGTGGCCAGTTCCTGGCGCAGTTCCGCCAGCGGCCGGGCCAGGTCCATCCCCAGCGCGACCCGTTCACCATTCAGTTCGGCCATCGAGGACACGACCGAGACCAGGCGCATCACGCCAGCCTCGTCGCGGAAAATGGGTGCGCCGGAGGCTCCGAAATCGATATCGCAATCCATGACCAGAGCCGTTTCCGCCGTGCCCAGCACGTTGCAGACCTGCTGAAGCGACGGATGCTCGGCCCGGTCCTTTGCATAGGACACGATGCCCACCTCGGTGCCGCGTCCGACGCGCCGGGAAATCTCGAAGGGTTGGACGCGCGTGGTGCGAATGGGGCGATCCAGTTCCAGCAGCGCCAGGTCGTTGCTGACACGGGTCGAATCGGGGCTCTGGGAAAAAACGTAGGCCGGATGGATCACGGCGCGCCGGATCGACCGGTTCGCCTCGGCGCGGCCCTCGCGCAGGCCGGCCCGAAATTCCAGCCTGTCCAGCGCCTGCGCCTGGCCGGTACGCCGGTTGAACAGGCAATGCGCTGCGGTCAGCACCAGTTCGGGCGCGATCAGCGTTCCGGTGCAGAACCCGCCATCGGCCATGTCGATACGACCCACCGCCTCCCAGCCGCGGGCGTCGATCCCGTTGAGCAACGGTTGCAGGGCGCTGTCCTGGGCGCGCGCCGCACCGCCCGGAACGAGGGCGAGAAGCAGGGCCAAAAGAAAAAACCGCATCGATCGAAGCCTTTTTCGCTGACTTAAGCCTATATCGGCCCGTTGGGGCAAGATTAAGGCGGTCAGCGCAGTCTCGGCACCGCCATTTCGGCATCATTCAGCGCAGGTGGCTTGGGCCCCCCCGTGGCCCAGTCCAGCAATTCGACCGTATGAACGACCGGCAGGTCCGTGCCGCCGCCGATCTGCATCATGCAGCCGATATTCCCGGCGGCGATCAGGTCCGGCGTCACCGCCTCCAGCGTCTGCACCTTGCGGTCCTTCAGTTGCTTGGAAATCTTGGGTTGCATCAGGTTGTATGTGCCGGCGCTGCCGCAGCACAGATGCGGATCGGCCGGTTCGGCCACCGCGAAGCCGGCCCGTTTCAGCAGGTCTTTGGGGTGGGTCTTGATCTGTTGGCCATGTTGCAGTGAACAGGCCGCGTGATAGGCCACCGTCAGGCCCTGCGGCGTGCCCTCGGGCAGGTCCAGGTCCATCAGAACCTCGCTGACATCGCGGGCGATGGCGCTGACCCGCGCGGCGTCCTCGGCCAGGGGCTCGTTGCGGAACATGTGGCCGTAATCCTTGACGGTCGTCCCGCAGCCGCTGGTGTTGATCACGATCGCATCCAGCCCCGCGCCGTCCATCTCTGCCGCCCAGGCGCGGACGTTTCGCGCCGCCGTCGCATGGCTCTCGGCGGTCTTGCCCATGTGATGGGTCAGTGCGCCGCAGCACCCGGCCCCCTCGGCCACCACCACCTCGCAGCCCAGCCGGGTCAGAAGACGGATGGTGGCATCGTTGATATCGGTGTTCAGCGCGCGCTGTGCGCAGCCCGTCATCAGCGCGACCCGCTTCTTGCGCGGGGCCGTGGGCGCAAAGCTTTGCGGATCGTCGTTGCGGCTGACCGGCGGGATCCGTTTCGGCGCCATCTCCAGCATGGCGCGCAGTCGGGCATCGGGCATAACCGGCGCCAAGGGCCGCCCGATCTTCGCCCCCAGAAGCGCGATGCGGAACCGCATCGGGTAGGGCAGGATTTTCGAAAGGATCCAGCGTAACGCCCGGTCAGACCAGGGACGGTCGTAATGCCGTTCGATGTATTCGCGGGCATGGTCGACCAAGTGCATGTAATGCACGCCAGAGGGGCAGGTCGTCATGCAGGCCAGGCAGGACAGGCAGCGGTCGATATGCTTGACCGTCTTCTCGTCCGGCACACGCTCGTTTTCCAGCATGTCCTTGATCAGGTAGATGCGGCCGCGCGGGCTGTCCAGCTCGTCGCCCAGCACCTGGTAGGTCGGGCAGGTTGCGGTGCAGAACCCGCAATGCACGCAGGCGCGCAGGATCTCGTTGGCCCGTGCCGTACCGGGGTCTTTCAGCTGGTCGTCCGTGAATGTCGTCTGCATCAGGCCATGACCCCCGGGTTGAGAATGCCGCGCGGGTCGAACCGCGCCCTCAGGTCGGACGAGATCTTGGCGATCACCGTGTTTTCCGGCTGGAACACGGGCAAGGCGCTGCGGGTGTCCTTGCTGGCACGGACCAGGGTTGCGTGGCCCTGATAGGTGCCGAGCTTGGCGCGCAGATCGGCGCCCTCGGGCATCAGCAGCCAGACCAGCCCGCCGCCCAGATCATAGCGCACGGTTTCAGCGCCTGACCGGGCCACCAGCGCGGCCGCGTCCGACGGTTTGACAGACAACCGCCACACATCGCCCGCGCGCCCGGCGAAATCCGTCACGTCGCGGATCGCCGACCAGGTCTCGCCCGTGGCGACCTTGCCCTGCGCGACATCGGCGGTGCCGAACGAGGCCAGCAGGTCGCGCAATCGCCCGGCGCGGTAGGTGACCGAGTTTTCGAACCCCTCGATCCGCAGCCGTGTCCTGCCCGCCTCTGGATCATGTGCCGCGCCCGTCACCTCGAAAGGCGAGCCGAGCGCCGCGGACATGGCCCGCACCGCGTCGGTGTCGGCCAGATCCGTCAGCGTCAGCGTCGCGGCATCGTCCACATCCGGCAGCACCTTCAGCGCCACCTCGGTCAGCACGCCCAGCGTGCCGTGGCTGCCGGCCATCAACTTGACCAGGTCATAGCCGGTCACGTTCTTCATCACACGGCCGCCGTTCTTGACGATCCGGCCCGCGCCGTCGACGAACCGAACCCCCAGCAGGAAATCCCGGCACGCCCCCACGGCGATCCGGCGCGGCCCGCTGGCATTGGCGGCGACCATGCCGCCCATCGTGGCAGCGCCGGTGGTTCCAAGCAGCGCGCGATGGTCGATCGGCTCGAACGGAAGCCGCTGGCCCTCTGCCGCCAGAGCGGCCTTCACGACCTCGACGGGCGTTCCCGCCTTCACCACGAGTGTCAGCGCGCCCGGTTCGTAAAGTTCCAGTCCCGTCAGCGCATCCGTCGACAGCGCGGCGCCATCGACCGGCTTGCCGATGGGCCGCGTTCCGCCGCCGACGATCCGCAACGGCCCCTCGGCGGAACGGATCGCCCCGGACAACTCTGCCTCGCTCGCTGGTGTCATCACTTTCTTTGGACTCCAAATACCCCGGGGGGAGGCCGCAGGCCGGGGGGCAGCGCCCCCCATCACGCGGCGGGCACCCTGTGCGCGGCGCTGGCATCGAGCGGGAAGACCTTGGCCGGGTTCAGTAACCAGGCCGGATCGAACACGTCCTTCACGGCCATCTGGGCCGCCATATCCGCCGCGGTGTATTGCACGCCCATCAGGTCGCGCTTTTCTATGCCCACGCCGTGTTCGCCGGTCAGGCAGCCGCCCACCTCTACGCAGAGTTTCAGGATGTCCGCCCCGAATGCCTCGCATTTTTCCAGCTCGCCGGGGGTGTTGGCATTGTAGAGGATCAGCGGGTGCATATTGCCATCGCCCGCATGGAAGACGTTGCCGACGCCCAGGCCGTATTCGCGGGACATCTCGCCGATGCGGCGCAGAACGTAGGGCAGTTCGCTGACCGGAATCGTGCCGTCCAGGCACATGTAGTCGTTGATCTGGCCCATCGCGCCGAAGGCGGATTTTCGGCCCAGCCAGATGCGACCGGCCTCGTCGGCATCCTTGGCCTCGCGCAGTTCCACGGGGTTGTGCCTTGCGGCGATCTGCTTGATCAGGCCCAGCTGTTCATCGATCTCGGCCTCCGAGCCCTCGACCTCGACGATCAAGAGCGCCTCGCACATCGGATAGCCGGCCTTGGCGAAGGCCTCGGTCGCTTCGATACAGGGCCGGTCCATGAACTCGATGGCCACGGGCAGAACCCCGGCCTTGATGATATCGCTGACCACCTGGCCGGCGACTTCGTTGCTGTCATATCCCATCAGGACCGGCCGTGCGCCCTCGGGCTTGTGCAGGATGCGCAGTGTGGCTTCGGTGACGACGCCAAGCTGCCCCTCGGAGCCACAGACCAGGCCGAGCAGGTCCAGTCCCCCGGCATCCAGGTGTGCGCCACCGATTTCCGTGACGGTTCCGTCCATCATCACCATCGTCACGCCCAGCAGGTTGTTGGTGGTGACCCCGTATTTGAGACAATGGGCGCCGCCGGAATTCATCGCGATGTTGCCCGCGATGGCGCAGGCCAGCTGGCTGGACGGGTCGGGCGCGTAGAAGAACCCTTCGGCCTCGACCGCGCCGGTGACCGATAGGTTGGTGCGACCCGATTGCACGCGGATATAGCGGTCGGCGTAGCTGGTTTCGAGCACCGCGATCAGGCGGGCCGTGCCCAGCAGGACGGCATCGGCCGTCGGCAGGGCTCCGCCGGCCAGAGAGGTGCCCGCCCCGCGCGGCACCACCGGCACACCCGCGTCATGGCAGATTTTCAGAACCGCCGAGACCTCTTCGGTGCTGGTGGGCAGCACGGCGCAGAGCGGCGGGCACTTGTAGGCCGTCAGGGCGTCGCATTCATAGGCGCGCAGCTCGGTGTCATCATGGATCACCGCCCCGGCGGGCAAGGCGGCGGACAGGCGCTCGACGATCCGGGCCTTGCGGGCCAGGATCGTTTCATCGGGGGCGGGCATGTCCATGCGAGTCATCCTTTTCGCTGAATTGGTAAGATTAATATACCAAAAACTCGACTTCGGCAAGGCGCGACTTTTCACGCCTTGCGACCGGTCCCGCATCGGGGCAGGAAGGCGCCATGGATTGGATCAAAGTCATACACTTGCTGTGCGTCATGGGCTGGATGACCGGAATCTTCGTGGCCCCGCGTGGCCTGATCTACTGGAAACGCGAATATGCCGCGACGGGGGCTTTCGGCCCGGCGGGAGACCTGACCTTCAGGGTCTATCGTTTCTCACTGGGTCTGGGCGTGCTGGCGGTGATCACCGGGGTGATCCTGGCCTTTCACTGGAACTGGCAGGGCTGGGTCTGGGCCAAGCTGGCTCTGGTGGCGCTGCTGGCGGTTCACTACGGCTGGACCGGGCGGCTGGTGGCGCGGGCCAAGCGGGGCCGGTTCGAGGAAAGCGAATTCTACCTGCGCGTCTTCAACGAGGTCAGCGTGCTCGGCACGCTGGTCGTGCTCTACCTCGTGGTGTTCAAACCGTTCTGAGCCCTCTCGGGGATGTGACCGCGCCCGGCATGGCAAGCTGATATTGGTGGCATATGCGATACCTTGTGCCATTTCTTTGCCTCGCCGGCCCGGCCCTTGCCGATCCGCCCACCATCACCGAGGCCACCGCGCGGACGGATGGTGGCGCATGGACATTCAGCGTGACCATCGCCCATCCCGATACCGGCTGGGATCACTACGCCGATGGATGGCGGGTCGAGACCGGCGACGGAACGATCCTCGGCACACGCGTGCTCGCCCACCCGCACGTGGCCGAACAGCCCTTTGCCCGGTCCCTGTCCGGGGTCGCGGTCCCTGACGGCACCGAAACGGTCTTTCTTCGCGCGAAATGCTTCGTCGATGGCTGGAACGCGGACCGGGTCGCCCTCACCCTACCCTGACCGGACCTACCCTGACCGGACCAACGAATTTCCAGAAATTCGTTCGCCTAGCGGCGCCCTTCGCGCAGCCAGGCCCCGATGATCAAGGCCGCGGCAAGCAGCAGAACAGCCCAGGCCGGCAGCACCGGCGTGACGCTGATATCGGCCGTTCGATAGGCCCCCCGCGGGGTGATCCCGATCCAGCCATTGCCCGATGCGGGACGTCCTGCGCGCACCTCGCGCAGGTCGGGCAGGCCATCGGCAATCGCCAGCGTCCCGCCATTCGCCCCGTCGATCACGGGGGCCAGCACCTCGCCGCTGGATATGGTCTGTTCGAATTCCCGCGGGGCCGAGGGACCGAGCGCGATCACGGTCTCTTCCTCGCCGTCGGTCAGGCGATACAGCCCTATTTCGGGCGCCTCCCACAGCGTTTCGAACCGGCCGGGACTGACCCGGTCCAGCTCCAGCACGGTTTCGCTCCCGTCGGGATGGGTGATCGTGACCGCCCCGATGTCTTCGCCCAGGGTCCGGCGGATGATGCGCATGGTCTGCCCCGTGGGTTCGACCCAGAGCGCCTCTTCCTCAAGTTCGGGTTCCTTCATCATCCAGTGGGCCAGCCGCCGCAGCAGTTCCAGTTGCGGCCCGCCCCCTTCGAAGCCGCGATTCCACAGCCAGGCATGGTCCGAGGCCATCAGCGCCACGCGCCCCTCGTCCACGCGTTCCAGCATCAAGAGGGGCTGGCCATCGACGCCGTTCATCACCGTGGTGGCGCCGGGCGTGGGCGTCACCTCGATATGGCGGAACCAGCGTCCCCAGCCGGGCGCGCCGTCCTCTTCGTCGGGCAAGGGGGCGAAATCGGTCAGGCCTTCGGTTACCGGGTGGCGGTCGCCCAGTTCGGTCAGGCTTGGCAGGAACCCCTGTTCATAGACGCGCGCCGTGGGCGTGCCCGGCAGAACCGCGCCAAGCGGTGAACGATAGAGCGAGTCGGCACTAGCATAGTCCGGGCCCGCCGCGATCAGCACCGCGCCGCCGTCGCGCACGTAGCTCGACACGTTGTCCAGGTAGACCGAGGGCAGGATGCCCCGCCGCTGGTAGCGGTCGAAGATGATCAGGTCGAATTCGTCGATCTTTTCCAGGAACAGCTCGCGGGTCGGAAAGGCGATCAGCGACAATTCGTTCACCGGCACCCCGTCCTGTTTCTCGGGCGGACGCAGGATGGTGAAATGGACCAGGTCCACGGCCGAATCCGACTTCAGCAGGTTGCGCCAGGTGCGCTCGCCCGGATGCGGTTCGCCCGAGACAAGCAGGACCCGAAGCCGGTCGCGCACGCCGTTGATCTGCACGACGGCGGCGTTGTTACGATCGGTCAGTTCGCCCTCGCCCTCGGGCGTTTCGAACTGCAACACGTTCATGCCGCCATGGGGGATGTCGATGGGCAGCTCGATATCCTCGTTCACCGGCACCTGGAATCGCATCGGTGCCCCGCCATCGATGGCGATGGTCAGGTCCACGAGGTCCACATCCGGCGCGGCGCCCTGGTCCTCGACCCGCAGGGTCAGGGTGACGGGTTCGCCGAGAATGGCGAAGCTGGGGGCGTTGCGCACGACAAGGCGGCGGTCCCAATCGTCCTCTTGGCCGGTCAGCAGGGCGTGCAGCGGCGCGGGCAGGTCGGGCGGCGCATTGGCGATGTCGTGGGCGCGGCCATCGGTGATCAGGACCATGCCCGCGACACGGGCACGGGGCTCCTCGGCCAGCGCCTCGGACAGGGCCGTCATCAGCTGTGTGCCGCGGTCGCCTTCCCCATCCCCCAGCTCGACCACTCGCAGCTCGGTATTCGCGCGGCCAGCGACCTCGGTGCGAAGCTTGTCCAGCGCGGCCTGGGCCTGGCTTGGGCGGTCTGCGATGCGCTGGCTCGCGGTCCGGTCAACCACCGCGATCACGATGTCCGACAGGGCCGCGCGGTCCTCGCGTTGCAGCGCGGGGTTCGCGATGGCCGCCAGCAGGACCAGCGCCGCCAGTGTCCGAAGAACCCACCCGGTCAGGCGCCGCCAGGCGGCCAGGACCAGGCCCGCCAGGGCCAGTGCGGCAAGGCCGTAGATCAGCGCCAGCGGAATCAGCGGATCGAGTAGGATCTGTCCTGTCATTGGCCCAGCCTGTCCAGAAGTGCGGGAACGTGCACCTGGTCGGATTTGTAGTTGCCGGTCAGCACGTGCATGATGAGGTTCACGCCGAACCGCATGGCGATCTCGCGCTGGCGTTCCCCGGCCATGCCGCGCCCGACAGGCACCAGCGGGTTGCCCAACTCATCGGTCGCCCAGGCCGCCGCCCAGTCGTTTCCGCCGATCACCACCGGCGTCACCCCGTCATTGAGGTCGCGAAAGGGCATGTCCTCCGCGGCCTGGGCATCGGCCGGGGCGGCCTCGACCCAGACATCGCGGCTGGCATGGCGGCCCGGGAAATCCTGCAGCAGGTAGAAGGTGCGGGTCAGGACATGGTCCTGCGGTATGGGCTCCAGCGGCGGGATGTCCAGCCCGCGCGCGATGGCTTGCAGGCGTTGACCTTCCGGGCTGGATGAGCCGAAGCGCGCCAGGTCCGCATCGCGGGTGTCGAACAGGATCATGCCCCCCGAACGCAGGTAGCGATTGAGCTTGGCATAGGCCTCGCGGCTGGGCAGGTCCTGGTCGGCAGTGACCGGCCAATAGAGGAACGGGAAGAAGGCCAACTCGTCGGTTTCCGGGTCGATGCCCACGGGCATGGCCGGCTCGATCGAGGTGCGTTGGAACAAGGTGTTCGACAGCCCGTAAAGACCTGCCTCGGACATGTCGTCGATGCGGGGGTCGCCGGTCTGCACATAGGCCAGCACCACGTTCGAGGTCGCGGCGACGGCGAAGTCCTCGGAGACCGGCGCCTGGTCCTCGGATTCTTGGGCCTGCGGCGGGGTCGGCAGCCCGGCCAAGGCGAGGGCGACCATAGCCGCAGTTACCCCGGCGCGGGGTCCGCGCAAGCGTCCCGACAGGGCCAGCGCGGCCAGAATGTCCAGCATGAGGAGCGCCAGCGCCGCCCCCAGCAGCCACCCCTTGAGCGGCGTTTCACGGACCACGTCCAACCCCTCGACCGGGATACGCGGCGGCCAGGCGGTGGCCGAAAGCGTGCTGTCGGCGTTCAGGACATTGACAGCGATGCGGCGGTCTTCTCCTGCATAAAGCCCCGGCGGCATGTCCGCGGCCGGTGTCATCCGTGCAAGGCGTGCGCCGTCCACACCCGGCAGGGTGCCCGCATCCTGAAGCACGCCAAAGGCATCGAGCACGTCCTCGGGCGTCCAGCTCGTGCCTTCCATGGCCTCCATGTCCGGAACAGCGGGCCGGGTCGAGACCGCAAGGCGTTCCAGCATCTGCACGAACAGGCCCGACAGGGGCAGGGTCGACCATTCGGCATTGGCGGTCACATGGAACAGGACGATCCGGCCTTGCCCGGAGGCCTTGCGGGTGACCAACGGCGTGCCATCGGCCAGCCCGGCGATGACGCGGTCGGCCAGCGACGGGTCGGGCTGCGCCATGACCTGGGCATTGACGGCGACATCTTCGGGGATAGCCAGGCCGAAAAAGGGGCTGTCTGGGTCGAATGGCGCCAGCGCCTTGGGTTCGCCCCAGCTCATGGCGCCGCCGATGGACCGGCCGCCGACGCGCAGACGCACGGGCATCAACGGGTCCTCGGCGTTGCGGCTGACATCGCTGGCCGCCAGGCGGGGCCCGGCGAAGCGCACCAGCAAACCGCCGGCCTCCACCCAGTCTTGCAGGTCCTGCGCCTCCAGCTCCGACAGGGTGGCCACATCGGCCAGGATGATCACGTCCGGATTGGCCAGCAGGACATCGGCCAGCGTCCCGTCGATCAGGTCGGCGGACGGCGCCAGCGCCTGCCGCAGGTAGTGAAGCGGGTCCAGCAGTTCCAGTTCCTCGCGGTCATTGCCGCCCGAAATCAGCGCCACCTCGCGCCGCTTCAGCGCATCGTCGGCCAGAGCCACTGCTCCGGCCGAGGACACTCCCTGCACCTCGAAGCGGGTGATGCGGTTGCGCAGTTCCGGCGGCAGGGACAAAGCCAGCCGTGCGCTGCCTTCGTCGGGCCCGAACGTCACGGCTTCGCTGGCCAGCCGGCGTTCGACGCCCGCCGGGTCCAGCCCGATGGCATCAATCCGGATCTCGGCCGTCGTGCCGGGCCGGGCGCGCAGGGCCTCGATCGCGATGGCCCCGTCCTCGAAACGTGGCGGTCTAAGGGCGACGACGGGATGGGGACTTTCAAAGACTTGGACCGAACCGCGCGCCTCCAGTGCGGCCAGCAGATCGTCGCGACTGTCCCGGGTCACGCCATCGGACAGCCAGAACGTGTCGAAAGTCCCGGTCAAGGTTTCGGTCCAGTCGATAATGGCCTGGGCGTCGGGATCGTGCGGGCGGGGCACCAGCCCGGCCACGCCCGGTGCCACCGCTTGCGCGTCCTGGAATACCGGCCCGTCGGCAGGCAGGTCCGTCACCTGGACCAGGGCCGCCGTGCGCCCGTCGCTTGCGGCATTGTCCAACGCGGCTTCGATCCGGTCCAGGCGGCGCGGCCAGTCGCGGGCATCGGCCCAGGTGCCGTCGACCACCACCAGAAGCGGCCCGCTGCCCGGCTGGTCATCCTGCGGGTTCAGAACCGGCCCGGCGAATCCGACGATGACGGCGGCGATGGCCAGCATCCTGAGAAGCAGCAGCCACCACGGCGTGCGGTCGGTCTGGCTTTCGTCATCCGCAAGACCCAGCAGCAAAGCCACGCCGGGAAACTGCCGCCGGATCGGCGCGGGCGGCACGGCCCGCAGCAGCAGCCACAGGATCGGCAGCGCGACAAGCCCCAGCAAAAGCCACGGCATGCCAAAGGCGATGGGACCGAGCGACCACATCAGGCGTGCCGCTCCAGCGCGGAATAGAGCCACAGAAGCGCCGCGCTGGCGCTGTCGCCGGTATGGTGGGTGTGGAATTGCCAGCCGCTGAGGCGGGCCAGTTCGGCCAGCCGGTCCTTGCGGCGGGCCAACCTGTCGAGATACCGGCCGCGCAGGTCGGCGGCTTTCAACGTTTCGTGCCGCATCGCGCCGGTCATGCTCTCGAAAATTGTGCGCCCATCGAAAGGAAACGCCTCTTCCGCCGGGTCCAGCACCTGCACCAGCGCCCCGCGAATGTCGCGGTCGGCCGCCTGGGACAGCGCCTGTTCAACGGCGTCGATATCGCCCAGGAAATCCGACACGAAAACGGCCCGGGAATGGTGCAGCATGCCGTCGGCCACCGGCGCGCCGAAATCCTCCGGGTGATCCTCGGACAGAAGCATCGCCATCTGCGCGGCCTGTGTTTCGCCCCGCTTGGGTGGCAGCAGCCCGCCCGTCAGCCCGACCCGTTCGCCGCCGCGCAACAGCAGGATCGCCGCGGCCAGCGCGAGCACGCGGGCGCGGTCGGCCTTGGGCGGCAGGTCATCGCGGGAGGCATAGGCCATCGAGGCCGACTGATCGACCCAGACCTGGACCGACTGGGCGATCTGCCATTCCTTGTCCTGGACGAACTGCGCGTCCGACTTGGCACTGCGGCGCCAGTCGATATGGCGGCGCTCGTCGTGATACTGCGCGGGCCGGTATTGCCAGAACGTGTCCCCCAATCCCGCGCGACGCCGGCCATGGTCGCCGACGATCACGGTCGTGGCCAGATGCTCGGCCTCGGCCAGAAGCGGCGGCATAGGCGCGGCAAGCGCCTCGGCCCCGCTGCGCAGGGTTAGGGGGCGTTCGGTCACGCGGCGGCCTCGACCTTCGTGATCTGGTCGGCCACCTGCGCGATGACGCCGGGCAGGCTTTCGCCCCGGGCCCGCGCGGCAAAGGACAGCGCCATGCGATGGGTCAGCACCGGCGCGGCCATGCGGCGCACGTCCTCGGCGCTTGGCACCAGGCGACCGTGCAGCAAAGCCTCGGCCCGGACAGTCAGCATCAAGGCCTGCGCGGCGCGCGGCCCCGGTCCCCAGCTGACCGTGTCGCGCACGATCTGCGGGGCACTTTCGTCATCCGGGCGACACGCGCGCACAAGGTCCAGGATCATCTCGACCACGGCCTCGCCGACGGGCATCCGCCGCAGCAGCGTCTGCGCGTTCAGAAGGTCCTGCGCGGTAAAGACATTGCGGGCCCCGGCCTCCTCCACGCCGGTCGTGGCCAGCAGAATGTCACGTTCGGTGACGCGGTCGGGATAGGGCACGTCGATCTGCACAAGGAACCGGTCCAGCTGTGCCTCGGGCAGGGGATAGGTACCTTCCTGCTCGATCGGATTCTGCGTGGCCAGCACGTGGAACGGCACGCCAAGGGCCCGATGTTCGCCGGCGATCGTCACTTCGCGCTCCTGCATCGCTTGCAGCAAGGCCGATTGCGTGCGCGGGCTGGCGCGGTTGATCTCGTCGGCCATCAGAAGCTGGCAAAAGACCGGCCCCTCAATAAACTTGAAGCTGCGCGATCCGTCCGGTCCGGTTTCAAGAACCTCGGAACCGAGGATGTCCGCCGGCATCAGGTCAGGCGTGAACTGGATGCGGTTGCCTGACAGCCCCATGACGGTGGACAGCGTGTCCACCAGCCGGGTCTTGCCAAGCCCCGGCAGGCCGATCAACAAGGCATGACCGCCACACAGAAGCGATGCCAGCGTCAGGTCCACCACGCTGTCCTGGCCAATGAACCTGTTTGCGATCGAGCTGCGGGCGGTGGCCAGCTTGTCCCCAAGCGCGTCCATCTCGGCGACGAGCTGTGCGTCATCGGCCATGGCAAAATCTCCCTCAACGACTATATTCCTATGTGTAGTTGAACAGATATCTCGCCGGACCCCAATGGCAAAGACAAACCCCAGTGACACATCCGTGACCGTATCGGCGGAAAACATCGCAAGCAGTGCCCGCGCGGCCAGTAAGGGGCGCGGATTGCCGCCGGTGGAGAAATGGAATCCCCCGTTTTGCGGCGATCTGGACATGCGCATCGCCCGCGATGGCACTTGGTTCTACCTGGGCACCCCGATCGGGCGACCCGAACTGGTGCGGCTTTTCTCGACCATCCTGCGCAAGGACGGGGATAACTATTTTCTCGTCACGCCAGTGGAAAAGGTCGGGATCACGGTCGATGACGCGCCCTTCGTGGCCGTGGATTTCGAACGCGAGGGCGACGCGCTGCGGTTCGAGACCAACTTGGGCGACGACGCCGTCGCCGGACCGGATCATCCGATCCGGGTAGAGCGTGATCCCGAAACCGGTGAACCGTCGCCCTACGTACTGATCCGCCGCAACCTCGAGGCGCTGATCGACCGGAAGTCTTTTTACCGGCTGGTCGAGATCGGCGAGGTCGCCACCCATGACGGCGAAGATTGGTTCGGCCTTCGCTCGCAGGGCGAATTCTTTCCCATCATTCCCGCGGCGGACCTGCCATGACCGGGCGGGGCTGACCAAAAGTGCCCCGGTTCTGTGCCAACCTCACGACGCTTTTCACCGAAGCGCCCCTGCTCGACCGGCCGGCCCTTGCGGCCGAGGCCGGGTTCGAGGCGGTCGAGATCCTGTTTCCCTACGATGTCGATGCCAAGGCGCTGGGCCGTGCGCTGGCACAGGCGGATCTGCCGCTGGCGCTGATCAACTGCCCGCCCCCGAACTATGCCGACCCGGCCGGACCACGCGGCTTTGCCGCCGTGCCCGTCGAGCAAGAGCGGTTCCGGCACGCGTTGCGGCGATCCTTGCGCTATGTCGATGCGCTGGGCGCCGAAAGGCTGCACATCATGGCGGGCCTGGCCGAGGGTCCGGAGGCGGCAGGCGTCTTCGCCGAAAACTTGGCCTGGGCGGCAGAGATGGCCGAGGGGCGGCAGCTGACGATCGAGCCGATCAACCCGCATGACATGCCGGGCTATTTCCTCGACGATTTTTCCGTGGCGCTGGCGCTGCTGGAGGAGACTGCCGCCCCGAACCTGGGCCTGCAATTCGATGCCTACCATGCCCATCGCATCACGGGCGACGTGGCCGGCACGTGGGCCGCTGTTGCCCCCCACGTGCGACACGTTCAGGTCGCCGGGGCACCGGGCCGCCACGAACCCCTGGCGGGCGAGATCGACTACCCCTCGTTTTTCAGCCAGCTTGACGCGGATGGCTATACCGGATGGGTCAGCGCCGAATACCACCCGCGTCGAAAGACGCAGGATGGATTGGACTGGCTGACATACTACTGACAGGATGCTGTCAGCAGGGCTGTGGCATGACAGATGCCTTAGCAACCGGAGAAACGCCATGACATACCAACCCATCGTCGCCTGGACGGAAATTCCCGTTACCGACCTGAACGCCGCCTGTGCCTTCTATGCGAAGGCGTTCGGCTGGAAGATGGAGATCACCGATGCCGGGCCCAACGAGATCGCCGTGTTCGACGGCGCCGAAGAAGGCGGCGGCGGCCATCTTTACCCGGGCAAGCCCGCGCGGGATTGCGGCACGACCATCCACCTGACCGTGCCCGACACCTTGGAAGAGACCGCGGCGCGGGTGACCGCGGCCGGCGGCCGGACGCTCGGCCCCGTCATCGACATCCCGGCCGGGCGGTTCCAGTACGCGACCGACCCCGACGGAAATTCCATCGGCCTGTTCGAAATGGGGGCCGGCTGACCCATGCGCCGCGCCGACCGCCTGTTCCAGATCGTGCAGTATCTGCGGGGCGGTCGGCTGCTGACGGCATCGCAACTGGCGGAACGGCTGGAGGTGACGCCGCGCACGATCTATCGCGATATCGCCGACCTCGTAGGCTCGGGCGTGCCGATCGAGGGAGAGGCCGGGGTCGGTTACATCATGCGGGACGGGTATGACCTGCCGCCGCTGATGTTCACCGAGGCCGAGATCGTAGCGCTCGTAGCAGGTGCCCGTCTGATCCGGGCCTGGGGTGGGTTGGACATGGCGGCCGCGGCCGAAGAGGCCCTTATCAAAATCGAGACCGTGCTGCCCGACGCGGCGCGGGCGCGCGCGGAAACGGTGCAGATCCATGCCTTCGGGATGGAGGACCTGTCCGACGAGACCCGCCGCGCCATCGACAGGGTCGAAGCGGCGTCGAATGCGCGGCGGCGCCTGCACCTGGTCTATCGCGACGAGGCCGAGGCCGAGACCGAGCGCGTCGTCCGCCCGCTTGGCCTGTGGTTCTGGGGCAAGGTCTGGACCGTGGTCGCCTGTGCGAACTGCGCGGGGATTTCCGGATGTTCCGGCTCGACCGGGTTGTTACCATGACCGAGGGTGACCGGTTCGGCGACGAACGGGGCAAGACGTTGCGGGATTTCTACGCACTGAGCGCGCATGCCGACCGAAGTTGACCCGACCGCGCGCGCCCTGACCCGACCATGTCGGGTTCAGTCCCCGCGTTCCACCGGCGGCTTCAGCACAAGCGAGGCAAGGATGCAGCCCGCCCCGAGTGCCGCGATGCCGGAAGACAGGAAATAGGCCTCGGCGCCCCATTGCCCGACCAGCGACCCGAACAGCATCAGCGCCAGGATCGACGCCCCCTGTTGCAGCATCACGTAGAAGCTCTGCGCCTGCGCGGCGATGCCTTCGTCGGTGTGGTTGGCGATGAACCCAACCACCGCGATGAGGCTGAGCGCGAAGGTGATCGCGTGAAGCGCTTGCAGGACGATCAGCGGCCCCACCCCCGGCTCGAACCCGAATGCGACCCAGCGCAGCACGGTAACAAGCGCCGCAATCAACAGGAAATGCCTAGCGGCCAGAAGGTGACTGAACCGCGTAAAGGTGAAGAACAGCAGGGTTTCGGCCACGGCCCCAAGCGCGATCAGCAGGCTGACGGTGGTTTCGCTGATCCCCTGCCGCACGAGAAGCAGGCTTTGAAAGGTGTTGAGGATAAGGTGGCTGCCAAAGACCAGCGCCGCCCCCAGCAGCGGCAGGACGAACCAGGGTTTCAGCACGGCGCGCAGGTTCTGGGCAGGGTCCACGTCACGGGCCTTGTCGGGGGCGCGGAACCTGGGCAGAATAAGCGAGGCCGCCGCGCGCAGCAGGCCGATGCCGACGAACAGCGGAACGAACACGACCGGGCCGTAACGGTCGGCCAGCACGCCCGTCAGGACCAGGGCCAGGATATAACCGACCGTGCCCCAGGCCCGTCGCGGGCCATAGCTGCTGCCGCGGCGGCGCGTCATCCGGATGGTGGCCGCGTCAAGGACCGGCATAGTGCCGATCTGGCTGGCCGACACCAGCAGGATCACCAGACCGATCGACCAGGCGCCCTGCGCCCAGATCAGGCCGATCCCGGATACGCCGCCGATCATCGCCCCCCAAATGATCACCTGGCGCCAGTCCGAGGCCCGGTCGGCGATTCGCCCGACCGCGATGTTCAGCATCAGCATGACCAGGATCGGCGCGGCGCTGATAAGGCTGATCTGCGCCTCGCTCAGGCCCATATGGGCGAACCACAGTCCGCCATAGGCGGTCATCACCCCGGCGATGGTGAAGAAGCTCAGATAGAACAGGTCCGTCCGGGTTTCCGGGCGCAGCGGGCCGGGCGGGGCGATGGATTGCATCCCGGGCAATCTACACGCCGAGGCACATGTATTTCATCTCGGTGAATTCGTCGATTCCGTGGGACGACCCTTCGCTGCCCAGACCCGATTGCTTGACCCCGCCGAAGGGCGCCACCTCGGTCGAGATGATGCCGGTATTGATCCCGACGATCCCGTATTCCAGGGCCTCGGCCACCTTGTAGACCCGCGAGATGTCCTTGGCATAGAAGTATGAGGCCAGCCCGAAGATCGTGTCATTGGCCATGGCGATCACCTCGTCCTCGTCGGTGAACCGGAACAACGGAGCAAAGGGACCGAATGTTTCATCGGTGGCGACCTTCATGTCGGGGGTCGCGTCACAGACGATGGTCGGCTCGAAGAACAGCCCCTCGATGGCCTTGCCGCCGGTCAGGACCGACCCGCCCTTGGCCAGCGCATCCTTCAGGTGGTCGCGGACCTTTTCGACGGCCGCGGGTTCGATCAGCGGGCCAAGGTCCACGCCCTCTTCCAGACCGTCGCCGACCCTGAGCGCCTCGACCGCCTCTTTCAGCTTGGCGGAAAAGGCGTCGTAGATCCCGTCCTGGACGTAGATGCGGTTGGCGCAAACGCAGGTCTGACCGTTGTTGCGGAACTTGCAGGCGATTGCGCCGGCAACGGCCGCATCCAGGTCCGCGTCGTCGAAAACGATGAAGGGCGCATTGCCGCCAAGCTCCATCGAACATTTCATGACCTGATCGGCCGCCTGGCGCAGCAGGATGCGGCCCACCTGGGTGGATCCGGTGAAGGTCAGCTTGCGCACCAGCGGGTTCTCGCAGAATTCCTTGCCGATGCCCGACGCATCATCGCTGGTCACGACGGAGAACACGCCGGGCGGCACGCCGGCCTCGTCGGCCAGCTTGGCCATAGCCAGCGCCGAAAGCGGGGTCTGCGAGGCTGGACGCGCCACCATGGCGCAGCCGGCGGCCAGCGCCGGCCCGACCTTGCGGGCGATCATGGCGTTGGGGAAATTCCACGGCGTGATCGAGGCGCAGACACCGATGGGCTGACGGATCACGGTGATGCGCTTGTCGGGCTGGTGACCGGGGATGGTTTCGCCATAAAGCCGCTTGGCCTCTTCGCCGAACCATTCGATGAACGACGCGCCGTAAGCCACCTCGCCGCGTGCCTCTGCCAGGGGCTTGCCCTGTTCGGCGGTCATGATGCGGGCCAGGTCCTCTTGGTTTTCCATCAGCAGGTCGAACCAGCGGCGCAGCACCTGTGCCCGGTCCTTGGCGGTACGGGCCGCCCAGGCGTTGCGGCTTTCCTCGGCTTTCTCGATGGCGTTCGCGACCTCGGCGCGGGACAGGTCCGCGACCTGCGCGATCACGTCGCCCCTTGCGGGGTTGATCACGCCGAAGGTCTTGCAGTCCTCGGCATCGACCCATTCGCCGGCGACATAGGCCTGTTCGAGGACAAGGTCCGGACGCGAAAGAATGTCCTTGAGTTGCGTTGTGCCGGTCATGCCCTGGCCCTCCAATATGCGGTGTACGTTGATCGAAGACGTATCGTCTTGCGGCGCCGGCGCCAAGCCGGGTGCCGATCTGGACTTATCGAATGTTCAGGCGCCGCTGACCCAGCAGGGGTGCGTATCGCCCCGGCCGGGCGTGGCGGCGTGCACACCCCGCGCGATGGCGCGGGCCAGGCAGGTGGCGGCGGCATGTCCGAGGGCGAGCGTATCGCCGACCGGGTCGGACAGCGGCCGTGCCCCGGTCGCGGCGGCAAAGACCAGGTCGCCATCCATGGGGGTATGGGCGGGCACCAGCGCGCGGGCCATGCCGTCATGGGCGGCGGTGGCAAGGCGCGTGCACTGAGCCTGGGTCAGGGTGGCGTCGGTGGCGACGATGGCGATGGTCGTGTTGCGCGGCGCATCGAGCTTGGTAAGGGGCGCAGGCGGATAGTCGGAGGCCGGGCCTAGCCCGCCGAATTCGCGGTCCTGCTCGAACGGGGCGGCCCAGAAATGCCGGCCGTCCCCGACCGTGGCGCTTCCGAGCGCGTTGACCGCGACCAGCGCCCCGACGGTATGCCCCGTTTCCAGCGCCTGCGAGGCCGAGCCGAGCCCGCCCTTATAAGTCGCCGTGGTGCACCCGGTGCCCGCGCCCATGCTGCCCAGTGTGAAGGTCGGTGCGGCGGCATTCAGGGCGGTGCGCCCCAGGGCCGGGTAGGGGTTCTCCTGCCAGTCGTGATCACCCCCCGCCATCAGGTCGAACAGGATCGCGGCGGGCACGATCGGCACCCGGTGCGGGCCGACGGCAAAGCCGCGGCCCGTGGCCCGCAGACCGGCCATCACGCCATCGGCAGCGGCCAGGCCGAACGCGGAGCCGCCCGCCAGCACCAGCGCATCGATCTGCTCGACCGTCTTGTCGGGGGCCAGAAGGTCGCTTTCACGGGTGCCGGGCGCGCCGCCCATGATGGCCACGCCGGCGGTGAAGGGGGTGTCGGCGGTCAGGACCGTGACGCCGGATTTCAATCGGTTATCCTGGGCGTTTCCCACCCGCAGCCCGGCCACATCCGTTATCAAGTTGCGTGCCCCCGCTGTCATCGGGCGTGGCCCCCGGGGCCGTTGGTTGCCGTGGCGCTATCGCTCATGCCCGGCACTTTGCGGCATCAGCCCGCCAATGACCAGCCATCCGTGCCCGTGCCCTGTCAGGCCTTTGGCTGGCCGGCATAGGTGATCCGCCGCAAGACCCATTCGAAGGGTCCAAGGGCAAAGCGCATGCGCCAGACCGCGACCAGGCCGATCAGGGCGATGGTGACGACAATGGCGATGCCCGTCGCGGTGGTCCGGTCGACCGCGCCCCATAGCCCCAGACCATAGCCCGCGAATATGGTCGACAGCAGGATGGACTGGCCCAGATAGATAGTCAGGCTCGATCCGCCCGCCGCGAGGGCGCGGGACAGGATCGGGCCCGGCGGGCGGGCGACGGTGGCGATCAGGCCGAGGTAGCCGAGGGTTGCGACCGGCGCGACCGCTATGGCCAGGGCGGCGCCCGCAACGCCCGGCCCCCATTGCCAGGCCGCGGCGGCGCCGAGGCTGAGAACGATACCGGGGCCGAGGCACCAGCGGCGCGCCCGCCGCCAAAGCGGATGCGCCGCGTTGTCGATCATACCCGATTTCACCGCCGCCAATCCCAGCCAGAACCACCCCAGCGCGGCGGTGCCCTGGACGACCAGGAAGGCGGGCAGGGTAAAGGCGAAGCCGATGACCCGGAACAGCACCGCCTCCGCGAACCCGCCATGGGTCATGATCTCGCGTTCGAGGGCGATCATGTCGGCCGGCGCGTCCGGGATCGACAGAAGGATGGGCGGGGCGAGCACCACCTGCACCAGCAGAAGCGCCGCGCCGACGCGCACAAGCCGGCCCGCCGGCCAGTTTCGAAAGCGATAAAGGATCGCGCCGGTCACCGCGTAAATGACAAGGATGTCCCCGGGAAAGAACAGGCAGCCATGAGCGATGCCCAGGATCAGCAGGCCGAGCATGCGGTTGCGATAGACGCGGCCGAAGGCCAGTCCGCGCCGTTCTGCCGATCGCATCAAAAAGCCCAGCCCGACCCCAAACATGAAGGAAAACAGGCCGTAGGTCTTTAGCGTGGCAAGCCCGTTGACCAGCCAGAGCGTCACGGCGTCCGCGGGGGAAACGCCGCCCGGATCGGCAAACCCGTGCAGCGAGGAGAAGGCCATGTATTGCACGTTGACCACGACGATGCCGAACAGCGCCACGAGGCGCAGGTAATCGGGCATGAGGGCGCGGCGGCGGTCGGACATGGATGGCCTTATAACTGGCGAAAAGTGAAATGCCGACCTCTGGCCCGCCAATCACACTGCACCGCAGTTGAGACCGGGCGGCAACAAAATTCTGGAATTTCGTTGCCTGTCTGCCTAAGGAGAGACCTGCGCGGGGCGCGATGGCGTCGCCCCCAATTCCTGCGCTTGTCCGTCCTGAACGCCGGGACCTCTTTTGACGAAGGGGGCCGAACATGGACCGTCCTGACTACTACCGTTTTCATCAAGGTGACCGGGTGTTGCCGTTCGAGGCCTCGGAATACGAAGCGCGGCTTGCCGATCTGCGTGCCGCGATGGAAGACAACGGCATGACAGCCTGCGTATTCACCTCGATGCACAACATCGCCTACTACTCGGGTTTTCTCTACTGCGCGTTCGGACGGCCCTATGGCCTGGTCGTGACCGAGACCGATTGCGTGACCATCAGCGCCGGGATCGACGCCGCCCAACCCTGGCGGCGGTCCTTCGGGGACAGCATCACCTATACCGACTGGCAGCGGAACAACTACTGGCGGGCGATCAGGTCCGTCACCGGCGTCGGGGCCGTGATCGGGATCGAGGCGGACCACCTGACGCTGCTGCAGCGCGACCTGCTGGAGGATTTCCTGGAACCGGCCGTGACGCTCGATATCGCATCCGCGACCATGGCGCAGCGCATGCGCAAGTCCGAGGCCGAGATCGCGCTGATTCGAGCCGGGGCCAACGTGGCCGATGTGGGTGGCTACGCGATCCGCGACGCGGTGCGCGAAGGCGCACGGGAAATCGACATCGCCATGGCGGGGCGCGACGCGATGGAGCTTGAAATCGCCGCCCGGTTTCCCGACGCCGAATATCGCGACACCTGGGTCTGGTTCCAGTCGGGCATCAACACCGACGGCGCCCATAACCCAGTGACGGCCCGCCAGGTTCAGCGCGGGGATATCCTGAGCCTCAATACCTTCCCGATGATCTCGGGCTATTACACCGCGCTTGAACGGACGATGTTCATGGGCGCGGTGAATCCGGCCAGCCTGAAGATCTGGGAGGCCAATGTCGCGGCCCATGAATATGGCATGTCCCTGCTGAAGCCCGGGGTCAGCTGTGCCGCCATCACCGAGAAGATCAACGACTTCTTCGCGGATCGAGACCTGTTGCAATATCGCACCTTCGGCTATGGCCATTCCTTCGGCGTATTGTCGCATTACTACGGGCGCGAGGCGGGCCTGGAACTGCGCGAGGATATCGACACGGTTCTTGAACCGGGCATGGTGATCTCGATGGAACCGATGCTCACCATCCCCGAGGGCCAGCCCGGCGCCGGCGGATATCGTGAACACGATATCCTTGTCATCACCGAGGACGGCAACGAGAACATCACCGGCTTTCCCTACGGACCGGACTTCAACGTGGTCGGCTAGGCCGGACCGGGATTGCCATGTAGTCGGGGGCTGCTAGTCTGCCGCCGACTGATAAAGGAACAACCAATGCGCCCCATCCTTCGTGTCTCGATCCCGCTCATTTCGCTGATGGCCCTTTTGGGCTGCGCGCGCGACCCCGAAATGATCGGCGGAGTGCCGGTGGACGAGATCGTGACGGATTACGGTGTGGTCGAAGACGGCGAATACACCCTGCCGCCCGTGCCGCCGGAATACCTGCAGGGCGTGAATCGCCGCATGCCTGTTGTCCATGACGGCCCCGAAGAGCCCGGCACGATCATCGTCGATCCCCATGCGAAATTCCTCTATTTCGTCGAAGAGGACGGCGCGGCGGTGCGCTATCCCATCGCCGTGGGCCGGGCCGGATTGAGCATGCGCGAGGATTCGACCGTCGGCATGAAACGCGAATGGCCCGGCTGGATGCCCACCGCGAACATGCTGCGCACCCAGCCCGAGGTCTATGGCCCCTTCGCTGACGGTGTGGATGGCGGGCTGGCCAGCCCGTTGGGGGCCCGGGCGCTGTATCTCTACCAGAACGGGCGCGATACCTTTTTCCGGATTCACGGCACCAATGACCTGCCTTCGATCGGGAATTCCGGGTCGGCGGGGTGCATCCGTCTGTTCAACCACGACATCATCGACCTTTACGAACGGGTTGAGCGGGGCGCCCGCGTCACCGTGCGCACTTACGAGGAAAGCGTGGCCGCCGAGGGCGAGGCGCTTGCCAATCGCGGTGTCGAGTTGCCACCGACGATCATCGACCCGGAATCCATCTACGGCGCGACCGACGTTGACGCCGAGGACGAAAGCACCGATTCCGACGACGACGCGGGCGAAGAGGCTGCGCCGGATGCCATTGCCGGGGCGGAAGCCGACGAGACGACGGGCGACGCCTGACCGTCGGACGGCGCGAGCCGCGTCTGGCCGCCATCCTCGGGCGTGCATCGGGGCATTTTGCGCGGCCATTTCCCGCTACACGGGTCGTGAAAATGCCATTAACATCGCCCATACAAGTTCAGAAAGTTGAAACAGTGAGGATTCCAGATGGCCGATTTCGATGCCCAGATTCGCGAGTCGCAGACCCAGGTTCAGGACGCGCAGGCGAAGATCCAGGAACTGACCAGCCGCATCGAAACCGCGCGCCAGAAGATGGAAAGCGGCGAGGATATCGCAGTCGATATCGAAAATGCGACACTGGAAGATGTCCACGCCCATACCGAGGCGATGAACGCGAATATCGCGGAGCTCATCATGGGGCTGGATGATGTCACCGCCGGTTTCCAAAAGAATTTCGACGAGATGCGGTCCAAGACCGGCTGGGAAACCGTCGTGGGCTTCTTTTCCAAGGGCAAGGCCGAATCGATGCGCCAGGAACGGATGCGCACCGCCAGCGTGGATGACAAGCTGCAGGACCTGATTTCCAAGTCCGACGTGATCACGGGCCTGCTGGAGGGTCAGCTGGCCGTGCTGAACGAACAGAAGGACAAGGTCGAGGGCAACCTGTCGGTGACGCTGGACGAGCGCGAAGCGGTGGTGGGAGAACTCGAGGCCGCGCGGGCCGAGATCCTGGCGATGGACCCAAAGATCATCGAGCTGGAAAACAAGATAAGCGTCGAACAGGATGCCGCCGCCCGCACCAAGCTGGAAACCGAGCTGGCCGAGTTGAACGCGAAATACAACGAGCTGGTGCAGTCGGAACAGGTGAAGCTGGCCAAGAGCCAGACACTGGAACGCTATATCGAGAAGGGCAAGACCTGGATCGACAGCCTGCAGAACCAGGCGGCGACGCAGATGGTCCTCATCAACAAGCTGCAGACCGACACCAAGCAGCGCGTGGTGCTTTACGATGCGCTGACCAAGTCGTTGAAGACCGCGCAGCAACAGGACGTGGCCCACCGCATCAACGAGATCGGCGTGAAGACGGATGAAGAGGCCCAGACGGCCATGGCCGCAATCGGCGGCGCCACCAATGCCCGGATGGCCGACATGCTGGAGGCGCACGAGGACCACATGGTCTTTGCCCGCGAGGTGCTGGAACAGAAGGCAAAGGCAGACGAACGGTTCGTCCGGCGGTTCCAGAAGATCGTCGAGAAGCACGACAAGAACCTGTATGGGGCCTGATCTTGTCGGCGGCGAAGGCGACAAGGGCGGGGCGGAGTCGATGACCGGCAACGTGACCTTCAAGCGTCGGGACGCGGTTCAGTTCGCCGGTTTGGCTTTGGCGTTTGCCGGTTTCGTCGCCGGATACGGGTCGTCTGCGGTCGCGGTATTCATGCTCGCGCAGATCGTGGCCGGGCTCGACGTGCTCCTGTTCTTTCTTGGCCGGTTCGTGCCCCGCGCGACGCTATGGGCCATCCGCGTCGAACGGTTCCTCGGACCATTTCCGTGGAAGAGACGATGACCTCCTCCGACCATTTCCAGCTTGAGGACACCCGCGTCACTCGGCGCTATTTCGACAAGTTCGAACGGATCACCGGGCATCTGGCGCGGGTGGCGGCGAACATGGAGGTCGAGGGGCGGCTATCGAAACGCGAAGTCGAGGTGCTGGCGCGCTACCTGACCGCTTTGACCTTCACCTTTCGAGCCTTGGCCCACAAATACCAGTTCTCGGGCCGTTTCGCCCATGCCGGCAAGCTGACATTCGACCGGGTCGAAAGCGGGTTTCCCGTTGCCACCGAACTGATGACCATGGCCAACGACGCCGCCCAGGCCGATCGTCACCTTGCGGGCATGCGCAGCACAGAGCAACTGAAAGACGAAATGGTACGCGTCATCCTGCGCGACCGCGAGATCCCGACCAAGTTGCAATACGCGCTGTCCCAACGGCTCTATTACCAGGAACTCGCGCGGGGCGATTTGTTCTGGGCCCGCAACGATCCGCAGGCGATCTGGCTGGGCAATGACGAGGATCGCCGCCGGTTCCTGGTCCATTGGGCGGTCTATGACAGCCAGATCAACCTGCCCACCATTTACCTGATGGAGGTCGAGGATACGGGTCGCACCGGCCTGCCCAAGGACGACCGCCGCTGGCCCGAGGCCCAGGCGCACCTGATGGCGCAGGCCCTGGCACATCTGAAGCTGCTGACCATCGCCAGGGGCTTCGACCAGGATTTCGACGATCTGCACCCCAAGCGGTTGCGCCGGTTCCATGTGGGGCCGATGTATTCGAATGCCTTCACCCGGCAGGCCGGTCCGCTGCGCGAGGTTCTGGAGCTGGCCGAGGCGCCCGAGGGCGAGGATTGGGCGCTGGTCTGGACCGAGGAAGAGCTGGTAAGCGACCGGGCGGAACGCGAAAAGTCGGGCTGGTTCCGGTCGGTGGAACGGCAGGTCTTCGCGCTGGACCCGTTCGCCGGGCAGGGGGCGGATACCGGGGCGACGCGGATGGAACGGGCGATCATCCTGCCGCAGCGGCCCTACCAGGCTCTGGAGGACCGCAACCCGCCGGGGTTTCGCGAGGTGCGCAAATTCGTGGTTAGCCCGGCCGGACGTGTTTTGAGTTATCGTTGAGGCGGACCAAAATTCTGGAATTTTGGTCGTCCCGCAGAAAGGTATGAGATGAGCCAGACAGCCGACCAGATGGAGCTTCGAGAAGAGGACATCGTCAAGCACTACGAGGCTGCGACGGCGATGTTGCAGGGCTTTGACCATGTGCCCCGGATCGGTTTGCCGAAAGAGGCCGCGCCAAAAGAACGGTCCAGCGGACTCGGCACCCGCCGCGCGTTCCGGTCCACGACCCCGGGTCTGGTCACGCGAAGGCAGGTGCGTAGCGAGGGCGTGCAACTGGTGGTGCGGATCGAGGAAAGCGACGGTGGCGACGCGTTGATCTCGCCCATCCAGGCCACGGTGCTGCACGGGCTGCGCCGGGCCCTGGCCATCGCGCTGGCCATGGGGGAACAATATGCCGACCGGACCGGCCTGGCCGACCTGAAGCGTGCCAATCTCGAAGGGTCGCTGCCCGCGGGCAAGAAGGCCGAGTTCGGCGAGTTGCTTACGGCGGAGGCGCTGGTCGTGGCCCATTGCTTTGCCAATGCGACCGCGTTCCTGATCGCGCCGCACGCCACGGAGGACAGCGTCGAGATCGGCGAGGTCGAGGAAGTGCTGACCGACAATGCACAGCTGGCCCTGCACGGCGCGCTTTGGGAGTTGGACCAGGACATCGGGGCCTTCGCAACGAGTGAAGAGCGGCTGGTGCCCACCGTGCTTGCCTTTGCCGAACAGCTGATGGCGAAGGTCGCGGCGCGGGCTTCGACCGCCGCGCGCCTGGGCCCGTTCGAGGGGGCGACATGGAAGGTCGAGGCCGATGACCTGACCCTGCGCGGCTTCACCCCGGCGCGGGCCGCGAAGGCACAGACCCTGACCATGACCTTCAAGACGCCGAACGAGGTCGTGGGCAACCATATCGCGAAATACCAGGCGCTGAAGCTTTCCAAGATGCTCATGGCCTATGATTTCGACCGGCGCCTGAACCCCTTCGCCGAACTGGGCGGCTTCATCTTCACCTTTATGGGCGACGGCGCGCCCGGCACGGGCAAGACCACGCTGATCCAGATGATGGCGGGGCTCATCAACGACTACTGCGCGGCGGCGGGATACACTTTTCGCTATCAGAATTTCGGCATCGACAATATCGACAGCTACCAGGGCAAGTCGGGCCAGAACGCCCGTGCCTTCATCAACAACGTGATCGAACCGGGCGTGATCGGTTTCGGCACGATCGACGATATCGACCAGATCGCGGGCAAGCGCGGCGACCGGCAATCCAGCGCCGGCCAGCAGGAGGTCACGGCGGTCTTCATGGAGGCGTTTGCAGGGGCCAATACCGTGGTGCGCGGAAACTGCACCTTCGGCATGTTCTCGAACTACCCCGAGAACGTCGACGACGCGCTGCGCCAGCGCGCCGGGGCGCGGTTCCTTGTCGACGGGCCGCAGACGCGCGAGGATTACATCGACATCCTCTACCTGCTGATGGGTCGAAACCATGACATCCCGGTTGGCGAACATGACGTCTTTGCCGCGCAGGAAATCAAGAAGGCCGTTGCGGCCAGTTTCGACAGCCACAACCGCCCCAAGGAAGAGGGGCTGCTGCAGGTTTACGAGCGGGTTCGGTCCGAGATCGGCGAACTGGACACGATTGCCAAGCTGGGCACCTACCTCAAGGGCATCCAGAAGGCGGACGAACGGTTCACGGGCCGGGCGATCAAGAACATTACCGACGCCGTCAAGGTCCGCGCGATGGATTTCGAACTGCCCGACGAGTGGATGGAAAACCCCGAGCTTTTCGTCTGGAAGGATTACGAGACCAAGAAGGCGATGATTTCCGAACTGCGACAGCCGATCACCATCGAGATGGTGATCCAGGAAATCAACCGCTACGCGGACAGCGAATTCCGATATGCCGACAAGTCCGACGAGGTGGCGATTTCGAACATGGTGCGCGACTATGCCCGGCAGGAAGAAGCAAAGCGGCGCTACCTGGAGGGCCGGGAATGAGTGCGGCGATCGTCTATACCCTTCTGACCGTCGCGGCGGGCCTGGTCGTGGTGATCGTGGTTCCCCTGATCTGGACGCGGATCGGCGGTGCATTGGGCATGCTGTTGGGCATCCTGGCGATACCGCTGGTCTGGGGCCTGTTCATGCTGGTCGGCGCGCGCTTCGGTGTGGCGATCTGGGGGGCGACGGCGGCGCCCGAGAATGTTCCGGCGCAGACCAAGCCGGCCAACCTGTTGATCATGATCGGGTTCGCGGCGGCCGCCATCGCCTTGTCGGTCATGGTCGCTCGCACGGGACGGGACGAATGACCGGGGGGCTGACGCTCGACCTGATCCTGCCAGCTTTGGTGCTGACGGCGATGGGCTGGGCCGTGCCGCGGTTGCTGTTCCACGTCTTCCCCGAGGGGGTGAAGCCGCTGATCCTTCTGGCGCTCTGTTCAACGCTGATCATGCTGGCGCTGGGGATCGTGTTCTTTACGGTGCTCTATCTGGCACAGGGGATCAACTGGGCGGCGCTGATGCAGGATGGCTGGGGTGCATTCCTGCTGCATTTCCTCAGGCTTGGGCTGGTCTCGTCGTTGCTGTGGGGGCCGATCATGCTGCTGGCGGTGGCCAGCCTGCCGAAACGCTGGAAGGAGGAGGTTTGGTGATGGGGTTGACGATGCTCTCCGAGGCGCGGCCCCGATGAATCGCCTCATCGAAAAGGGCCTCATGTTCGGCAACCTGATCCCCGTCACCTCGCCGGTGCTGGTGGAGCGGTATAACCGGGCGCTGAAGGCGCTGACGGGCAAGGTGACCGCGCTGAGCGAGTTTCATATCGACATCGCCGGGCAAAGCCCTGAGGTGGCCGATGAGTTGGGTGACCGGTTCTACCTGAACCACGAGGGCGTGAACCGACAGTTCATCCTGCTGACCACCGAACAGAAGACCGCGCCGCTTCTGGACGCAACGTTTTCCATGTCGCGGGGGATCCTGCGGCAATTCATCGAGGCGAACGAGCGCGAGCTTTTCGCGCTGACGGCGCGCGACGCGGTGGCCGGGGAGTTGGTCAATTCGGTTTTCGCGCTGGATACGCCGCAGCGGCTGTTCGATATCCGCACGCTGACGGTCGAGGCGGACACGACCGATGGCGCGGTGGCCACGGCGGGCGCGTTGAAAGGGTTGATCGACCGGTTCAGGACTGAAAACGAGGCCTGGCATGACGACGTGCTCATCGCGCAGATGATCGGCCTTGCGAAGAAGACCGGTGATATCACCCGCAATCCGCTGTCGCTGCGCCAGATGAGCTTTGTGCAGGAGAATTTCTGGACCGCGCATTTCGGCGGGCTCTACGTGTTTCGCGGCGTGGATCACCCGGCGGCCATTGCCATGGGCCCGGCGGACTGGCGCGAGAGCCTGCCCATCCCGTTCGTTTTCGAGCAGGGTGAACGGGCGGCGATCGCGAAGTTCCTGCAACTCAACGACCTTGCCGAACCCATCGTCCAGGCGCGCGGCATAGATGCCGCCGCGATCCTGCGCCAGAAGATGGATTTCATCGTGGCCGACGTGGCGTCGGGCATGGGCGAGGACCTGACCGGTGCCACGCGGCGCGACCTGCGGCGGTTGGCCCGACGCTATCACGGCCAGTTGCCGGGCGAATGGCACGGCCTGTCCGACCTTGTGCGCTGGGCCGAGGATGGCGGGCCGTGGCCGCGCATCGACAGCGATCATCCGGGCTATTTCTACACGTTGCGGGCCACCGACCACCCCGATGCCGACCTGGTGAACCAGTTGCTTGCGGAGTTGTCGCCTAAGGATATCCGGCAGCTGTTCATCTGCCACAAA
>JAAAPD010000008.1 GCA_009908505.1 Alphaproteobacteria bacterium | reverse complement strand
GCGAATTTCGCAGGCGCACCGGACAGGATGGACGAGGCCATCTCCTCGATCCGGTCGCCGGTCCAGACCGGGGCGAACATGACCGGACGTTCATGGCCGATCACCGTGCTGACTGTGGCCCAGCCCCGCGCGTCGGACAGCATGTCCGGCAATAGCACAAGTGTTTCGATCATTGCTGCCCCAACAGTTCACGTGCCCGCACAGGCCAGATTGTTCACGCGCGCCGGACCGGATCAAGCCCCAATCGCTCGGGCCGTGGCCAGCGCGTGTGCCGCCCTTGGCCGGTAGACCGCCCACAGCCCCAGCACCGCCAGCGCCAGGATACCCGCCGGCACCAGCGTGACCGACACATGCAGCGCGCGCAGGGCGGCGGCGCCCTGTTCGACGCGCCCCTGTGTCGTCTCCTGCCAGCCATAGGCGCCAAGGATCAGGCCCAGCGCGCCCGGCGCCAAGGCATTGGCCAGTTTCTGCCCGAACAACCAGATCGCCGAGAAGCCGCCCTCGATCGCCGCTCCTGTGCGGGCGCGGGTCACGTCCATCAGGTCGGGATACATGGCCCAGGGGATTTGCTGGTAGGCGCCGTTGGTCATCCCCGCCAGCACAAAGACCCCCGCGATGGCCGTCACGTTCACCGAGGGCAGTGCGGCGAACAGCCCGAAGAGGAGCAGGATATAAAGGCAAAGCCCCAGCACCAGCGCCGCCAGCTTGCCCAGCCGCGCCGAGGCCCAGACCCATCCCGCCTGGCTGAGGATCGAGCCCAGCGTGAACGCGGCGAACAGCAGGGACAGCACCGTCAGGGCTTGCGCGGCGGCCGAGAGCGGGGTGTCGCCCGTATCCGCGATCAGGTAGATCGCCGCGAAGGGCAGCCCGGCGGTGATCAACGCGATGGCCAGCGTCATTACACCGTAAAGCGCGGCCAGGGCCATGAAGGGCCTGTTGCCGAAGACGTGGCGCAGCATCTCGGCCGGGCTGACGGAGGAAGGCGTCGGATGCCGCGGCGCATCCCGGATCGACCAGACAGAAAACCAGATCGCCCCAAGGATCAGGGGCGACACGACAAGCGCGGCATGAGCATGACCGCCATTGGCCGCCAAACCGGGCACCAGCGCGCCGCCCACCAGGATGCCGACACTGGCGAAGCCCATGCGCCAGGCGGTCATCTGCGACCGCTCGCGCCCGTCCTCGGTGATCTCGCCGGCCAGGGCGCCGTAGGGAATGGCCACCATGGTGAACCCTACTGTGGCCAGGCAGAAAAATCCCAGGACCCATGGCAGGGCCGCCGTTCCCCGCACGCCCTCGGGCACGGCGAAAAGGCCGACCATGCCCGCCACCATCACGATCGCCCCCGCCACCATCCAGGGGGCGCGCCGCCCGAACCGGCTGTCGGTGCGGTCCGACAGGTAGCCGATCAGCGGATCGGTGATCATGTCGAAGACAAGCACAGCGGTCGTTGCGGCCCCGGCAATACCCGCAGGCACACCCAGGTAAGAGGTCAGGAAGGCCAGTACCAGCAATTGTTTGACCACCACGAAGACCACCACGCCCAGGTCGGCCAGCCCCCACCCCGCCTTCTGTCCCATCGTTAACGCCATCGCACCCTCCCCGTAGCTCCGGTGCCATCTCAACACCACGGCCCCCCGCATCCAAAGCGAAACGTGGGGTCAGGGGCCTGTTTCTTTGGGTCGTAAATACCGTCGGGGGGAATTAGCCAGCAGGGCCGAGGGGGGCAGACAGCCCCCCGCCCGAGGCGCCACCGAGGCAAACCTGCGCCGCGCAGCCGCCCCGCTAGATCCGCGCCAACACCTCTTCGACACTGCCTTCGATCAGGGCCAGGCAATCGGGATCGGAAAACCGGTGATCGGCCCCCTCCACCAGGGTCAGGCGCATGTCCGAACCTTCGGCATGGTCCAGCAGGCGCAGGGCCACGGACATCTCCACATCCGCATCCGCCGTGCCCTGCAGGAACCGCACCGGGAAAGGCAGCGACAGCGGCGCGCGCAGCACCAGCCGATCGCGCCCCTCCTCGATCAGGCGGCGGGTAATGACATAGGGCTCGCCGTAGTCGGAGGGCAGCGCGACCTGACCGTCGCGCTCCAGCGCCGCGCGCTGGTCGGCATCGAACCCCGCCCACATGCTGTCCTCGGTGAAATCCGGCGCCGCCGCGATGGTGACAAGCCCCGCGACCTGTTCCGGCCGCTCGCGCGCGACCAACAGCGAAATCCAGCCCCCCATGGACGATCCCACCAGCACGACCGGCCCGCCGATACGGTCCAGCACGGCGCAGGTATCCTCGAACCAGTCGCCGATCGCGCCATCGGTGAAGGCGCCGCCACTGATCCCGTGCCCGGAATAGTCGAAGCGCACGAACCCCTGCCCGCGCGCGTTGGCCCAGTTTTCCAGGTGGACGGCCTTCGTGCCCTCCATGTCGGACTTGAACCCGCTACAGAATACCACGGTCGGGGCCGCGCCCGCGGTGTGATTCCAGGCGATCCGCCGTCCCTGCGGGGTTTCGAAGTCCTCAGCCATGTTCCACCTCGTCCAGTCCTGCCGCGATCCACGTGCCCGCAAGAGACATCACAAGGAACGCCCCCAGTGCAAGGGGCACCGACATGGCGGCCAACCCCGCGCTGAGCGCACCGGCCAGCAGCAGAAAGAGACCGACCAGGGTATTTGACACGGCCGTATAGGCCGCCCGGTCCTCGGGGCGGGCCATGTCCACCAGGTAGGTGGACCGCGCCATGCGCACGCCGTGATAGGCCACCATCAGCAGGAACAGAACCGCCGGGATGGCCCAGCTGGTTCCCGAAAGGCCCACACCATCGACGGCCAGTGCCAGCCCCAGCGCGGCCGCGCCGACCAACCCGGCAAGGATCAGCACGCGCCGCGCCGACCGATCGCTCAGCCGCCCCCAGACGAAGGAGGACAGGAACGAGGCCACCGCCGAGGCCAGCAGCAGCGCGCCCAACTGCCGCGCTGCGTTCTCGCCCGACGCCAGCAGCACCAGGTAGGGCGGCGCCAGCGCCGTGCCGACCAGCGCCGCGCGGGCGGCGATGAACCGGGCCAGCTGTGGCCGGTCCTTCAGGATGGACAGCTGTGCGATGGACTGGCGGGCGGACAGCGCCTCGCCCGGCTGCGCCTCTTCGCGCATCAGCGCCATGGCCACGCCCGCGATCAGCCAGGCCGCCGCAGCCAGGGTCAGGGCCCCAAGCACCAGTACCAGCCGGTCGCCGAGGTCCAGCGTCAGGGCCAGGGCGAACAGGATGACCCCCGTTGATGCCGTCGAGGCCGCCGCGCCGGTGGCCGCCCCCCGCCGGCTCTTGCCCACGGTCTTGCCCAGCACGTCCTTGTAGGAAACCGAACAGACCGAACGGCTCAGCGCCAGCAGCGCCAACAGCCCGACGATCAGGGCCCCGGCCAAGGGCCCTGTCAGCGTCAGCCCGACCGCCACCATGCCGATCGCCGCCAGCCCCTGCCCGGCCGACCCGGCCGCCCAGGCCCATTTGCGCCGCGCCATTCCGTGAATCGCGCCCGAGGTCACGAGTTGCGGCAGAAGCGCCCCGGCCTCGCGCACCGGCACCAGCAACCCCGTCCAGAGCGCGCCGGCGCCCAGATGCGCCAGCAGCCAACTCAGCACCAGCTTGGGATTGACCAGCCCGTCGGCCAGCTTGCTGAAGGACAGCGCCCAGACATGGCGCAGGAAATTGCCCGGCTCGGCGGCCTGCTGCGCGGCGGTCAGGTCGGGCGCACGGTCGGTGTCCTCCACCAGGGTCTCGAATAGCTCGTCACCGAGGTCGCGCATCACGCCGTTCCTGCCTTCGTTGAAATAGTCACGGTCTATCTAGCGTGCCCCGCCCGGAGGCAAAACCGCGCCCATGCTTGACACCGTAAGGTGCCGGGGGCAGAACGCGCCCCGAACCATATACCCGCAACCGGGCGTTCCGTGGGCGCCAAACCGACGAGGAGACAAGGCCGATGGCCAATATTTCCCTGACCTTTCCCGATGGCAATGCACGCTCCTTTCCCAAGGGCGTGACCCCGGCCGACGTGGCGGCCGATATTTCGACCTCGCTACGCAAGAAGGCCATTTCGGCCCATGTGAATGGCCGGCACTGGGATCTGCAATGGCCCATCGAAGAGGATTCTTCGATTGCTATCAACACGATGAAGGATGAAGTTCCGGCGCTGGAGCTGATCCGGCACGACTTGGCGCATATCATGGCCCGCGCCGTGCAGGAGATCTGGCCGGACGTGAACGTGACCATCGGTCCGGTGATCGAGAACGGCTGGTATTACGATTTCGACCGGCAAGAGCCCTTCACCCCCGAAGACCTCGGCGCGATCGAGAAAAAGATGAAGGAAATCATCAACAAGCGCGACGAGGTTTCCACCGAGGTCTGGGACCGCGCCCGCGCCATCAAGCATTACGAGGACAACGGCGAACCCTACAAGGTCGAGCTGATCGACTCGATCCCCGGCGACGAGCCGCTGCGCATGTACTGGCACGGCGACTGGCAGGATCTGTGCCGTGGCCCGCACCTTCAGAACACCGGCCAAGTACCTGGAGATTCATGGAAACTCATGTCCGTGGCGGGGGCCTATTGGCGTGGCGACAGTAGCCGCCAGATGCTTCAGCGGATCTACGGCGTGGCCTTCCAGACGCGCGACCAACTGAAGAAATACCTCAATTTCCTGGAAGAGGCCGAGAAACGCGACCACCGCAAGCTGGGCCGCGAGATGGACCTGTTTCACATGCAGGAAGAGGCCCCTGGCCAGGTTTTCTGGCACCCCAACGGCTGGACCGTCTACACCACCTTGCAGGATTACATGCGCCGCAAGCAGCGCGCCGGCGGCTACCAGGAAATCAACACGCCGCAGGTCGTGGACCGCAAGCTGTGGGAGAAATCCGGCCACTGGGACAAGTATCAGCACCACATGTTCCTGGTGGAAGTGGACGAGAGCCGCGACGGCGAGGATGACGATGCGGGCGTCAAGAACAAGGACCAGACCCGGATCAATGCGCTCAAGCCGATGAACTGCCCCTGCCACGTGCAGGTCTTCAACCAGGGCCTGAAATCCTATCGCGACCTGCCCCTGCGGCTGGCCGAGTTCGGGTCCTGTGCCAGGTTCGAACCCTCGGGCGCGCTGCACGGCATCATGCGCGTGCGCGGCTTCACCCAGGACGACGCGCATATCTTCTGCACCGAAGAGCAGATCCAGGAGGAATGCGCGCGCTTCATCGACTTCCTGGCCGAGGTCTACCGCGAACTGGGCTTCGACGATTTCGAGATCCGCTTCGCCACGCGGCCCGAAAAGCGCGTCGGCTCCGATGAAAGCTGGGATTACGTCGAGGGCGCGCTCGAAAACGCCATCAAGGCCGTGGGCCGCGACTATACGCTGGAACCGGGCGACGGCGCCTTCTATGGTCCCAAGCTGGATTTCTACCTGACCGACGCGATCGGCCGGGTCTGGCAATGCGGCACCTTCCAGGTGGACCCGAACCTGCCCGAGCGGCTGGGCGCCACCTATATCGCCGCCGATGGCGAAAAGCACCGCCCCTACATGCTGCACCGCGCGGCCCTTGGATCCTTCGAGCGGTTCATCGGCATTCTGATCGAGAACTGGGAAGGCAAACTGCCGTTCTGGCTGGCCCCGCGCCAGGTCGTGGTGGCCTCGATCACCTCCGAGGCGGACGATTACGTGCAGCAGGTCGTGGCGCAGTTGAAGGCGGCGGGCGTCCGGGCCGAGGCCGACATCCGCAACGAAAAGATCAACTACAAGGTCCGCGAACACTCGGTGGGCAAGGTGCCGGTGATCCTGGCCTGCGGCGCGCGCGAGGTCGAAGAGCGCACGGTGTCCGTCCGGCGCCTGGGCGAGAAAAAGACCTCTGTAACATCGCTCGACGAGATCACCGCGGAACTTGCGAAATCGGCCACGCCGCCGGATCTTCTGTAACAAAACACCTGCCAGCGCTGTAACCTTTGACGCCCCGCCACGCGCGGGGCGTTTCTTTTTAGGGACTTGGGCCTCACGCCGTGTAACGGGACGGTGATGCACGGCCCCGTGAATGGCGCGTGTGGCCGGACCGGTCCTAGGCTTTCGGCACCGGCCATTTCGGTCGGCACAACGATTGCATTTCCAACGAAAGGGACCGATCCCATGACCAAGACCACCACCAAGCTGGCCCTGGCCGCCTCTGTCGCCACTGCGGTCGCCGGCCTGACCACCGCCGCGCAGGCGCAGGAAAACGTCAAGTGCTACGGCGTCAGCCTTGCCGGTGAAAACGACTGCGCCGCCGGCCCCGGCACCACCTGCGCCGGCACGTCCACCGTCGACTACCAGGGCAATGCCTGGACTCTGGTGCCCGCCGGCAGCTGCGAATCCATGGACCTGCCCGAGATGGCCGACGGGACCGATCGCATGGGCAGCCTGGAACCGCTGGACCGCGACCTGCCGCAATCCTGACCCTTCCGGACCGGGCGGTTCTGCCGCCCGGCCCATCCAGACAGGAGGCCCAGATGCGCGACACCGGCCACATTCAATTGCCCCCGAGCCCCGGCGTGGGATACAAGCCGCAGCACTTTACGGCGATCATGGGCGATCCGGGCCCGGTGGGCTGGCTGGAAGTCCATGCGGAAAACTACATGGGCGGCGGCGGACGGCCGCTTGCGCAGTTGCGCCACCTGTCCGAGCGTTTCCCCTGTTCCGTGCACGGCGTCGGCCTCTCGATCGGCGGCGAGGGCGCCCTGGATGCCGACCACTTGGCGCGCTTGAAGACATTGTGCGACTGGCTGCAACCGGCCAGTTTTTCCGAACACCTCGCCTGGTCCAGCCATGACAGCGCCTTTCTGAACGACCTTCTGCCCCTGCCCTATACGACCGCCACGCTCGATCGCGTCTGCGCTCATATCGACCAGGTGCAGGATGTGCTGGGGCGGCAGATGCTTCTGGAAAATCCCTCGTCCTACCTGGCCTTCTCGGAAAGCGAGATGGACGAGACCGACTTCCTGGCTGCGGTCGCCGGCCGCACCGGCTGCGGACTGCTTCTGGATGTCAACAACGTCTTCGTCAGCGCGACGAACCTGGGCTATTCGCCCCAGGGCTATATCGACGCCTTCCCGCTGGACGCGGTAGGCGAGATTCACTTGGGCGGCCATGATGAGGACGAGGATGAAACCGGCGCGCCGCTCTTGATCGACAGCCACGGGCGCGCGGTGGTCGATCCCGTCTGGGCGCTGCTGGATCACACCCTGGCCCGCACCGGCCCAAGGCCGCTTCTGATAGAATGGGACACGGATGTGCCCGACTGGTCCGTTCTGGCCGCCGAGGCGCACCGTGCCGCCGAGGCGTTGCATCGGGTGCCCGCATGACCAGCCAGGCAGAGTTTCGCGTCGCGCTTCTCGACCCGCACCAGACGCCGCCACAAGGTGTCGTGACCCCCGATGGCCGCCCCGTGTTCAAACGGTTCGATGTCTATCGCAACAACGTCGCCGTCAGCCTGACCGAGGCGCTGGAAACAGCCTTTCCGGTCCTGCGAAGGATCGTCGGCGATGCGTTTTTCCGCGCCATGGCGGGCGTTTATCTGCGTCAGCATCCGCCCCGCTCGCCGCTGATGATGTTCTATGGCGAGGACATGCCGGGCTTTCTGCAGAACTTCGCCCCGGCCCGATCCCTGCCCTACTTGCCCGACATGGCCCGGCTCGAACTCGCGATCCGGCAGACCTATCACGCCGCGGATGCCGCCCCTGTCGATCCTGCGACATTGGCGGCCCAGCCCGAGGACGCCCTGCCGCGCCTGCGTATGGGCTTTGCGCCGGCGCTGCGGCTGGTGGCCTCGGACCATCCTGTTCACGGCATCTGGGCCGCGAACATGGCGGGCGGCGACAACCCGGCACACCGCGCGGAAACGGCCCTTGTCACCCGGCCCGAATTCGACCCGCTGGTCGATGCCCTGACCCCCGATCAGGGCCGCGTTCTTTCAGCGCTGGGTGAAGGCGCGCGGTTGGGCGACGCCGTGCGCCTGGGCGGCGCCGGGTTCGATTTCGGCCCGTTGTTGACCTTGCTGCTGCAACGCGGCGCCATCATCTCTCTGACCATCGAGGAACCCGTTTCATGACCGCCCTTCTGTCCGCCTATGATCGTCTTGTCGCGGGGCTCGACCGCGCGGCCCCCGTCCTTCTGCCCAGCCTGGCCCGTTTCGTATTCGCCGCCACGCTTCTGGTCTATTTCTGGACCTCGGCCCTGACCAAGCTGGGCGACGGGCTGTTGGGCATCGTCCAGCCGTCGCTGGGCGCCTATGCTCAGATCTTCCCCAAGGCGATGGAGGCGGCAGGGTTCGATCCCGGCCAGTTGGGGCTGTTCCATTGGGCGGTGGTCGTGGCGGGAACGCTTGCGGAATTCATCCTGCCGCTGCTGATCGCGGTCGGGCTTTTCACCCGGCTTGCGGCCCTGGGGATGATCGGCTTCGTCGCGGTGCAAAGCCTGACTGACCTTTACGGCCACGGGGGCATCGCGCACGAGGGCACGCTCGGCGCTTGGTTCGACGGCGCGCCCGATGCGCTGATCCTAGATCAACGGGTGTTCTGGGTCTTTGTCCTGACTTATCTGGTGCTGCGCGGCGCCGGGCCGTTGTCGCTGGACCGGGTGCTCAGAAATGCGCCTTGGGCTCGTCCGGCTTCCCAGCCGCAATAGCCAGGATGCCGCCCAGGATCACGAAACCGATCGGGAACATGGTGCCTGCATTGAACCCGAAGGCGGCATAGAACAGGACGCCGCCCAGCAGCATCAGGATCCCGCCCCAAAGCGCGCGATACTTGGCCATGGCCCCGCCGGCGATGGCCAGCAGCGGGGCCAGGAAACTGGCGGTTCGGATGAAGCCCGGGTTTTCCAGCACGCCGAAAATCTCGCCGATCTCGGCATGGCGGGTGCTGACCTCGGCATAGCCGTAGCCGACCAGACCGACGATGATGCCGATGATCCCACCGATGAGACCCAGAACCGACGCTGCGTTGCGCATGTTACCTCCTGCCTTGGTCCCGCCTATCTAGGGGTTGGCGGCGCGTTATCCAAGAAGCGCGTTCTGGACCGGCCTGGTCCAGCCCTGGTGCCATCGGCTGCCGACCTCGATCACCGGCCGCTTGAGAAGGGTCGGATGCTCGGCCAGCAAGTCGGCCGCAGGACGCTGGCGCTCGGCCTCGGACAGGCCGCGCCAGGTGGTCGAGCGGGTATTGACGGCGCCGTCACCGAACGCCGCCAGCATCGCCTGCAGATCGGCCGGGGCGATCCCGTCTGCGCGCACATCGATCACCTGCGGGTCGTGCCCCGCTGCGCGCAGCGCCTTATGCGCCTTGCGACAGGTATCGCAGCTCTTCAGCCCAAAAAACCGCATGAATGCCTCCTCGTTGTGCAGTATGCCGCGCAGGACGCGCCGGCACGGGATTGTCATTTGCCTTTTGCCTGCCCGGGCTAGTTTGGTTAGTAACAAGGCTGACGGACGACCGCCATATCCTGAGCGGGGCACCGGAAGACCTGGACCCCGGGGACTGGGGCCCAGTCCCCCTTTGCACAGGAGAACGGACATGCCCAAGGGCACCGTGAAATGGTTCAATACCGCGAAAGGCTACGGGTTCATCGCGCCGGAGGACGGCGGAAAGGACGTTTTCGTCCATATTTCCAAGGTGGAAGAGGCCGGGTTGACCGGCTTGGCCGATGAACAGACCGTCGAATTCGAACTGGTCGAAGGCCCCGATGGCCGCCAGATGGCCGGCGATATCAAACTGGCCTGACCGCTGCAAGACGGGCCCCGGCCCGTCAGCCGCGCCATTCGTGTGCCACGGTCGCCGCGGCCCCGGCGACTGAGGACGGTGCCCAACGCGGACAAGGCCACGCGCCTACCCCCCATGCTTATTCCGGTTCACCGGAAGCGGTGTAAGTGGTCTTGATCGTGGTAAAGAATTCGGCTGCGGCCTGGCCCTGTTCGCGGGGGCCGTAGGAACTTTCGCCGCGCCCGCCGAATGGCACATGGTAGTCCATTCCGCCGGTGGGCAGGTTCACGGTGACGATGCCTGTGCGGGCATTGGCCTTGAAATGCGAGGCACGGGCCAACGATCGGGTGATGATCCCGGCGCTCAGACCGAAGCGGGTGTCGTTCACGGTGGCCAGCGCCTCGTCATAGCTGCCGACTTTGATCACGTTGGTGATCGGGGCGAATAATTCTTCGCGGCTGATCGCCATGTCGTTGGTGGCGTTCACGAAGACGCCCGGTGACATGTAGTAGCCTTCGTGCGGCATGTTCAGCCGTTCACCGCCACAGGCCAGCTCGGCCCCTTCGGCGCGCCCCTTTTCGACCCATTTGAGGTTCTCGGACAGCTGTTGCTGGCTGACCACCGGGCCGATCTGCGTGCCCTCTTCAAGCGCGTGACCCACCTTCATGGCGCGCGTCGCATCGACCAGTTTCTCGACAAAGGCATCATGGATGCGCCCATGCACCACCAGACGCGAGGAGGCGGTGCATTTCTGGCCCGTGCCGCTGAAGGCACCGTTTAGGGTCATGGCGACGGCGATATTCAGATCGGCATCATCCAGCACCGCCAGCGCGTTCTTGGACCCCATTTCCATCTGCAGCTTGGTCATGTTGGCCAGCGCGGCCGCGGCGATGCCGCGCCCGACGGGAACAGAGCCGGTAAAGGTCAGCGCGTCGATCTTGGGCGTTTCGGCCAGCGCCTGACCGATACCGCCGCCGGAGCCCATGACAAGGCTGACCAGCCCTTTCGGAATATCCTGGCGCGCGATGATCTCGGCCAAGGCATGGGCCGATGCGGGCACCTGGTTGGCCGGTTTCCAGACCACTGCATTGCCATAGGCCAGCGCCGGGGCGATCTTCCAGGCCGGGATCGCGGTGGGAAAGTTCCAGGGCGAAATAACACCGACGACGCCCACAGGTTCGCGTTTGATATCGACCTCGACGCCGGGGCGCACCGATTGGGCGTTTTGGCCCAGCTGGCGCAGGATCTCGGCGGCGTAATAGGTGAAATGCCGGCCCGAGCGATAGACCTCGGCCCGCCCCTCGGCGCGAGGCTTGCCCTCTTCGCGGCTGAGCAATTCGCCCAGCTCGTCGGCGCGGTCCATCAGTTCCTGCCCGATGGCCATCAGAACCGCCTGCCTGCGCTCCAAGCCGTAGGCGTCCCATTCGGCCTGCGCCACCCGGGCCCGGTCCAGCGCCGCGTCCAGCTGATCGGTACTGGCCTGGGTGTAAAGTCCGATCAGATCGCTCAGGTCCGAAGGGTTGCGGTTCTCTATCTCGCCGTCACCGGCAATCCATTCGCCCGCGATGAGGTTCAACTTGGTCTGGATCATGAAAGGCCTCTACGTCCTGCGCGTATTCAGTTGGCACAAATGGCCATGACAGGCGGGGGGAGGCAATCGCAAATGACCGGATATCGGCCCCACCGGATTGGAATTCCGGCTGGATATCGAGCTGTTCGGTCAAAAAGCGCCCCGACGGCCGCTCGGCCAAAGCCCCGGCGAACCGACGGGGGTAGTTCAGAGGCTACTGGATTTCGCGAATCGCGGGATAGGCGGCGCGAAAGGCCGCGTGCGCGGCGGCAAAGTCCGGGTGCAACGCCATGTCCGGCGCGATTTCCTCGCCGATCTCGGGTCGGCTCATCACGGTTTCGACCATCGCACCGGTCGCCGCGGCCTGCCCAAGCCGCGCCGCCCCCAGCGCCGCGCCGAATTCGCCGCCCCGGGGCAGGTGCAGCGGCACGCCCAGCACGGTCGTGATCAGGCGCACCCAGTAGGCCGACCCGGTGCCACCGCCGATCGCCATCAGGTTATCGAACCGGGCGCCGGTGTCCTGCAAGGCCAGGAAACTGTCGCGAAAGGCAAAGGCCACGCCCTCCAGCACCGCGCGGGTCATGTCATCGCGGGTCGTCTCGGCCCCCAGCCCGGTAAAACTGCCGCGAATGGCGGCGTCGTTGTGCGGGGTGCGTTCGCCGGAAAGATAGGGCAGGAATCGCACCGCGCCGGGCGGCTGCACGGTCGTGCCCAACCCGGCGGTCAGCTCCGACGGGGTCGCGCCGGTGATCCGCGCCAGCCAGTTCAGGCTGTCCGTGGCAGAAAGCATCACGCCCATCTGGTACCAGCGTCCCGGCACCGCGTGGCAGAACGTGTGCAAGGCGCTTGCCGGGTCGGGCCGGTAGCCGTCCCGCGCAGCCAGCAGGACACCGGACGTGCCCAACGAGACGAAGCCTTGCTCCTCGTCCAGCGCGCCGATTCCGCAGGCCGCGGCGGCATTGTCGCCCGCCCCGCCCGCAACCGTTACCGGGCCAGTGACGCCCCAGCGGGCGGCAAGGTCGCCCCGCAGTTGCCCGGCCACCTCGGACCCTTCGACAAGCCGGGGCATCTGGGCGCGGGTCATGCCGCCCGCCCGCAACAGCCTGTCCGACCAGTCCCGCGCGCCCACGTCCAGCCACGACGTGCCCGCGCTGTCGGACATGTCGGCCACGTGCTCCCCCGTCAGGTAGAGATTCAGGTAGGCGGCCGGCAGCAGCACCTTGGCCACGCGTGCGAAATTTTCGGGCTCGTGGCTGCGCATCCACATCAGTTTCGGGGCGGTGAAGCCGGGAAAGACGATGTTGCCCGACAGGGCACGCATATCGGGCGCCGTGTCCAGCGCCGCAGCCTCGACATGGGACCTTGTGTCGTTCCAAAGGATGCAGGGGCGGATCACCCGATCCTCGGCATCCAGCGTGGTTGCCCCGTGCATATGCCCCGCGACGCCAATCCCTTGGATCCCCGCGAATTCGGGATGTGCCGCGCGCAGGTCGGCCACCGCCCCCTCCAGCGCCGCGATCCAGTCCGCTGGATCCTGTTCGGACCAGCCGGAATGGGGGTGCGTCACCTCGCAGCGGTGCTCGGCGGAGCCGATGGGGCGGCCATCTTCGCCGACCAGCAAGGCGCGCAGGCCGGACGTGCCCAGGTCGATGCCCAGAAATGCCATCGCGATCCTCTAAAACGCGCCGCGGCCGGACAGGTCCGCGTAGTGGTCCAGGCTCTCGGGATTGGCGAGCGAGGCCTTGTTCTTGACCTCTTGCCCAAGGGCAGTGGATTTCGCCGCCCCCTCGACCCGCTTGCCGCTGATCGTGTAGGGCACCGCGCCCACGGTGTAGATCGCCGCCGGAACGTGGCGCGGCGAACATTCCGTTCGCAGCTTGGTGCGGATGTCCTTGGCCAATTCGGGCGTCGCCTCTTCGCCCTCGGCCATCTGCAGGCACAGCACGATTTCCTCGTCCCCCGGAATGGGGCGGCCAAAGGCCAGGCAGTCGGCCACCTGCGGGAAACGTTCGCAGACATTATAGATGTCCGCCGTCCCGATGCGCACGCCGCCGGGGTTGAGCGTGAAATCCGACCGGCCGTGGATGGTCAGGCTGCCGTCCAGGTGCTCGGTCAGGCGATCCCCGTGGGTCCAGACCTGCGCCCGGTCCTCGAAATAGGCCTTGTGGTAGCGGGCATCGCCATCTTCGCCCCAGAAGGTCAGCGGCATCGAGGGGAAGGGTTCGGTGCAGCAAAGTTCGCCTGGGCGGTCGATGACGGCAACGCCCCGGTCATCGAGTACCTGCACCGCCATGCCCAGCGCCTTGGCCATGAGCGCCCCGCGCCGCACCGGCAGCATGGGCGCGCCGGTCAGGAAACAGCCCATCAGGTCCGTGCCGCCCGAGATCGAGAAGAACCCGAAGTGGTCGCCGATGGCGTCATACATCCAATCGTATTGATAGGGCGCCATGGGGCTGCCAGAGGCCAGCAGCCAGCGCAGCGAGGACAGGTCGTAATGGTCGCTGGGCACAAAGCCCATATCGGACAGGGTGCTGAGATACTTGGGCGAAATGCCAAGGTGGGTGAGGCGTTCCTCCTCCACCAGTTGCCAGAGCATCGTGCCGTCGAGCGCGCCGTCACGCTTGACCACCGGGGCGCCATCATAGAGCATCACGGTCGCCCCCGCGGCCAGCCCCGACATCAGCCAGTGGTACATCATCCACGCGGTGTTGGAATACCACAGGACCCGGTCGCCGGGGCGGGTATCCACGTGCAACACGTGTTCCTTCATCATGTTCAGGAGGATGCCGCCGGTCTTGTGCACGATGGCCTTGGGCTTGCCGGTGGTGCCCGACGTATACATGACGAAAAGCGGCGCATCGAAAGGCACGCGGGTGAAGGTCAGCGCGGTCTCTTGCCCGAAATCCTCCCAGGCGATGGTGGGCACGCGGGCCTTCGTCTTGTTCTCGCCGACCAGCACAAGCTGCGAAAGGCCGGGCATCTGGTCGGCCACCTCGCCGATACGGTCCGAGACATCGACAGCCTTGCCGCCATAGGTGATGCGCGGCGCGGCGAATAGAACCTTGGGGTCCACCTGCCCGATCCGGTCGAGGATTGCCGCCGCCCCGAAATCCGGCGAGCACGAGGTCCAGACCCCGCCCAGCGCGGCGGTGGCCAGCAAGGTCACCAGCGCCTCGACCCGGTTGGGCAGGACGGCGCCCACGCGGTCGCCCGGGCCGACCCCGGCGGCACGCAACCCGTCGGCACATTTGGCGACCCGCGCACGCAGATCGTCGGCGGTGACATGGGCACGGTGGCCGGTCTCATCGGCCTCGATGATCACCACCGCGTCACCCGACTGGCGCAGGAAATTCTCGGCCAGGTTCAAACGCGCATGGGGAAAAAAACGCGCCCCGGTCATCCAGGCGTCGTCATCCGGCACGAAGACCCTTTCCCCCTTGTCCCCGACGACGCCGACAAAGTCCCAGACCTTCGACCAGAAGCCCGGCAGGTTACTGACGGACCAGCGGTGCAGGCCGGCATAATCGAGCGGATCGAACCCGGCCTCTTGCGCGAAACGGGCCAGCGCGCTGTCGTGCCAACGGTCCTCGGTCGGGGTCCAGACTATCTCGGGCATCGTGGTCGTCTCTCCTTTCCTAGAACGGCTCGCCCTTGCGGGCTTGTTCTTGAATTTCATATACTTCTTCAGGGCTTAGGCCGTAAACCTCGCGGGCCACATCAGGCGTGATATAGCCCAGCGCCAAGTCGCGACGCACCTGCGCGTTATCCCGATCACCGGGCGCACCGTAGCCTGCGCCACCGGGAAAGGCCATCTGGACGCGCAGGCCATGGGGCACGAATTGCCGCCCCTTGCCGCGCATGGGGGTTCCGTCGTTCCGGGCGATCCGCGTCGGCGCGCCATCCTGCCCGCCGCGCCGCCCGCGCGCCGGGTGATCGACCCGGTCCAGCATGGCGGAGATGTCGAATTCATGCCCCGCGCGGGCGCCCACTTCCATGACCTGGCCCAAGCCCCCGCGATAGCGACCGGCGCCGCCGCTGTCGGGGCGAAGCTCCTTGCGCCAGATGATGACCGGACCGACCTGCTCGGTGGCTTCGACCGGCATGGTCATCACGCCCGAGGGAAAGGCGGTGGCGTTCATCCCGTCCAGGCCGGGCCGCGCGCCCGATCCACCGGAATTGAAGGTCAGCACCTCGGCACGCACCGCGTCGGCGGGGGCCTCGGCATCTGTCCGGGGCCGCAGCGACAGCTGGAAATTGCACAGGCAGCCCGCGCCCTCGGCCGGCACTACGCCGGGCAACAGCTTGTCCAGCGCGTCATAGACCGTGTCCGGCACCATGTGGCCGATCACATGGCGCAGCGCCACAGGCGCGGGCCAGGTCGCGTTGACGATACTGCCCTCGGGCGCGGTGATCTCGAACGGCGCGAGGCTGGCGGCATTGTTCGGAATATCCGGCGCGATCGCGCATTTGAGCGCATAGCAGGCATAGGCCTTGGTATAGACCAACGGCACGTTGATGCCCTTCTTGTCGACCTTGCTGGTCCCGGCCCAGTCGCTGAGGATGCGGTCTTTCTCGATGGTCAGCTTGACCCGCAGGTCGATGGGGGCCGAATAGCCGTCGATGCGCATGTGCCCCTCGGCCTGTCCGGGCTCCAGCGCATTGATCCGGTCCAGCGTGGCGGCGCGGGAATTGGTCAGGATGAAGTCGGAGATGCCGTTCAAATCCGCAAGACCGAATTCGCCCAGCATGTCCAGAAGGCGGCGCTGGCCGATCTCGTTGCAGGTGGCCAGCGCGTAGATATCGCCAACCAGCTGATCGGGTTCGCGCACATTGCCCCGGATGATCTGCAACAGGGTCTGGTCCACCTCGCCCGCGCGGGCGAAGGGCATGATCGGGATACAAAGCCCCTCTTCATGCACGTCGTTGGCATCGGCGCCGAAGCCGCGCCCGCCGATATCCGTGACATGGGCGGTGCAGGCGAAAAAGCCGATCAGGTCCTGCCCATGAAAGGTGGGCGTGACCACGGTGATGTCATGCTTGTGGCCTGTGCCTTCCCACGGATCGTTGGTCAGGTAGACATCGCCGGGGGCCATGTTGCCGGCCCCGATGCGGCGGATGAAATGGCCGACGGCGTCGGCCATGGCGTTGACGTGCCCAGGTGTGCCAGTGACGGCCTGGGCCAGCATCTCGCCACCTGCGTTATAGACCCCGGCGGACAGGTCCCCGGCCTCGCGGACGCTGGTGGAGAAAGCGGTGCGGATCAACGCCTGCGCCTGTTCCTCGACAACCGAGATCAGCCGGGTCCACATGACCTGGTGGGCAACTTTCGATGGCTGGCTCATGTTGTGCCCTCCTTGCGCCGCACCTCGATCGTGCCATCCCCCAGCACCCGCGCGCGGCGGCTGGCCGGAACGACGACGGTGGTTTCGTCCTCGGTGATCAGCGCCGGGCCGGGCAGCGGGGCGCCAGGAGACAACCCCGCGCGGGGATGAGCCGCGGCGGACAGAACCGCGCCACGGGCCGGATCGAACAGGTCGCGACGCCCCGCCTCTGCAGGCCCGGGCCCGTCGGGGACCGCTTCGACCGGCTCGGGCACCGGCACGCGCGTGGCGGCGTTGACCGACCAGACCGTGATTTCCGCGTGCAGACCGGCAACCGTGCGGCCGAAGAGTTTCGCGTATTCCGTTTCGAACAAGGACAGGATGTCCGCGGCCCGGGGCGCCCGGGCCTGGTCAGGCGTCAGCCGGATCGGGATTTCCCAGCCCTGCCCGGCATAGCGCATGTAGACCTTGTATTCGGTCACGATCTCGGCCGTCGCGTCGCAGTCGCGCACGAAACTCGTGGCTTCCCCTTCCATCTCGGAAAACAGCGTCCGCACCGCCGCCGGGTCGAAATCATCCATCGCGGTGAAGACTGAGCGCGTCGCCTCGAAACTGAAGGGCGCGCGCAGGAACCCGATGGCCGACCCGACCCCGGCGCCCTGCGGGACAAGGCAGCGGTCGATGCCCAGCTTTTCGCACAGCCGCGCGGCATGCAGCGGCGCGGCCCCGCCAAAGGCAATCATGGTGTAGTCGCTCAGGTCCTCGCCGTTTTCCACGGCGTGAACGCGGGCCGCATTGGCCATGTTTTCGTCCACAACCTCGGCCAGGCCAAAGGCGGCCTCTTGCGCCTCCATCTCCAGGACGTCGCCAATCACGCCCGCCAGCGCCGCGCGCGCCTTTCCGGAATCAAGCGGGATCGTTCCGGCGGCGAAATCGTCGGGGTCGAGCTTTCCCAGCGCCAAGTCGGCATCGGTGACCGCGGGCTTGTCACCGCCGCGCCCATAGCAGGCCGGCCCCGGCTCGGACCCGGCGCTTTCGGGGCCCACGCGGATCTGGTTCATCGCGTCCACATGGGCCAGCGACCCGCCACCGGCGCCGATCTCGACCATGTCGATCACGGGGATCGAGATCGGCATGCCCGAGCCCTTCTTGAAACGATAGCTGCGGGCCACCTCGAAGACGCGGGCGGTCTTGGGCGCCTGGGCCTTGATCAGGCAGATCTTGGCCGTGGTACCGCCCATGTCGAAGGACAGGACCCTGTCCAGCCCGTGCCGTGCGGCAAGGTCGGCGGCGAAGATCGCGCCGCCCGCCGGGCCGCTTTCCACCAGGCGCACGGGAAATTCCGCCGCCGCCTCAAGCGCCATGATCCCGCCGCCCGAATGCATCAGGTAGACCGGGCAATCGGCACCTTCACCGGCCAGCCTGTCCTTCAGGCGGCCCAGGTAGGATTTCATCAGCGGCTTGATATAGGCATTGGCGATCGTGGTATTGAATCGTTCGTATTCGCGCATCTGCGGGCTGACCTGGCTGGACAGCGACACCATGGCGTCGGGCATCTGGTCGGCCAGAACCTCGGCGATCAGGCGTTCATGGGCATCATTGGCATAGGCATGGAGCAGGCCCACCGCGACGCTTTCATATCCGGCCTCGGCCAGATCGTCGACCAGCGCCTCGACCTCGGCCCGGTCCAGCGGCACAAGCACCTCGCCGCGGGCGTCGATGCGCTCGGCAACCACGTAGCGGCGATTGCGCGGCAATAGCGGCGCGGGCAGGGTCAGGTTCAGGTCGTATTGTTCGAACCGGCTTTCGGTGCGCATTTCGATCACGTCGCGAAAGCCCTCGGTGGTGATCAGGGCCGTCTTGGCCCCGCGCCGTTCGATCAGTGCATTGGTGGCCAGGGTGGTGCCATGGATGATCTGCGCGATCGCGCCCGCATCCAGCCCCGCCTTGTCGCAGACCCGGTGCATCCCCTCGACGATGGCATCTTCGGGCGCGGTATAGGTCGTCAGCACCTTGGTCGAGAACCGCCCTCCTAAGGTTTCCAGGACGACATCCGTGAACGTGCCCCCGATATCGACCCCAAGCCTGGCCATGCGCTCCCCTTCCGCTGTCTGGTCCCGGCAAGCTAAGGCGAAACCGCGGGAAATGACCAGAGGCTGCGCACGACGCGGCAGGACCGTGGCGGAGGAGGTGGGATTCGAACCCACGGTACGCTTTCACGCACGCCGGTTTTCAAGACCGGTGCATTCGACCACTCTGCCACTCCTCCGACATCGCCCGGCCTTAGTGCGCCGCGAGCGATTCTGGAAGGGCGAAGGCGGGCGTGAGAATCCGCCGAACTTGTCGAGAAGGCTTTCACTAAGGCGCCATGCAAGCTATTGTTCCACCAAAGCGGGCATCAGAAGCCCGAAAAACATGGGCAAGACAGCGCCGCCATACCCGGCGATCGGGACATGATCCCGATCAACCGAACGGGGCAGGCAAAGCGCGAACGAGGGCAACAAGATGACAGGCAAATCTCGGACATTCAAAGGCAACTTCTTTGCGGCCACCGCGGTGTTCCTCGTCGTGGCCGGGTGTGACGAAAACGGTCAGTTCGCATTTGGCAGCGGCGGCCAGGACGCCGTCGCCCCCGCGGCGGCCGCGGCCAATCAATCGGTGCAACTCGTCGAACGCGACGTGGAAGCGCCCGAGGTGTTTCAGGTCGAAGAGCGCGGCCTCTGGGATGGCCGCCCCTCGCTTGGCGGTGTCTGGGTAGCCCATCCCGATGTGTCGGACCCCGAACGCGTGATCATCCGCAACCAGGAAAACGGCAGTTTCGTGATCGGCGCATTGTTCCGGCGCGAACGCGAAAATCCCGGCCCGCGCCTGCAGGTGTCCTCGGATGCGGCGGCCGCATTGGAAATGCTGGCAGGCGCGCCGGCCGAGCTGCAGGTGACCGCCCTTCGCCGCGAGGAGGTGAGCGAGCCGGAGCAGACCGCCACCGCCGATTTCGACGCCCCCGACGAGATCAGTGCCGCTGCCCTGGATGCCGCCCCTGAAGAGGGCGAAGAAACGGCGGACGGCGTCGCAACCGGGTCCGATCCGATCGCAAGCGCCGCCGCCGCCATCGACGCGGCCGAGACCGCCTCGACACCCCCCGCCGCCCCTGCCCCGACGCCGGCCCCGGCATCCACCCTGGACCGGCCCTACGTGCAGATCGGCATCTTCTCGATCGAGGCCAACGCAACCCGCACCGCTGACCGGTTGCGCGGCAACGGCATCGTTCCGACCGTGCTGCAACAGGAAAGCCAGGGCCGCACCTTCTGGCGCGTGATCGTGGGGCCGGCCACCTCGGCGGCCGAACGCAATGACATTCGCGAAAAAGTGCGTGGCATGGGCTTTACCGACGCCTATTTCGTCACCAACTGATCCGATCCAGCCGCATATCGAGGACCGCCTTCCATGATCCGTCCCGTCTTCAAGCCCCTTTTCCTGGCTTTGGCGCTGCTGCTGACCGCCGCACAGATGGTGCTGGCCCAGAGTTTCGACACCCGCGCCAGCGCCGCCTATGTCTACGACCAGACCACCGACACGGTGCTTCTGGCCAAGAATGCGGACGAACCGCTGCCGCCCGCCTCGATGTCCAAGCTTATGACGCTTTACATGGCCTTCGAGGCGATCGGCGATGGACGGCTGAGCGTCGATGAGCGCTTGCCGGTCAGCCAGCATGCGATGGATTACGGCGGTTCGACCATGTTCCTTGACACCACCGACCGGGTCCGGGTCGAGGACCTTCTGCGTGGTATCGTCGTGCTGTCGGGCAATGATGCCTCTGCGGTGATCGCCGAGGCCCTGTCCATCGACGGCACCGAGTCCGGTTTCGCACGCATGATGACCGAACGGGCCCGGGCACTTGGCATGGAGAATTCCACCTTCACCAATTCCAATGGCTGGCCCGCTGCCGGTCACCGCATGTCGATGCGGGATCTCGGCATCCTGGCCGACCGCCTGATCGCCGATTTCCCCACGTTCTACCCGCTCTTCGCCGAGGAACGGTATGAATTCGACGGCCGCGCGCCGCAGAATGTCAGCAATCGCAACCCGCTTCTGGGGCTGGGGATCGGGGCCGACGGGCTGAAGACCGGGCACACCCAGGAGGCGGGCTATGGCCTTGTGGGCAGCGCCAAGCAAGGCGACCGGCGGATCATCTTCGCGATCACCGGGATGGATACCGCACAGGCGCGCGCCGAAGAGGCGGAACAGATCATCAACTGGGCCTTCCGGCAGTTCGCCGAACGCGACGTGGCCGATGCCGGCACGCGCATCGCCGAGGCCGAGGTCTGGATGGGCCAAAGCCCCCTTGTCGGCCTGACCCTGAAAGACGACCTGTCGATGCTGGTCCCGGTGACCGGCAGCAGCGATATCGAGGCCGAGGTGGTCTATTCCGGTCCGATCGAGGCGCCGATCGCCGCCGGCGACGCGATCGCCGAGCTGGTGATCCGGCTGGACGGCCTGCCCGAAACCCGCGCGCCGCTGGTGGCCGACGGGGATGTGGCGCGGGGCGGGTTCACCTCGCGGTTGCGGGTCGCCGCCGATGTGCTGTCGGCCAAGTTCCTTGACAATGACGGGGCCGGGGCCGAGGAAGGAAGCTGATTTTTCAGCAGCTTCAGGCAGCGGCGCAGCATGTTCATCACCTTCGAAGGCATCGACGGTTCCGGCAAATCCACCCAGGCCCGGTTGCTGGCCGAGCGCCTGCCCGAAGCCGTCCTGACCCGTGAACCGGGTGGCAGCCCCGGCGCCGAGGAAATCCGCCAGTTGTTGCTGACCGGTGATCCCGACCGCTGGTCGGCTGAAACCGAGATCCTGCTGTTTACCGCGGCCCGGCGTGACCATCTGGAAAAGACCATTCGCCCCGCGTTGGAGGCCGGAGGCACGGTCATCTGCGACCGTTTCGCGGATTCCACCCGCATCTACCAGGGCGCCACGCGCGGCGACCTGCGCGCGACCGTGGACCGGCTGCACGCGCTGATGATCGGCCGCGAACCTGACCTGACCTTCGTCATCGACATGGATCCCGCGGTGGCGCTGGATCGCGGGCTTGCGCGCGGGTCCGGAGAAGACCGGTTCGAGGATTTCGGGCTGGGCTTTCAGGACACCCTGCGTCACGGTTTTCTGCAACTGGCCCATGACCACGCCGACCGCTGCGTGGTGATCGAGGGCAACCGCGCCCCCGAGGAAGTCGCCGCCGAGGTCGCCGCGCAGCTGGCCGCCCGCGAGGTGGCCTGATGGCCACGGCCCCCGAGGACCGCCCCCTGCCCGACCAGGTCGAGGGCGCGCCGCATCCGCGTGAAACACCGGCGCTGATCGGCCAGAACGCGGCACAGGCGGATTTCTTGGACAGTTTCAACACCGGGCGGCTGCACTCGGGCTGGCTGATCACCGGGCCGCGCGGGGTGGGCAAGGCGACGCTGGCCTGGAAGATCGCCGGCTTCCTTCTGTCGCAACCCGTCGAGGAGGCGGGCGGCGGCCTGTTCGGGGATGCGCGCCCGGCCCCGGCCCGGCTGGACGTGGACCCCGATCACCAGGACATGCGGTTGCTGGCCTCCGGGGCGCATCCGCGCCTGTTCGTCCTGCGCCGCGGCTGGGACGAGAAGACCGACAAGCTCAAATCCGTCATCACGGTCGAGGAGGTCCGCAAGCTGCGCGGCTTCTTCGGCATGTCCGCCGCCGATGGCGGCCGCCGCGTTGTGATCGTGGATGCCGCGGACGAGATGAACGTGAACGCCGCCAATGCCATCCTCAAACTGCTGGAGGAGCCGCCCGAGGGCGCGACACTCCTGATGGTGGCGCATCAGCCCTCGCGCCTTCTGCCGACGATCCGGTCGCGCTGCCGCGAGTTGCGCTGCGGGTTGCTGGGGCCCGATGACATGGCCACGGCACTGGCCCAGGCCGAATGCCAGACCGATGCGCCCGATGCACTGGCCGCGCTGACAGGCGGCTCCGTGGGCGAGGCGATCCGGCTGGTCAACCTGGACGGGCTGGCGCTTTACGGTGAACTGGTCGCGCTGCTGGACGGAATGCCCGGTTTCGACCGCCCCCGCGCGGCCCGGCTGGCCGACAGCTGCACGGGCCGCAACAGCGACACGCGCTTTACCCTGATGCTGGACCTGCTCGACCGGTTCCTGTCGCGCGCCGCACGCGCCGGGTTGGTCGGACCACCGGCAACGCAGGGCGCGCCGGGCGAGGCGCGGCTGCTGGCCCGCCTGTCGCCGCACGACCGGGCCGCCCGTTCTTGGGCCGACCTTGCGCAAGAGGTCAGCGACCGGACGCGCCACGGCAAGGCCGTCAACCTTGACCCTGCCTTGCTGGTCCTAGATACCCTGTTCAGGATCGAGCAGACGGCGCAGAACACCGTTCCCAAACCCACCACAGCCTGACGGGGTGACATGACCGAGGCCCGGATCGTCGACAGCCATTGCCACCTGGACTTTCCCGATTTCGACGGGGAGCTGCCCGAGGTGATCGCCCGTGCCCGGGCGGCCGGCGTCACCCGCATGGTGACCATATGCACGCGGCTGCGCAACGAACCGCAGGTGCGCGCCATCGCCGAGACGCATGACCCGGTCTTCTACGCCGCCGGCACCCACCCGATGAGCGCGGCCGACGAACCGCTGGCCACGGTGGACGTGCTTGTCGACCTGGCCAAACATCCCAAATTCGTGGGCATCGGGGAAACCGGGCTGGACTACCACTACACCGGCGAAAGCGCCGAGGTGCAGAAGCACTCCGTGAGGATTCATATCGACGCGGCGCGCGAGACCGGACTGCCCCTGATCATCCATGCCCGCGACGCGGACGCGGACATGGAAACCATCCTGCGCGAGGGCATGGCAAACGGCGCCTATCCTTGCGTGATGCACTGCTATTCCTCAGGGCCCGAGCTGGCGCGCGCGGCGCTGGAGATGGGGTTCTACCTTTCCATGTCCGGGATCGCGACCTTCCCCAAGTCGCAAGAGGTGCGCGATATCTTCGCCGCCGCGCCGGTGGACCGGGTGCTGGTCGAAACCGACAGCCCCTACCTGGCCCCACCGCCCCATCGCGGCAAGCGTAACGAACCGGCCTATACCGCCCATACTGCAAAGGTCGGGGCCGAGGTTTTCGGCATGGCCTATGACGATTTCGCCCGGCAGACGACCGAGAATTTCGACCGGCTGTTCTGGAAAGCCGCGCAATGGCGGGCGGCGGCCTGATGGGCGAGGTCACGCTGCGCATACTGGGCTGCGGGTCCTCGGGCGGTGTGCCGCGCCTGGGCGGGCATTGGGGCGATTGTGACCCGGACAATCCCCGGAACCGCCGCACCCGGTGTTCCCTTCTGGTCACCCGCGAGGGTCCCGGCGGCACGACCCGCGTTCTGATCGACACCTCGCCCGATCTGCGCCACCAGTTGCTCGAGGCGGGCGTGGGCGAGTTGGACGCCGTGCTCTATACCCATTCCCATGCCGACCATGTGCACGGGCTGGACGATCTGCGCATGATCGTCTTCAACATGCGCCGTCAGCTGGATGTCTGGGCCGATGGCGATACCGGTGGTCAGCTTCTGTCTCGCTTCGGCTATGCCTTCGTGCAGCCCGAGGGCTCGCCCTATCCGCCGATCTGCAACCTTCACACCATAAAGGACGATGTGACCATCGACGGGGCCGGCGGCCCGATCACCTTTACCCCGTTCGAGGTCAACCACGGCTCGATCGAGGCGCTGGGGTTCCGCATCGGCGATGCCGCCTACCTGCCCGACGTGGCGCAGATTCCCGATGCCGCGTGGCCGATGCTGGACGGGCTGGATTTGTGGATACTCGATGCGCTGCGCCGCGACCCGCACCCGACCCATTCGCATCTGGCCCAAAGCCTCGACTGGATCGAACGCGCGGCGCCCGAACGGGCGGTGCTCACCAACATGCATATCGACCTGGACTGGGAGACCGTCGCGGCCGAGACGCCGGACAACGTCACCCCCGCCTATGACGGGATGACCCTGTCCATCCAGGCCTGACGGCCATGGGCGCGCTGGCCACGGTCATCCTGCCGGTCTTCCTGGTGGTGGGTGTCGGCTATTTCGCACGCTGGCGGCGGATTATCGGGGACGAGGGCATCGACGGGCTGATGTATTTCGCCCAGAACTTCGCCATCCCGATGCTGCTGTTCCGGGCCATCTCGACCCTCGACCTGGGCCAGCATTTCAACTGGCCCCTGCTGCTGGCCTTCTATTCGGGTGCCGTCGCCGGGTTCGCCGTTGGGCTGGGCGCGGCGCGCATCGTCTTTCGCCGCACCTGGCCCGAGGCCATCGCCATCGGTTTCGTCGGCATGTTCTCGAACTCGGTCCTTCTGGGTCTGCCGATCACGGAACTGGCCTATGGCAGCGCGGCCTTGACCACCAACTACGCCATCATCGCGATCCATTCGCCGTTCTGCTACGCGCTGGGGATCATCGCGATGGAGCTGGTCCGCGCTGGGGGAACTCCGGCGCGCACCCTGCCATTCAAGATCCTGAAATCAATTTTTTCCAATACGCTGGTGATCGGGATCACCCTTGGTTTCATCGTCAACCTCGGCCGAATTCCCCTGCCCGGCGTTCTGACCGATGCGCTGGACCTGATCGTGCGGGCAGGCATCCCGGTGGCGTTGTTCGGGCTGGGCGGGCTATTGTTCCATTACCGGCCCGCGGGCGACATGCGGGCGATACTGTCCATCTGCGCGGTCTCGCTGATCATGCACCCGGCGATCACCTGGGGAATGGGCCAGGCCCTTGGCCTGTCGACCGAGGCGCTGCGTTCGGCGGTCGTCACCGGGGCCATGGCGCCGGGGGTCAATGCCTATCTCTTCGCCAATATCTATGGCGTGGCCAAGCGGGTCGCCGCCTCAGCGGTGCTGATCGGTACCGGGCTTACGATCCTGACCGCGACCTTCTGGCTGTCGATCCTGCCCTGAACGAAAAAGGCCGCCCCCGGGGACGGCCTTTTGCGATGTCTTCGATCGGTGCCTAGCCCGGGCTCATTCCCCGAAGACGTTCCGACCGGCGGCGCAGCAGTTCGACCGTAGTCAGCAGGCAGATCGAAATCGTCACGAGGATCGTCGCCGCCGCCAGGATGGTCGGGCTGATCTGTTCGCGCAGACCGGTGAACATCTGCCACGGCAGGGTCTGCTGCTGGGCCGAGCCGACGAACAGAACCACCACGACCTCGTCGAAAGAGGTGATAAAGGCGAAGAGCCCGCCCGAGATGACGCCCGGCAGGATCAGCGGCATCTGCACCCGGAAGAAGGTGGTCACGGGGTTGGCCCCCATATTGGCCGCCGCACGCGTCAGCGACTGGTCGAACCCGACCAGCGTGGCGGTCACCGTGATGATGACGAAGGGCACGCCCAGGGCGGCATGGGCCAAGATCACCTTGAGGTAGCCGACAAAGTTCTGGTTGAGGCCCAGGTTGGCCTGAAGCCAGTTGCCCAGCGGCGCGTAGAAGAAGAACATGCCAGTGGCCGAGATGATCAGGGGCACGATCATCGGCGAGATCATGATCGCCATGATTGCCTGTCGGCCCGGCACATGGGTCTGCGAAAGTCCGATCGCCGCAAGGGTTCCGAGGCTGACCGAGATCAGCGTGGCAAAGGGCGCGATGATCAGCGAGTTCTTAAGCGGCGTCATCCATTCCGCGCCAGAGACGCCCCACATCTTGCCGACGACGACACCAATCAGCGTCCCGATGATCGCGAAGACCACGATCTTGCGGATGCTGCGTTCGGCGTTGGGCAGCAATTGCACCAGCCCCCCGATCACGGCGCCGATGACAGCGCCGTAAAGCAGTCCCTGAAGCGGATGGCCCCCGCCGCTGAAGAAGTCGCGGTAATGCTTCAGGCTGTAGCCCTCGGCCCGGAAGGCCAGCATTTCAGGCGTGAAGGTAAAGAAGTTTTGCGCGTTGAAGCTGAGCCACATGACCGGGATCAGCGGCGCGATCAGGAAGAAGAAGACGAAGGCGCAGATGAACAGGAACACGTTGTGCCAGAGCGTCTGCCCGGCGGTGTAGTAGATCGGCACCCCGGCTCGGTACTGACCCGAGCCGATCCAGGTCGCGAACCAGCCCATCGACAGGCCCATCACGGCCCCGCCGATCAGTCCGCCGACTCCACCGAAAACCAGGCCAGAGACCGCGAAGATTGCAGTGGTTCCCCAGACCTTGCGCCAGAGCCGTACCTGGACGATCTGTGCCAGCACACCGGCCAGAACAGCCCCGATCACGGCGCCGATCACGAAGCCCAGACCAGGCTGACCGAAGATATTGCCGGTCACGAAGCCGAAGCAGGCGCCCAGCACGGCCACGATGGGCATGGTGAAAGTCAGAAGCGGCGGGCGCCCCACGTTCACGGTCAAAGCACTCATGGTCTCAGCCCCCCAGTTTCACGTTGTCGATGCCCACGATCCGATCGTAGAGCCAGTAGAGGACAAGGACCACCACCAGAAGGATCGAGCCAAGCGCGGCCGCGAGACCCCAGTTGAGCGAGCTGGAAATATGGTATGCGATCCGGTTCGAGATGAAGACACCATCCGTGCCGCCGACGATCTCGGGCGTGATGTAGTAGCCGATCGACAGGATGAACACGAGGATCGAGCCAGCACCGATACCCGGCACCGATTGCGGGAAGTAGACCCGCCAGAACGCCACGATATTCGTCGCCCCCAAAGATTTGGCCGCCCGCAGGTAGGACGGGTCGATTGTCTTCATCACCGAGTAGAGCGGCAGGATCATGAACGGCAGAAGGATATGCGTCATCGCGATGATCGTGCCGGTCTGGTTGTTCATCAGGATCAATCGGTTGGCATCATCCACGAAGCCCAACCAGACCAGGATTTCGTTGATGACCCCCTGTTGCTGCAACAGCACCTTCCAGGCCGATGTCCGTACCAGCAGCGACGTCCAGAAGGGCAGAAGCACCAGGATCATCAGCACGTTGGCGGTGCGCAGCGGCAGGTTCGCCAGCAGCCAGGCCACCGGGTATCCCAGCAGGATGCACGACCCCGTGATCACCAGCGACATGAACAGCGTCCGGTTGAAAAGCTTGATATAGAGTTGCCGGTCCTCGGGCTGCGCGGTGACGCCCTCCGCGCTAAGCTTCATGTCCACCGCGGTCAGGAAATAGCCCGAGGTGAAGCGCGGCGAATAGACGGCGATCGTGTCCCAGACCTCGGGGTCGAGCCAATCCTCGTCCATCTCGGCGAAGGCCTCGCGGAAGCTGGTCTGCGGCAGTTGGTCCATGTTGGCCACCGCCGCCTGAAGCTGTTCGGCACCGGGCCCGTCATAGTCGGCGATCGCGGCGACGGTTTCGGGATTGCGCAGGTCTATGCCAAGGGCGCCGTAGACCGCTTCCCAGGGTTCTTCCTCGGCGACGACATCCTCGTCCTCGATGGCGGCCCAGATGGCCCAATCGGTGTAGGCCGTAGTGGTCCATGGCAGCAGGTCGATCATGGACTGGGACGGAACGAACCCGACATCCCCGTCCATTCCACCACCGACTTGGGCATTCCACATGTCGCGACGTTCTTCCAGAAGGCCCTCGCCGCCTTCGCCGTTCATCATGGAATACCAGAAATCGGCCTCTTCGAAGGCCGGGTCGATCTCCTCCAGCGGGTCCTGAAAGGTCTCGCCGATATCATCGAGGCGACGACCCGAGGTGCGAAACAGCGAGGACAGACCGGTCTGTTCGTAGTTCAGCCGGGTGCCGAGCTTGGTGTGCTCCTTGGCCTCGGACGCATTGAAGAGGTCGATGAACAGATGCTGAAAGACCAGTTCGTCCGGCGCTTCGCCGCCGCCGGTATCCCAATCCTGGATCGCGGCGACGGTGCCCGGCATGGTGTCCGAGACGATCTGGTTCTCGACCGATCTGAACAGCATCGACAGGATCGGGATGATGAAGGTCAGGACGACGAAAAAAAGGAGTGGCGCGATCAAGGCCAAGGCCCGCATCTTTTCCCGCCGCAAGGCCCGTGCCAGGCTTTGCTTCAGCGGCGAGCCATCGGCGGCCAGCACCGGGCCGGTATCTGTGCTATCACTCATCGTTTCCCCGTCGGTCTGCCGGATTTCCGGTCTGTTATTCAAAAGGTCCAAACGAATTGGAGGTGGAGGGGCCGGGTGACCGGCCCCTCCGAAAGGTCAGCTCTTACTGAGCCAGCCAAGCCTGGAACTTGGCGTCGATGTCATCGCGGTAATCCGCCCAGAACTCGTAGTTGTAGACGAAGATGTTATCGCTGTTGGCCGGAGCAGTCGGCATGTGCGGGCCCATCTCGATGCCAAGCTCGGCATGGGTGCCCACGAGCGGCGCCGAAGAGGCACGGGCCGGACCGTAGGAGATGTAGGCCGCCTGGTCCGCCAGCCGCTGCGTGTCGGTGGCGAAGTAGACGAAGTCCTTCACACGGGCCAGACGCTCTTCGGACAGGCCGGTCGGAATGATCCAACCGTCAAGGTCGAACACCTGGGCGTCCCACATCATGGCGATGGGCTGGCCCTGTTCCTCGATGGCCGAGAACAGGCGACCGTTGTAGGTCGAGCCCATGAAGACCTCGCCGTCGGCCAGAAGCTGAGGCGTGTCGGCGCCGGCGGACCACCAGATCACGTCGTCCTTGATGGTTTCCAGCTTGGCGAGCGCCTGGTCCTGGCCTTCGTCGGTGGCCAGCACGTCGTAGATTTCGTCCTTCGGCACACCGTCACAGAGCAGAGCCCATTCCATGTTGTTGATGGGGCGCTGTTCCAGCGAACGCTTGCCCGGATAGGTCTCGGTATCGAAGACGTCACAGATATCGCTCGGTGCGTCGGCCCCCTCGGGCACCATATCCGTGCGATATCCGAAGGTGGTGGAATAGACGATCTGCGGAATGAAGCAGTCGCTGACGATCAGGTCACCGAAATCATCGCTGGCGTCAGTGCCGTCGGGCGCCGGCGCGAGAACCTCGTCGTGGTCCACTTCCATTGCCAGGCCTTCGTCGCACAGGCGCAGCGCGTCGGCGGCGACCACGTCGACCAGGTCCCAAGTGATGTTGCCAGCTTCGTTCATGGCGCGCAGCTTGGCCACGGCCTCGTTCGAGGATTCATCCCAGGTGATCGACACCTCGGAGTTCATCTCCATGTAGGGTTCGGCATAGGCGTTGATCTGGGACTGCTGGTAGGCGCCGCCCCAGCTGACCAGCGTCATGTCATCGACCATGTCCTGGGCGCCGGCCATCGAGCCGGCAGCACACAGAGCGGTGGTCGCGGTAAGGGTCTTGAGAAGTTTCATTTCATACTCCCGTTTGTTTCCCGGTTTCTATTTCGCAAAGGAACGGCAACCGGGCCTGGGCCGTTCCCTACTCGACATGCGCCAGACGTATCAGGCGTCAAGCGCACGGCAGTCTTCGGCCAGCCAGCCGATCTTGATCTTCTGGCCGGGTTGCAGGCGTTGCTGGTCGGGGGCGTTTCGGGTCTTGATGATGAAATCATCTTTGCCCGCCACCCGCAGCCGCGTGCGGAAAATGTCGCCCATGTAAATGAACTCCAACACCTCGGCATCGAGGGTATGCGCACCCTCTTGCAGGCGCGACCCGTCGATCTCGACGCGCTCGGGGCGGATCGACACCAGCGTGCGGTCGCCGACCTTGTCGACATTGACAGGCTTGGCGTCGATGATCTCGCCATCGTCGAGTTCTACGATGCAGGTCTCGCCCTTGAGCTCCTTGATCGTGCCTTCCAGCGTGTTGTTTTCGCCGATGAACTGGGCCACGAAACTGTTCTCGGGGCTTTCGTACAGCGTGTCCGGAGAGGCCAATTGCTGAATGCGGCCATCGTCGAAAACAGCGACACGGTCGGACATTGTCAGCGCCTCGGTCTGGTCGTGGGTCACGTAGACCGTCGTGATCCCGAGGTTATGCGCCAGGTGCGTGATCTCGAACTGCATCTTTTCGCGCAGCTGCTTGTCCAATGCGCCAAGCGGCTCGTCCATCAGCACCAGCTCGGGTTCGAAGACCAGCGCCCGGGCCAGGGCGACTCGCTGCTGCTGACCACCCGAAAGCTGCGCAGGCCGTCGACCACCGAAGTCGCCCATTTCGACCATGTCGAGCGCACGCTTGATCTTCCCCTCGCGCTCGGACTTGCTCATACCCCGCACCTCCAGCGGGAAGGACAGGTTTTCCGCGATCGTCATGTGCGGAAACAGCGCGTAGTTCTGGAACACCATGCCGATGCCGCGCTTGTGCGGCGGGATGTCATTGATGGATTTGCCGCCCAGACGAATATCGCCATGAGTCGCGGTCTCAAACCCTGCCAGCATCATCAGGCAGGTGGTCTTGCCCGATCCCGACGGCCCCAGCATCGTCAGGAATTCGCCGCGCGGCATGGAGAGGTTGAGGTCTTTTACGACGAGCGTTTCGCCATCGTAGCTTTTCTGCACACGTTCAAATTCAACGAACGCGTCGTTGGATGCTCCATCGGCCAAGCCGTGTCTCCCTGTTTCTTGACAGCTTGTCGCTGCACTTACGTTGGCAAACTAAAACAAGCCGGGGCATGGATTGCAACGGAATAGATGATCAGGGGGCACAGACACTGCGTTTCGCACCATTTGTCCCGCAAAAACAGAATCCAATGCACTTTTTTCCGGCAATTTGATTAATTCGCAATCCTTTTTCCCGCAGGGTCTTCGCGCTGGAGAATCGCGAATTTCGCTGTTTGCGCTAAATTGCAGCGCCGAATAGCCGCCAAGCACCAGTTGTCCGGCACCGTCGGCGCCTAGCTCAGCAGCACGATTCCACCGCCGGCCACGATCAGGCCAACCCCGAGCGGCAAGGTCAGCAGCGCACCGATCCGGGGCAGTTTCTCAAGGGTCATCAACAGCATCGCGAGACCCATGAACCCCAGGTTCATCGTGCCCCCGACAAAGCCCAGCAGCATCAGCGCCCAGCAGCAGCCCACGCAATCCCACCCCAACCGCAGCCCGTTGCGCCACGGCCCGGCTTGCCAATGCTGCATGAAAAAGGGCAAGGGCGCGCGGCAGCGGCTCAGGCATGCGGCCTTGAGCGGCGAGACCTGGTAGAGCCCTGCCAGGATCAAAAGCGACGCGCTCAGCGGGACTGACAGGCTCTGGCCCAGCCCGCCCACCAGGCCCCATCGGAACAGCGCGACCTGCAACAAAGCGGCGACCAGAGAAAACCCCGCCCAGGCGGTCACGAACCCCGCCACCAGGCGCCAGAACCCGCGCGCGTTGCTGCCGGGCAAATCGGCGTATGTGGCAAAGGCGGGCAACGCGGTGGGCACCATCATCGCCGCGCTCATCAACGCCCACATCGATGCAACCGGCCAAAGGCCCGAGGCCCCCATGGCGCCGCCGCACAGGATTTCGATCAGCGTGTCGCCGTAGATGTCTTCGACACCGCGCAGCTCCGCCGGGACCGCCATCGCGAAGAGGACCGCCCAGCACAACAGCAGAAGGCCGAAAAAGGCCAGCCAGTGCACGGCGCCGATGGAACGGATACGCGGGGCGAACAGGGCGAAACCTCCGGCCGGTTTGCGGAACACTCGTCAGGATGCCTTGCCGGTCCGGGCAAGACAAACACAAACGCACCCGGTCTTCGGGCATCGGCCATGGCGGGGAAAATTCAAGACTGGTGCGGTCGAGACGACAGGACACAGACACGGACCACGCCATCCGACCCTCACGATCACCCAGCCAGACGAAGCTTTATACTCGCATGACAGGCGAGTGCCGACAAGCCGGACAGTCAGCGCATGGCATAGGGGCGTTGGATGTGCGCCGACACGCGCCACGGGTTCGGGCCCCCGGCCCGACGCCACGCATTAGCCATGGTCGATACGCCTGTAGTGCCTCATTTCCAGGATGTTGCGCAGGAAGGGTTTGATGTGGGCGAAGAACGCGCGGAATTCGGCACTCCCTCGGAACTTCTCCACGTGGTCTTCGGCCGAGGTCCATTCGATCCGCAGGATGAAGTGCCCCGGATCCTCGGCGCATTGGCAAAGATCGAACGCTCTGGAATAGGGCGACGCCATGAGCGGCTCCTTCGCCGCGGCATAGGCCGCGATGAAGGCCGCGCGTTGCCGCTCGGGGATCTCGTATCGGATGTACTCGAAGATCACGATGGTCTCTCGGTTGCTCAGCGCGTGGCGTATTGGCGGATCATGTGCCCGCCGTCGACGTCGAGGACGAGGCCCGTCGTGTAGGTGTTCGACATCACGAAGAGCGCAGCCTCCGCCGCTTCCTCGACCGTTCCGACCCGGCCCACGGGCAGGCTTTCACCTGTGGCGGCGTACATCTCTTCGCGCGCCGCCTCGGGCATTCCGCCATAAGCGTCCGACCGGATCATGCCGGGCGAGATGCAATTGACGCGCAGGCGCGGCCCCAGCTCGAGCGCCAGCGCATAGGTCAGGCATTCCACCGCTCCGTTCACCGCCCCGAGCCCTGAGCAGTTCAGGCCCGGCCGCCGCGACAACACGCCGGAGAAGAAGGTGATCGAGCCGCCCTCGCGCAGCTTGGGCAGGGCCGCCCGCGCCGTGGCATAGGGCCCGAAGAACTTGGCATCGAACATGCCCCTGAGGGCGTCGTCTGGAAGATCAGCAAATCGGCCATGCGCGGCGCTCGATGCGGAGATCACGAGGTGGTCAAGCTCCGGCAGCGCCGCCTGCCATGCGTGCACAGACGCGGCATCGGTCATGTCCACCGGCGCGATCTCGGCCCCGGGCACGTCCCGGGCCGACGTTTCGAGCTTGTCGCGCGAGCGGCTCGACAGGATGACCTTCGCGCCGTCCCGAGCGGCCGCCATAGCCACGGCCTTGCCGATGCCGGAGCCGCCTCCGACGATGGCGACGGTCTTGTTGGTGAAATCAGTCATGTCATGCTCCGTCAGCGAATGGGTTTGGCCTCGGGCCGGATCAGGTTGAGGATCGTGTGCGCATCGCCCCCGGCGAACAGGAACCGGATGACGATCGCCGCGGCCGCCTCAAGCTGGTAGGCATGCGCGTTGTCGCCCAGCCGGACGGGCGCGGCCCCCACCTCCGCGATCAGGTCTGCGATGGTCGCGTCGGCATCCGCATCCGCGGTATAGAGCGCGACTATCTGCCGGCCGTCGAATGTCTTGTCCAGATCGTCCCAGACGCGGGCCTGTGCCATGTTGAAAGCCTTGCCGACGCTGGCCCCCGGCAGGGCATCGGCAATGGCTTGCGTCAGCGACCGGCCATCAGGGCGCGTCGTCGTGAAGGTCTCAGTGCTGACGGGGTTGGTGATGTCGATCACCGTCTTGCCGGCAAAGGCTTCGGCACCGCCGGCCAGCGCGATGGCATCGAAGACCGCGGCATGGTGCGTGGCCAGAACCACGACCTCTGCGAATGCCGCCGCCTCGGCAACGCTGCCAGAGCGGACGCCAAGCGCCCCTGCCGTCTCCGCCGCCTTGTCCACGTCCCGCCCGGACACCATCACGTCGTGGGTTCGCGCCCAGTGTCCCGCCAGCGCGCGGGTCATGCTGCCATATCCGATGAAGCCGATTTTCATGGTGTCTCTCCTTGCTCCGGTCGATTGACATTTGGCCTGTACGAATAGATTAATCCAATCGATAGATTGTATGGCTTGCATCAATTCAATGGATATAAAGCAGTCCGACCTTGGCCTTCTCGTGAGCCTGAACGCCCTTCTGGAGACGCAGAGCGTCACCGAAGCCGCACGGGCCGTGAACCTCAGCCAGCCCGCCATGTCCGCACAGCTGGCCCGCCTGCGGGCGCTTTTCGGGGATCCCCTGCTCGTCGCGTCCGGGCGGCGCCTCGTTCCCACAAGCCGCGCAGAGACGTTGAAAGCGCCCCTGCGCCAGCGGCTCGGCGATCTCGATGCGCTGATCAAGGAAGGCCGCGCCTTCGACGCCGGGACCACGACCGCGACCTTCCGGCTGATCGGCACGGACTATGTGCATGGTGTCGTCGCCCCGACCCTCGCCAGGACCATGGCCAAGGCCGCACCGACCGCGCGACTGGCCCTGCTGCCCTTCGATCCGCAAACGGTCTGGACAGCCGTCGAGGCGGACACGGCCGATGCGGCTCTGGTCACCGGCATGACGATCCCCGACGCCAAGCGGCGCGCGGGTCTCGACGAGGATTTCGTGGTCATCCAGCGCAAGGGGCATCCCCGCGGCACCGGTCCGCTGAGCCTGGAGGCATTCTGCGCGGCCGAGCATGTGCTTGTCTCCCCCGAAGGCGGCGGCTTTACGGGCACCATCGACCGGCGGCTCGAGGCCATGGGCCGCAAACGCCGCGTGGCCTGTTCGGTGCCCGGTTTCTACCTTGCCCCGGCCCTGATCGCGTCGAGCGATTATCTCTGCGTCCTGCCCCGCCGTATCGCGATGCAGCATGCCGCATCACTGGACTGGGCGGAACTGCCCTTCCCCTCCCCGTCCTTCCGGGTCGACCTGATCTGGCATCCCCGGCGCCAGCACGATCCTGCGCATATCTGGTTCCGGGACCGCGTGGTCCAGGCGATGAAAGGCCTGTAGCCGTCACCGATGGTCGCCAGCATTGAGACGCGAAAAAGAAGCACGATTCCTTTCAGCCACGCCTACCTTGCAAGCCTTCATCTAATGGAGAAATACAAAGTTACGTCGGCGACGCCAGTCGCCGTTCATGGTTGCTTCAACAGGGGATGATTTCGCGGACCTGCCAATTCCCGCCAGTCCCGCGACAGGACCTCTTGAGATGAGCCAGGACAGCATCCAAAGCTCAGCTCAAGTCCTCAGTCCATGCGTCTTACGGACTGTCGCTCGATCAGCGTGACCGGTATCCGCGTGGTCACAGACGGGTCTATCTCGCCACGCAGGCGACCGAGCATGAGTCTTACACTCTCTGCGCCCAGTTCCGCCGTGCCTTGACGTATCGTCGTCAGCGGCGGGGCCAACAAATCCGCATTCGGAATGTCGTCGAACCCTATGATCGAGAGATCGTCCGGAATCTTCAAGTTCGCGGCATTCGCTTCACGAATGGCGCCAAGACAGAGGTTGTCGGCCGTCGCGAACATGGCTGTCGGCCGATCTGGGCTATTGCGAAAATGGTCAACCCCAAGCCCACCCGTTTCCTCTGAATAGGGTCCGGAAAAGATCATGTCAGAGGGGAGCGATAATCCATGGACGGATAGTTCCTCTTTGAACCCCTCGATGCGCTCTTCGACGCTGATCAGGCCGCGTGGCCCCGAGATGACGGCAAAGGAGCGGTGTCCGTTTTCCAGAAAATGTCGCGCCGCCAGTCTCCCGCCCTGGCGGTTTTCGGCAAAAACGCGCGGACCTACTGCGCCGGGTATGTCTTCATCGAGAATAACAACATGGCTGTCATTTGTGATTTGGGTGGCAAGATCTTCGGTTTGGGTGTGGTTCGTCATGATGATGACACCATCGAGTTGACGGGTCTGCAAATAGCTCAGGATCTGCATTTCGCGCATTATGTCATTGCGCGTGTTAAATACGGCAAGCGCATAGCCTAGTCTTGTGGCCTCTCGCTCTGCCGCGCTGGCGATTGAAGCAAAGAACGGATAGCTGATATCCGTCGTGACAAATCCCAAAGTCTCGCTTTTTCCTGTGGCGAGGCGCCGCGCCAACCCATTGCCGCGATAACCCAGCTTATCGATGGCGTCTTCGATCTTCTTCTGCGTTGACGGTTTCAGCTTGATATGACCGTTCAGGTATCTTGAGACCGTCGCAGGTGCAAAGCCTGCTTCTTCCGCAACTTCTCGAATGCTTGCCATCTACATCCTCTTTGGTGTAAACAAAACTAAACCGGTTTACTATGCCATTCGATTTGACGCTACCACGCCCGTCTACTCTGGAGAAGGAAGTTTGCAACATCTTGCCCCGCCCGTTCACCTGAAAGAGGTGCATCTCCCGGACTTCGGCACGGTCGAGTTCGAACCCGCGGTTTCGCGAGAGACCTATAACGATCGCGTCACCAAGCTCTGCGAAATGGCCGAAGCAGCCGGATATGACGCAATCCTTGTCTATGGAGATCGCGAGCATGCTTCGAACGTCGCCTTCCTGACCGGCTATGATCCCCGGTTCGAAGAAGCGCTGGCAATCTTCGTCGCGGGCCGTACGCCCCGTCTGCTGGTCGGCAACGAAGGATGGTCCTACGCTGATCTTGCGGTCGGGCAATTCGACAAGGAGCTCTTTCAGAGCTTCAGCCTGATGGGCCAGCCGCGCGGCGCGAGCCGATCGTTCGAGGACATCCTCGCGGACTTTGGAATTGGTCCGGGCGCGCATGTCGGGACCATCGGATGGAAGCATTTCGGACGCCACGATGGCCTGGCAGAGGACGCAATCGAAATACCCGCCTACCTTGTCGACGTGCTCCGTCGGATGGTCGGACCCGAAGGGAGCGTTCGCAATGCAGGGGCGCTTGTCGCCGATCCGGCGGATGGGCTGCGTGTGCGTCTGGACGTTGATGAACTGGCAAGGATGGAAGCGGCTGCGACACATGTCTCGCAGGGGCTTCTCAACGTCTTGAAGGGGATTCGACCGGGCATGACCGAGCGGCAGGCGGCCCGTCTCATGGGGTTCGATGGCCGACCTCAGTCGGCTCATCCCATGCTTTCATCCGGGCCGCGCGCGGCCTATGGCTTGCCGAGCCCGACCGATCGTCGGATCAAGCCCGGCGATCCGATGACAACAGCTTATGCCGTCTGGGGCGCCCTGTCCGCGCGCGCGGGCTTTCTGGTGCACGACGAGACGGAGCTGCCCGAAGGCATTCAGGACTACGTGCCGAAACTGGTGGCACCCTATTTCTCAGCAGTTGCAGCTTGGTACGAGACAATCGGGATCGGCGTCACTGGCGGGGCGATCTTCGATGCGGTCATGCGTCGTATCGGCGATCCGTTTTTTGGTGTGACCCTGAATCCCGGCCACCAGATCGGAATGGACGAATGGGTCAACTCCCCGATTTTCGAGGGCAGCGACATTCCGCTGCAATCGGGCATGGCGCTTCAGCTCGATATCATTCCCGCGACCGGCACCGAATGGTTCACCACGAATGTTGAGGATGGCCTGGCCCTTGCGGATTCCAATTTGCGCGATCGGTTCCGTCAACGGCACCCCATGGCCTGGAACAGAGTCGAGGCGCGTCGGGCTTTCATGCAGGACACGCTCGGCATTCGGCTCCGACCCGAGGTTCTTCCCTTCAGCAACTTTCCAGCCTGCCTGCCGCCCTTTTGGCTGCGCCCCGACCGTATCATGGCAATCGCACGGTGAGCGCCACGGGCGCCCTGCCATCCGACATCGTGCCGGCGGTCATTTCAAATGGACCCGAGCTGAGGAGGAGCGAAAAATGTCCAAGCCCCGCATCGCTGTTCTTGGCATGTCTCATGAAACCATGCTGGCCTCCCCCGCCAGCCTGGAATGGACGGATATCACCATTCGCAGGAGCTGGGACGTCGCCGGTCGGGCCGACACGACCGGCGGCATGATAGAATATCTGACCCAAGCCGGAGCCGAAGTTCTCCCACTGATGTTTGTGGGCTGTCAGCCCGGCGGTCCGATGCCGCAAGAAATTCATGGCGCACTCAAGAAAGAGCTGCTGTCGCGCCTTGCCGCAGAACTGCCAGTGGACGGTATCTGCCTGGCGCTGCACGGGGCGATGGAAGTGCCCGGACTGCAGACTAGCGCAGACACAGATTTCGTGCTGTCGGTTCGCAATCTCGTCGGGCGCGACGTGCCTATCGCGGTTGGCATGGACATGCACGGTCATGTCACACCCGAGGGGGTTCATTCCGTCGATGCATGGAGCGGCTTCAGGACTGCCCCCCATCGGGATGCGGCAGAGACTGGGGCGGCGGCCGCTGCACAGCTTCTGTCTGTGATCTCGAAGACCCGATCGCCCTGCACGGCGGCGGTGCGGATCCCGCTCTTGCTGCCCGGCGAATGTGCGATGACAGATAGCGATCCAACACGAAGCCTCTTTGAGATGCTTCCGGAAATCGAGGCGGAGCACGGCGTTCTGGGCGCCATGCTTCTCGTAGGATTTGCCTGGAACGACGTGCCCTGGGGAGGAATGGCAGCGCTTGTGACCCATGAAGATGATGCGGACCGCGCCGCCGTGCTGGCATGCGACCTGGCCCGTGCAGTCTGGTCCCGGCGCCATGAATTTGCTTTCGGGGTTCCGACTTGCGGGCTTGCCGATGGCTTGGAAATCGCCGCGCGCGCCGACGAACACCCGCTCTACCTGAGCGACACCGGGGATAACGTGACCGCCGGCGCGTTCGGAGACTCGACCAATGTGTTGCGAGAAGTATTGGCCAGATCCGACCTTTCCGATGTCGTCGTGCTGGGGATCACGGCGCCCACGGCGGTCGCCCGGTGCATGGACAAGCCGGCGGGCACAGTCGTCACGCTGACACTTGGCGATGACCATATCGCGCAACCGCCCGCCCCCTTCACCGCAGATGCAACCATTGCCGGGACGGGCCAGTTGGATGGGTCCGACTGGGTGAAGTTGAAAATCGCGCATGTTACGGTAACGCTGCATGCGCACAGGCGCATGATCACGACGGTCGACCACATTAGGGCACTGGGCATCGATCCACGCCAGCATGCGGTTTATGTTGTGAAACTTGGATATCTGCACCCGGAGATCGAGGATGTCGCAGCGCGTAGCCTGCTGCTACTGACCGACGGCACCGCAAATCTTGATCTTGGTCACGTGGCCTACGAGGTTTTGCCGCGTCCCGCGTTCCCGCTCGATCCCAAGATGAAGTGGACGCCTTGCCCGGTCATCCGAGATTCGACTGGGGGAACGAAACGAACAGGGTCGATTTAATGGTGCCCAAGCTCGGAACCAAGCGCGAAAGAACCGATCAAAAAGACCCAAGGGAGGGAGGCAGTTGGCCAAAGTAGAAATCAGAAATGTCGGCAAGCACTATGATGCCTACGAGGCCCTCGAGGCGATCTCGATCGACGTCGTCGACGGGCAGTTCGTAATCCTGGTGGGACCGTCTGGCTGCGGCAAATCTACTTTGCTTCGTATGATTGCCGGCCTCGAGGAAATCACATCTGGCACCATCTCGATTGGCGGCCGCGTGGTGAACGATCTGCAGCCCAAGGAACGCGATATTGCGATGGTCTTCCAGAATTACGCGCTTTATCCACATATGACTGTTGCGGAAAACATGGGGTTTTCTCTCAAGATCAATGGCGTCGCGAAGGCCAAGATTGCGGAAAACGTCGATCAGGCGGCTTCCATTCTCGGGCTTGGTGACCTGCTGGACCGCTATCCCGGTCAGCTTTCCGGCGGTCAACGGCAGCGGGTCGCCATGGGTCGGGCGATCGTGCGGGACCCACAGGTCTTCCTGTTCGACGAGCCTCTATCGAATCTGGACGCCAAGCTTCGTGTCCAAATGCGGGCCGAGATCAAGGAGCTGCAGCACCGGTTGGGGACAACCACCATATACGTCACTCACGACCAGATCGAGGCCATGACCATGGCCGACCAAATTGTTGTCATGCGCGAGGGAATGATAGAACAGGCTGGAACGCCACTCGAGCTCTATGACAGCCCCGTCAACACCTTTGTCGCGGGATTTATCGGATCGCCTGCGATGAACTTCATCTCAGGCACTGCTACGCCCGAGGGTTTCAGAACAGTGAACGGCCATCTGCTGCCGCTTCCGAGTGATCAGGAAACCGGCATCACTTATGGTGTTAGACCAGAAAACCTCATGCTGGATGATGAGAACGGCATTCCGGTGGAAGTTGTGGTCGCCGAGCCTACCGGGTCGGAAACGCAAGTGGTCATGCGGCTGGGCGATCACCAACTTGTTGGCCTATACCGCGAACGTGTCCAAGCCGATACCGGTGATTGTATCCGTATCCTGCCCGACAAGTCGGCGATCACGCTCTTCGACGAACATGGTCAACGCACGAACTGACCACCGACGAAATCCGGATGCCTAAGACAAAGACATAGTTGGGCTCGGCTTGACAGAAAAACTAAACCGGTTTAGTTTTTTGAAAGACAGCAGTATGTTCTGACGGTCAAGTTAGATGCCATGCGCGCAAGTGCTGTCATTCTCAGGGAGGAAAAAATGAAAAGCCGTGGAAACAAACTGAACAGGGGCCTCGCGTTCATGGCGGCCGTAGGCGCCACGACAGCGCTGGCCCTTGGCGCGCCAGCAAGAGCAGACGAAAACACGTCGTCAGTGTCCTTTTTTTCTTGGGACAATGAGGATATCGTACAACCGCTGATCGACGCCTTCGAAGCAAGCCAAACGGAATACTCGATCGCGTTTTCCTATGCGCCCCCGATCGAGGATTACATCAATACGCTTCAAATTCGCCTTTCAAGCGGAACGGCAGCTGATGTCTTCGTGCTCGCCTCCGAAAACAGGGGGCCGATCATCGAGAATGGGTCCGCCGCCGACATCTCCGACATCGCGAACGTTCAGAGGACGGGCCAAAAAGGACAGCTGCTGTATGGCAACGGAGAAGAAGTGTACGGCGCGGCACCTGGAGCATGGGCCGGTGGCGTGATCTACAACAAGGACCTTTTGGCCTCGGTCGGCTATGATGACGTGCCGTCGGATTGGTCCGAGTTCCTGGAACTGTGTGCAGCGCTATCGGAGGCCGGCATCCAACCAATCGTTGAGCGCGGAGACGAACCTATGATGCTGTTGGCCGGCAACCTGGGTGTGGTCAATGAAGAGTTCGGCGCCAGAATGGATGAACAAATCTGGGCCGGAGAAACCACCTTTGCCGAGACCTGGACCGAACCTTTCACGAAGATCCGTGAGCTGGTCGATGCTGGGTACATGCCGAGCAATGTCGTCGGCCTCAATTTCGACACCGCGGTTGCCCAGTTTGCCTCGGGCGAGGTCGCAATGTTTCCCACAGGAACATGGGCGGTGAACTCGGTCCGCGAGGCAGGTCCTGATCTGAATCTCGGCATGAGCGCCATTCCCACCGACAGCGGCCCGTTCTGGGGCGGCACAGTCTCGATTGGCTACGCAGTGAACGCGGACGCCGAGAACATCGAAGGTGCGCGGGCCTTTGTCGATTTCCTGATGTCCGACGAGGCGCTGCGGATCTATCAAGATACGACCGGACAGATCGTGACAGTCGAAGGCTTCGAAAATGATATCTCAGATATCCTGACCGATGCCGCCGCCGCTGCGACGGCGGGCGACATCTATTGGCCTCAAACCTGGTGGGTGAACAACAACCAAGCGCTCTTCACCCATGTTGTCGCTGTTCAACAAGAGGTTATCCTGGGCAGCAGGTCGCCTGCAGCGGCGGCGGCCTCGATCGACGAAAAACTCGCAACCCTGCGCTAAAGGGGGCTCGCCCAAGGGAGCAGGCGAACATGCGCTATGACAGTTCAGCGTCGTCGACCCCTGCCCTGCCTCTCAGCAACGAGGGGCAGGGCTTGTTGAGACGGCGGTTCCCGATCCTTCGCCAGATTGGCGAAGGGGATGGAATGTTTGTCCCGATGCTGTTCGTGATTGTCTTCGTAATCTTCCTGCCCTTCGTCCAATCGGCCTACTACAGCTTTACGAATTACAATGGTATCAGTCCCGACTATGATTTTGTGGGGTTCAAGAATTACGCGACAGTCCTCAAAGATCCTTCGCTCTCAAGCAGTCTTTATTTCACAGTGCTCTATTCCGTCGCCACAGCAGGGATCGTGACCTTGCTGGCAATTCCCTTGGCGCTCGGTCTTAACCGGCGTTTCATCGGGCGCAACACGGTACGGGCAGTCTTCTTCTTTCCCTCCATACCCAGCGTGGCAATTCTTGGGTTCGTCTGGGCATTTATCCTCAGCCCACTTTCGAATGGCGCCTTGAATGCGCTGCTCAACCTCGTCGGCTTTGCCGCCGTTCCCT
>JAAAPD010000082.1 GCA_009908505.1 Alphaproteobacteria bacterium | reverse complement strand
AAGGGCGGCTGATCACGCCGCGCCGCCACCGGCCGGGCCAGCGTGCGCCCGGCCGCCCCGCGCAGCGGCACCTGCTCGACCTCCAAGGGGGCGGCCAGCGCCAAAAGCTTGTCCAGGGCCTCGGCGACGGTGATCATGCTTCGAACCGTCCCGACTTGCCGCCATCCTTGAGGGTGACGCGAATGCCGCCGATTTCCATGTCCTTCTGCACCGCCTTGAGCATGTCATAGACCGTCAGCGCGGCGGTCGAGGCCGCCGTCAGCGCCTCCATCTCGACGCCGGTCTGGCCGGTGGTCTTCACGGTTGCGGCGATGCGCACGCCGGGCAGGTCGGCATCCGGGGTCAGCTCCAGCGCCACCTTGGTGACGGGTAGGGGGTGACAGAGCGGGATCAGCTCGGCGGTCCTCTTGGCGCCCTGGATGCCCGCGATACGGGCGATCCCCAGCACATCGCCCTTCTTCGCGGTGCCGGCGATGACATGGGCGAGCGTTTCGGGGGTCATGCGCACATGGCCTTCGGCTGTGGCGATGCGGGCGGTCTGGGGCTTGTCCGAGACATCGACCATATGCGCCTGGCCCTCGGCGTCGAAATGGCTGAGCTTGCCACCGCTCATGCCGTGCCCCCCGGGACCAGAGGGTCGGCCAGGATCGCGCGGGTCGCGGTGGCGACATCGTCCTGGCGCATCAGGCTTTCGCCGATCAGGAAATTGCGCGCACCGTAGCGGGCCATTTCGGAAAGGTCGGCCGGCGTGAACAACCCGCTTTCGCAGACGATGGTGCGGTCGGGCGGCACGAATTTCGACAGGGCCTTGGTGGTGTCGAGCGTGACATCGAAGGTCTTGAGGTTGCGATTGTTGATCCCCATCAGGGGCGATTGCAGCGCGCAGGCCCGGTCCAGTTCGGCGCGATCATGAACTTCGAGAAGAACGTCCATGTCCAGCTCGGCGGCCGCCGCTTCCAGTTCGGCGGCCTGTGCGTCCGAGACCGAGGCGAGGATGATCAGGATGCAATCGGCCCCCAGTGCGCGGGCCTCGACCACCTGGTAGGGCTCGTACATGAAATCCTTGCGCAGGGTGGGCAGGGCGGTGGCGGCGCGGGCCTGGGTAAGGAAGTCGTCGGCGCCCTGGAAGCTGGGGGTGTCGGTCAGCACCGAAAGGCAGGTCGCGCCACCGTCCGCGTAGGCCCTGGCCAGTGCGGGCGGGTCGAAATCTTCGCGGATCAGGCCCTTGGAGGGGCTGGCCTTCTTGATCTCGGCTATGAGCCCGTAGCCGGTCTTGGCGGCCTGGATCAATGCCTCGGCGAAGCCGCGGGTCGGCCCGGCCTCTTTCGCGGCCGCCTGAAGGGCTTCGAGCGGGGTTTCGGCCTTGCGCGCGGCGATCTCGTCGAGCTTGTAGGCCTTGATCTTGTCCAGAATATCCATGGGGCAGGAGTAGCGCGGGCCGCGGGGGAAAACAATTGCGCTTTGCCCTGTGGAGTGGCGTGCGCCACGCCGTTTTGCCTTGTCGTCGCCTTCGGCGCCGCCTGCGGGCAAGGGGCGCAGCCCCTCTTGGCCTGCGGCCAATTCACCCCGGGATATTTACCGGTCCAAAGACAGCCTCAGCCGGATTGGCTGATCCTTGCCAGGGTGTCGACGGCGCGCTTCGCGGCCCCGCTGTCGATGCTGTCGCGGGCGAGCGCCGCGCCCTGCTTGAGGCTGTCGACCTTGCCGGCCACCAGAAGCGCGGCGGCGGCATTGAGCAGAACCGCGTCGCGATAGGCGCCGGCCTCGCCGGCCAGAAGGGCGCGGAAGGCGCGGGCATTGTCCTCGGGCGTGCCACCGAGGATGGCCTCGAAGGGGTGGGTGGGCAGGCCCGCATCCTCGGGGTGGACCTCGCGCAGGGTGATCATGTCGCCCGATTGGGCGGCGACCCAGGAGATGCCGGTGATGGTGAGTTCATCGGTGCCGTCCGAGCCATGGACCAGCCAGCTGGCCTCGGAGCCGAGCGCCTGCAGCGTCTGCGCCATGGGCTGGATCAGCTCGCGGCTGAAGGCGCCGGTCAACTGGCGTTTGACGCCTGCAGGGTTCGTGAGCGGGCCGAGGATGTTGAAGATGGTCCGAGTGCCCAGTTCCATCCGGGTTGGCATGACATGCTTGATCGCCGGGTGGTGCATGGGGGCCATCATGAAGCCGATGCCCGCCTCGGCGATGGCTCGCTCGACGATCTCGGGCCCGATCATGACCTCGATCCCCATCTGCCCCAGCGCATCGGCCGCCCCGGACCTGGAGCTGAGGTTGCGGTTGCCGTGCTTGGCCACCGGCACGCCCGCGCCGGCCACGACGAAGGCCGTTGCGGTGGAAATGTTCAGCGTGCCCTTGCCGTCCCCCCCGGTGCCGACGATGTCGATGGCGCCCTCGGGCGCCTGCACCGGCAAGCATTTGGCGCGCATGACATGGGCGGCGGCGGCGTATTCGTCGACGACCTCGCCGCGGGTGCGCATGGCCATGAGCAGGCCGCCCATCTGGCTGGGCGTGGCATCGCCTTCGAACAGGATCTCGAAGGCCTGCTCGGCCTGGACGCGGGTCAGCGGGCCTTCGGCCGCCGCGGCGATCAGGGGTTTGAGGGCGTCGCTCATGCCGGCAGCTTCATGAGGTCGAGGAAGTTGCGCAACAGCGCGTGGCCGTGTTCCGAAGCGATGCTTTCGGGGTGGAACTGCACGCCCTGGATCGGCAGGTCCTTGTGTTGCAGCCCCATGATCACGCCGTCCTCCAGCTCGGCGGTGATCTCGAGACAATCGGGAAGGCTGTCGCGGTCGACGACGAGGGAATGGTAGCGGGTCGCCTCGAACGGGGTTGGAATGCCTTCGAAGACGCCTTGGCCGGTATGGCTGACGCGGCCCATCTTGCCGTGAACGATCTCGTGGCAGCGCACGACCTTGCCGCCGAAAGCCTCGCCGATGGTCTGGTGACCCAGGCAGACGCCCATCAGCGGGGTGCCGGTTTCGGCGGCGGCCTTGGTCAGCGACAGGCAGATCCCGGCCTGGGCCGGATCGCAGGGGCCGGGCGAGAGAAGGATGCCGGCCGGGTTCAGCGCCATGGCCTGCTGCACGTCCAGCGCATCGTTGCGGTGCACCTGCACCTTGGCGCCCAGCTCGCCCAGGTAATGCACCAGGTTGTAGGTGAAACTGTCGTAGTTATCGATCAGCAGAAGCATGTTTTCGCCGTCTCCACCTGCGGGCCTTGGGGGCAAGGCCAATTCGGGGCTACCATCGCCCTACCGGGGCGCGGTATAGTTGCGCCTAGATGGGCCGAAGCGGAGGGCGGCGTCAAGGCCGCCGCGCCGGTCCATCACGACGGGCAAGCGCCGTGCAGGCGCAAAGGCAAGCACGGACGCGAGAGCAGGCAAGGGGGCAGGACAGTGGCACGTGGATTTCTTTCTGGGGTATTGGCGGGCGGATTCGTATCGGTTCTGGGGCTCGGCACCGCCTCGTTGCTGAGCGAACAACCGGCGGGCAACACGCCGCCCGCACCGCCGCAGGTGGATGCGCCGCAGGCCGCCGAGGCCGATGCCCCAGCGTCGCAGACGCCCTCGGTATCCGGGCCGGGCGAGGGGGACGGGCCCAGCCTCGGCCCCGCGCCCGAGGTCGAGACCGCCGCCCCGGTCGAGGGCGAGGACCGAGCCGCCCCGGCGGCCGATACCGCGCCGCCGGCCGTCCCGCAGGCCAGCGGGGTCGAGGGCGGGCTGGACGCGCCCGGCGTTGCGGCGGAGGAGACCCCCCAAATCGCGGGGGACGCGCCGGTTCTGCCCAATCCGCAGGCCCCCGCGCCCGACACCCCGGCACCCGAAAGCGATATCGTGCTGTCCACCGATCCCGGTGCGCCCCCGGCGCCGGTCGTCGTCGAGGAGCCCGAGGCGCAGGACGGGGCGGTGGCCGATGCGGAGGACCAGGCGCCGATCGTCGTTGCGGAGCCCCCCGAAGAGGCCCCGATACCGGTCGAGGTCGTGGAGCCGGAGGCCGACGGGTCCCCCGCCGAGGACGACGCGGCAGAGGACATTACCGGCCCTGTCGCGGGCGACGATTCGCAATTGGCCGGCGCAGGCAACCGGGTCACGCCCGATGCCGCGCCGCAATTCGAGATGCAGGGTGGCAATACCCTGTTGCAGGACCGTGAAACGGGCGTTGCCGTGAACCGCCCCACCCAGTCCGAAGCGGCCGAGCCCGCAGCCGCGCCGCAGGTTCCTGCGCTGGTGGCCCATGCCGCCGAGGCGCCCAATCCGGACAACCTGCCGGAGCTGTCCGTGGTGCTGGTCGATGACGGGACGATTCCGGGCGGATCCGGGCCGGCGCTGGTCGCGGGGCTGCCGTTCCCGGTGACCGTCGCCATCGACCCGGCGATTGACGGGGCCGCGGAGCGCCTGGCGGCCTATCGCGCCCAGGGCATCGAGGCGGCGATCCTGGCGCGGCTGCCCGAGGGCGCGGCGCCGCAGGATGTCGAAGTGGCGCTGGAAGGCACCTTCACCAGCCTGACGGAAACCGTCGCAATCCTGGACCTTGGCGTGTCCGGCCTGAACAACAACCGCGCCGCGACCGAACAGATGATGCGTATCCTGGCCGATGGCGGGCGCGGTTTCGTTTCGATCAGCCGAGGCCTGAACATGGCCGACCGCGTGGCCGAGCAGGAAGGCGTGCCGACCGCCACGATCTATCGCGATCTCGATTCCGAGGGGCAGGATGCCCGCGTGATCCGCCGGTTCATCGACCAGGCGGCCTTTCGGGCGCGTCAGCAAAGCGGCGTGGTGCTGTTGGGGCGGGTGCGCCCGGACACCGTCACGGCGCTGATCAACTGGGGCAATGACAAGCGCGCGGACCAAGTGGCGCAGGTGCCGCTGTCGGTGCTGCTGCGGGGGCAGTAGGGTCTGCCGTCAGAACGTGTCGCTGACCGGGTAGACATGAATCAGGTAGAGGTAGAAGAAGGCCAGCGACAGCGTCAGGATGATCACCCCCAGCACCGGGGACGAGATCTTGAACCCGGACTTGCCGGCCTCGATGCTGGTGGTGCCCATACCGGCCTTGTCCTCGCTTGCGTGGAATTGCAGCCACGAAAAGTAGAGCCCCACGGCGACCACGGCGATGACCACGAAAAAGATGATCTGGGTCGATACGTGCTGCCAGCGGAACACCGACATCCGGTAGTCGAAAGCCTCGGTGCGGTAGTCATAAAAGCCCCGCACGGCGGTTTGGATCGATCGGCGCGTGACCTCGTCGGGTTCGAACCCGGATGGCAGGACCATGCCGAAGGGGTCGTCGCCTGCACCGGGGGCCGATTGCGACGGGCTGAGCAGACCTTCGATTGCGGGAATGGCGCTTTCTCCGTCGTCCTGCGCGGCCAGGCCGAGCGGGAACAGGAACAGCGACAGACAAAGCAGGATCAGGCGCGGCATCGGGGCCTCCCTAGGGTCGGGTCAGGAACTGGATGACGGTCAGGTGATCGCTGACGCGCACCGAGTAGGGCTTGGCATCGGTCAGTGTGCGGTATTCCTGTCGGTCGGCGGGGCTGAGCAACTGGTCGATGATGCCCAGAAGGCTGGTTTCCAACCCATCGCCCCAACTTGCGAAACTGCCGGGCAGGCCGGGAAATTCCGGCGGCGGCGCCTGCGAGAACATGCTGGTCGTGCCGGTGCCGTCGGGATAGGTCACCCCCATGCTGCCCCCGCCGATTGACTGCCAGCGCACCGTCCCGTCGCCGTATTCGACCTCGTAGCGGGTGTCGGTGATGCGCCGGTCGACCACCTGGTCGGCGGCGGCCGTGGCATTGCCGGGCGTCGCGAGCTCCAGCGTCAGCAGGTCGGGCGTGCCCAGATCGGCGAGCCGGGCCTCGTAGCGGCGGCGCAGGCAATCGCCGTCGCTGCCGCATGTGGCGCGCCAGCGCAGCCAGAGGCGCTGCGCCTCGATCAGGTCGCGGCTGGCGGCACCGCTGGCGCGGTCGCGCGCGGCGTAGAAGGCGCGGGCCATGCGCCTGTCGAGGGCGCCCAGAAGCGGGCTGTCGCAGATACGGGATTCGGTCGGGGTCAGCTGGCCGGAACAGGGAAAACTGGGCTCGGCCGCGACGGGCGTGGCCATGCAAATGAAACAGCCTGCGACCGCTGGAAAAATGCGGCGGAACATGGTGCTATCCAATCTGTACCGCCCGGCGAAATCGGTGCCGGACGCCCTGAGGATAGCATTTTCAGGGGCGCTCGCCTAATCCGGTATTCCAGACCTAGGGGGGCGTCAGTTTCCGCCGCTGCCCGAGGTGAACCGGTGCGCTTCGGCCGCGGCCCGGCGGATGGCGCCGGACTTGTGAACCGTTTCCATGTATTCCGCCTCGGGGTCGCTGTCATGGACGACGCCACCACCAGCCTGGATATAAAGATTCTCGCCCCTCAGGACGGCTGTGCGCAGCGCGATACACATGTCCATGTCGCCGCCCGCGCTGAAATAGCCGACGCCGCCGCCATAGACGCCGCGCTTTTCCGGCTCCAGCTCGTCGATGATCTCCATGGCGCGGACCTTTGGCGCGCCCGAGACAGTCCCCGCGGGCATTCCCGCGAAGAAGGCCGAAAGGGCGTCTTGGTCCACGGCCAACTCGCCCACCACGTTCGAGACGATATGCATGACGTGGGAATAGCGTTCGACGATGAACTGCTCGGTCGGGCGCACGGTGCCGATTTTGGCCACGCGGCCCACATCGTTGCGGCCCAGATCCAGCAGCATCAGGTGCTCGGCCAGTTCCTTTTCATCGGCCATCAGGTCGGCCTCGTTGGCCTTGTCCTCGTCCGGGGTGGCGCCGCGCGGACGGGTGCCGGCGATGGGGCGGATCGTGACCTCGCCATCCATCACGCGCACCAGGATTTCGGGGCTGGCCCCGATCACCTGGTAGCCGCCGAAGTTGAAGAAAAACATGAAAGGTGACGGGTTCGTGCGCCGCAGCGACCGATAGAGCGAGAAGGGGGGTTCGCGGAAGCTCTGGGTCCAGCGTTGGGCGGGCACCACCTGGAAGATATCGCCGGCCTTGATGTAGTCCTTGGCCTTTTCCACGGCGGCCTTGTAGCCCTCGTGGGTGAAGTTGCTGACCGCCTCGCCCTCGGCCTCGGCCTCGCCCAGGGTGCGGACCTGCTCGGGCATGGGCCGGTCCAGCGCGCGGCGGGCATCCATCACCCGCTCGGCGGCCTGGGCATGGGCGGCCTTTGCCGACAGCCCGGAATTGGCCCAGGCCGGCGCGACAAGGATGACGTCGCCCTTGACCCCGTCGAGCACCGCCACGACCGAGGGACGCAGCATCACCGCGTCGGGCAGGCCCAGCGGGTCGGGGTTGATGTCGGGCAGATACTCGACCAGCCGGATCATATCATAGCCCAGGAAGCCGAAGAGGCCCGCACTGGCCGCGGGCAGGTCGTCGGGCAGGTCGATGCGGCTTTCGGTCAGAACGGCGCGGAAGCTGTCCAGCGGATGGTCCTCCAGATCCTCGAAGGCCGCGTCGTCGATCCGCGCCTGGCGGTTTATCCGGGCCTGCGTGCCGCGGCATTTCCAGATCAGGTCGGGGTTCATGCCGATGATCGAGTAGCGCCCGCGCACCTCGCCGCCAGTGACGCTTTCCAGCAGGAAGGCATGTTTGCCAGCGCCGTTGAGCTTGAGCATCAACGATACCGGCGTGTCCAGGTCGGCGGCCAGGCGGGTGTAGACCACCTGGTTCTCGCCGGCCTCGAAACTTGCGCGAAAGACGTCGTATTCAGGGTATAGCGCCATGGTCTACTGGAAATTCGCGTGGACGGCGTTCACCGCCTCCTGGCGGATCTGGACATCCGTGTCGGCCTGCACCGCGCTGCTGAAGGCGGTGAAGATGTCCAGCGCCATGCCCTCGCCGGCCCGCGCGGCGACGGCCTCGGCTTCGGCAGTGACCAGCGGGTCATCCTCGGCGGGTGGGGTGATGGCGTCGAGACGCGCGACGACCACAGTGTCGGGCCCTTCGACCACGGCAGTTTCGCCGACCTCCAGGTCGAAAATCTGCCCCATGAAACCCGGTGGCGTTCCGTTGAGGAAGCTGCGGCGCGTCAGGCCCGTCTCGGCGATGGCACCGTCAAGCCCGGCCTCGGTAAACTCGGTCTCGGCGTCGAGCCGGCCGGCGATATCCTCGGCCAGGGCCAGCAGGCGGCGCCGGGTCTCGGCGCGCTCCCGATCGGCAACCACCTGGTCACGCACGGCCTCGTATGGCTGCAGTTCGGGATCGCGGACCTCGTCGACGCGGACAGAGAACAGTCCGCCATCCTCCAGCTCGTGCAATTCGGGGAAGGCGCCTGGCTCCAGCTGAGTCACCACCTCGCGGAAGGTTGCATAGGCGGCGATGCCGTCCTGCACCTGCGGGGTCCAGTCCATCTGGCCCAGTTTCATATCGGTGCGCTCTGCCAGATCCTCGAGCCGCGCGCCCCCTGCGAGCAGGTCGGTCACCGGCTCGAATTGGTCCTCGATCACGCGGCGGGCGCGGGCGGCGGCGCGGTCTTCACGCAGGATCGGGCGAGCCTCTTCGAAACTGGTTTCCTGCGCGGCCAATACGGCATTCACACGGAACAGGGCGGGGCCCACGGGGCTGTCGAAGGGGCCGACCACCGCACCGGTCTCGGCCTCGAAAACCTCGGCGCCGGCGTCCCGAAGTTCGGTTTCGGTCACGTCGCCCAGGTCGATATCCGCCAGCTCCAGACCGCGATCGGCCACCAGCGCGTCGAAATCCGTTTCGCCCGCGGCGATCCGGCCCAGCGCGTTCTCGGCGGCCTCGACGGTGCCGAAGCTCAGCCGTTCCACCAGGCGCCGCTCGGGCTGGACGAATTCGTCGATCCGGTCCTGGTAGGCCTGCCGCAGTTCGGCTTCATCGACGGTGACATCGTCCTGAATCATGTCCGGGGTCAGCCAGGCATAGGTGACGACCTTGGTCTCGGGCGCGGTATAGGCCGCGGGGTTGTCGTCGTAATGGGCGCGCAGATCGGCCTCGGTCGGGTCGGGCAGGGGGGCTTGCAGGTCCTCGGGGCCCAAGGTGTCCCAGGTGAAATCCCGCTGTTCGCCGATATAGGAGGCGACGGTCTCGGCTAGAACGTCGGGCGCGGGCAGGCCGGCTATCACGGCCCGTTGCAGCAGCGCGCGGCTGCTGTCGTCGCGGATCTCGGCCTCGTATTGCTGCTCCGTCAGCCCATTGTCCCGCAGAAGTGCCCGGTATTGTTCCCGATCGAACGCACCATCAGGCCCCGCGAAGGCCAGATTGTTCACCACTTCGCGGCGCACGGTTTCGTCCCCCACGGACACGCCCATCTCGTGCATCTCGTTGTCGAGGACGCGGGCCTGCACCACCTGTTGCAGCGCCTGTTGCGGGATGCCGCGGTCGCGTGCCTGGGCAAAGGATATGGCCTGCCCGGCCTGGGCCGAGGCGGCCTGGATGCGGCCGCGCAGCTCGGCGGCATAGGCGTTGACCGGCACGTCCAGCGCGCCGACCGTTCCGATGGAACTGATCCGGCCCGACAGTCCGGTCGCGCCGAAGCCGACCATGCCGAACATCAGCAAGCCGATAACGATCCAGACGAAGGGGCGGTTTTTCTTGGTGCCGTCAGCCATGGTGCCTTTTGCCTGCTCCAGATTGTTTGCCGTCCCTCAATAGGGTCGGGCGTCAGGCGGTGCAAGCGATCAGGCGGGCCGGAAGGCGGCGAGTCGCTCGAACAGGGTCGAAATCCCGGCCCGGTCCACGTTGGCAAAGGCGATGCGGAAGGCCCGGCGGCCGGTTTCGGCGCCTGCGGGCATGAAGAAGGTTCCGGGCAGGATCAGCACCCCGGCGCGGGCCAGCATCTGTGGCGCGATGTTCAGCGACGAGCCCTCGAACGGATGGTCCACATAGGCGAAATAGGCACCACAGCCGCGCAGGCGCCAGCCGCGGCCGGCCAGCGTCGGAAAGCCCGCGACGATCGCGTCGCGGCGCGCCAGGATCTCGGCCCGCTCGGCGGCCAGCCATTGCGCCAGGTTGCGCATCCCCCAAAGCGCCGCGCGCTGGCCCAGCTGGTTGGGACAGATCGTGACAGTGTCGAGGAATTTCTCGATCTGTTTGAGAAGCCCCGGTGCGCCCACCATCGCGCCCACGCGGTGCCCGGTCAGGCGGTAAGCCTTTGAAAAGGAGTAAAGCTGGATCAGCGTGTCGTCCCAGTCGGGGTCGGCCAGCAGGTCATGGGGCGGGCCGCCGCGGCTATCGAAATCGCGATAGGTTTCGTCCACGATCAGTTTTAGCCCGCGGCGCCGGGCAAGCTCGAAGAAGGCGCGCATCAGGGCGGGGGGATACTCCACGCCGCCGGGATTATTGGGACTGACCAGCACAATTGCGCGGGTGCGGTCGGTGATCAGCGCCTCCGCGCGATCCGAGTCGGGAAGCAGGTCCGCGCCGGTGGACAGCGGCAGCGTTTCAACGCCCATCATGTCCAGCCACATGGCGTGGTTGAAATACCACGGGCATGGCAGAATCACCTGGTCGCCCTGGCCGCACAGACCGGCGATGGCCGCCGCGAAGGCCTGGTTGCAACCGCTTGTGATCGCGACGTTTTCCGCACCAAGCGCGCCGCCATAGGCGCCCGAGAATTGCTGCGCCACCTCTTCGCGCAGGGCGCGCAGGCCCAGCACCTCGCCGTAAAGATGCGCCGCGTTGTCCTCCATCGCGGCCTCTGCGATGGCCCGGCGCAGCCCTTCGGGCGGCGGGTCGGTGGGCGCGGCCTGCGCCACGTTGAGCAGCGGCATGTCGGCGGGCAATTGCACCTGCCGCATCCAGGCCTGGGTCTCGACGATGGGCGAGGCGAAGGTGTCAGCGGTGCGCGGATGCCAGCGCATCAATCCTTGCCGCGATAGGGTTCGACATATTGCAGGGCCATGTCCCAGGGAAAGAAGATCCAGGTGTCCTGGCTGACGCCGGTTATGAAGGTCTGGACCTGCGGCTCGCCCTGGGGCTTGGCATAGACGGTGGCGAAATGCGCCTTGGGATACATCTCGCGCACCAGTTCCAGCGTCTTGCCCGTATCGACCAGGTCGTCGACGATCAGCACGCCCTCGCCATCGCCCATCATCCCGGCATCCGGGCTCTTGAGCACCTGCGCCTCGCGGCGTTGATCGGCCTCGCCGCCGCCCGAAAGGTAGGATTTCACCGAGATCGTGTCGACCGTGCGGATATCAAGTTCGCGCGCCACGATCATCGCCGGGGCCATGCCGCCGCGCGTGATCGCCACGACGGCGCGCCAGGCGCCATCATCGGGGCCCTTGCCATCCAGCCGCCAGGCCAGGGCCCGGCTGTCGCGATGCAGTTGGTCCCAGCTGACATGGAACCCCTTTTCATGCGGCAGGCGGTTGTCGACCATTTCCCCTTATCCCTTTTCGATGTCCGGGGCATCGACGGCCTTCATGCCGACGACGTGATAGCCCGCATCCACGTGATGCACCTCGCCGGTGACGCCGCCGCTAAGATCGCTGAGCAGATAGAGCGCCGAGCCGCCCACCTCGTCGATGCTGACGTTCTTGCGCAGGGGCGAGTTGTACTCGTTCCATTTCAGGATATAGCGGAAATCACCGATGCCGCTGGAAGCCAATGTCTTGATCGGGCCGGCGGAAATGGCGTTGACGCGGATCCCGTCCTTGCCCAGGTCCTCGGCCATGTAGCGCACGCTGGCCTCCAGCGCGGCCTTGGCCACGCCCATGACATTATAGTGGGGCATCACCTGTTCGGCGCCGTAATAGGTCAGGGTCACGGCACTGCCGCCGGCACCCATCATCTTTTCGGCGCGCTGCATGACGGCGGTGAAGGAATAGACGGAAATGTCCATGGACATGGCAAAATTTGCGCGGCTGGTATCGACGTAGCGGCCCCGCAATTCGGACTTGTCGGAATAGCCGATGGCATGCACCACGAAATCGAGGCTGTCCCAGTGCTTCTTCAGGCCGTCGAACATGGCGTCGATGCTGGCCTCGTCGCCCACGTCACAGGGCAGGACGATGTTGGACCCCAATTGTTCGGCCAGCGGACCGACCCGTTTCTTGAGCGCCTCGCCCTGGTAGGAAAAGGCCAGGTCTGCCCCGGCGCCCGCCAATGCCTGCGCAATGCCCCAGGCGATCGACTTGTCGTTGGCCAGGCCCATAATAAGCCCGCGTTTCCCCTGCATCAGATTGGAAGACATCTTTCTCTCCTGCCGTCCCGGCCGTGGTTTGGCTTGGTGTAAGCCAAGCGTCAGAAGGCATCAAGACGCGTTTGACATCGCGTCACATGCCCTAGAACCTTTCTCAGAGGGCGGGTAGCACCCGGGCCTTGAACCGATCCGAAGACGCGCAGGAGGCAGGGATGAGCGACCGCAGCGGCATCTTTGAGGGCGAGGACCCCTTCGTCATCGCCCGGCGCTGGCTGGCCGAGGCCGAACAGACCGAACCGAACGATCCCAACGCCATCGCCCTGGCCACGGTCGATGCCGACGGGCTGCCCAATTCCCGCATGGTGCTGCTCAAGGAGATCGAGAACGATGGCTTCGTCTTCTATACCAATTACGGCAGCGCCAAGGCGCAAGAGATCGAGGGCTCTGGCAAGGCGAGCTTCGTGATGCACTGGAAGAGCCTGCGCCGGCAGATCCGCGTGCGGGGCACCGTCACCCGCGAAACGGGTGAAAAGGCAGATGCCTATTACCGCAGCCGCAGCCTGAAAAGCCGGCTGGGTGCCTGGGCCTCGCACCAGTCTCAGCCGCTGTCGTCCCGCACCCGCCTAATGGCCGAAGTGGCGCGGATCACCGCCGAGAAGGGGTCCGATCCGGCGCGGCCACCGTTTTGGGGCGGCTACCGTATTGCACCTGTGCAAATCGAGTTTTGGGCCGACGGGGCGTTTCGTTTGCATGATCGGTTCCTGTGGCAGGTGGCTCAGGATAAAACCTGGACAGTTCAAAGGCTTAGCCCTTGATGTCGCGCGAAATCCGATCGGTTTTTTTCGCGTAACGTAAAGGGATCATCGAAAGATAAGGGTTGAATCTGCTCTCACCAGCGGGCAGGTCAGGATCGAATTGCCTGCGGAAAATGGGGTCCGGCGGGCTGGGGGCGATGCAATGATTGAAGACAAGAGCAGTGGCGAGGTCCGCCGGGGCCATGTGAAGTGGTTCGATCCCGGCAAGGGGTTCGGGTTCGTGGTGGCCGAGGATGGCGGGCCGGACATCCTGTTGCATGCCAATGTGTTGCGCAATTTCGGACAGAGCTCGGTTGCCGATGGTGCCGAGATCGAGCTGGTCGTCCACCAGACCGAACGGGGCCTTCAAGCCGCCGAGGTGCTGGATATCCAGGTGTCGGAGGCGGCCGTCGGTGGCGGCCTGTCCGATTTCGCCGACATGAGCGCCGAGGAGCTGGCCGCCGCACCGATGCAACCGGCGCGGGTCAAATGGTTCGACAAGGTCAAGGGCTTCGGTTTTGCCAATATCTTCGGCGTCGAGGATGACGTCTTCGTGCATATCGAGGTCTTGCGCCGATCCGGTCTTGCTGATTTGCTTCCCGGCGAAGCCATCGGGATCAAGACCGTCGAAGGGACGCGCGGCCTCATGGCGACAGAGGTTCTGCCATGGGAAGCCGGTCTTCAGAAATACGCGGACGACTGAGCGCGGCGCTTGCCGCCTGGCTGCTTTTTCTGGCCGGGCCGGCCGGGGCAGGATGTTCCGAGGGGGCGGTCTCGATCCGCGGCGATTGGGGCACGGCGCGGTTCACGGTCAAGGTGGCCGACACACCGTCCGAGCAATCCCGCGGTCTGATGTTCGTCGAGGACCTGCCGACCATGTCGGGCATGCTGTTCGTCTATCCGCGTCCGCAGCCCACGTCGTTCTGGATGCGCAACACCCTGATCCCGCTGGACATGCTGTTCTTCGACGAGACCGGCACGCTGACCCGGCTGCACGCCATGGCGCAACCGCTCGACGAAACCCCGATCCCGGGCGGGGACGCGGTGCAATTCGTGCTGGAAATCAACGGCGGGCTGGCGAACCGGCTGGGCATCGCGCCGGGCAACGTGATGCGGCATCCGTCGGTCGGGGCCGCAGCGGCCTGGCCCTGCCCGAACGATTAGGTCTTTTCAAGCGGCGCGCCGAACAGTAGACGAGGCGCCGTGGTCCGGGGCGTGGCGCAGTCTGGTAGCGCACCTGTTTTGGGTACAGGGGGTCGTGAGTTCGAATCTCGCCGCCCCGACCACTTTTCCTGTCTTTCGGTCCGGCACGGATGGCGGTGGTGACTGCGACATCATTGCGACAGCCGATCCGCCGCCGCAGAATCGCCGATGGCCGGGGCGGTCGCTTCAGGTGAATTCTCAGCTTTTGGACCTATGCGATTGTGGACAAGTCCAAAATCCGGCCCAAGCCGCGTTAACCATTCTGTGCATAACCCGGGGTAGGAATCGCGGGCGGCCGACCGGTCGCACTGGTCAAGTCTCAAAATCGCAAATTTAGCGTAAAAATTACGTTGACCCACTAGGTGTAGTTTTGCCAACTTGTGCGAGCCGGACGACAGCATACAAGATATAGTGGCAGGACGGCGGGACAGACACCCAGGGAACAGCGGATCGTGGTTGACCGATCCACTTGTTGCGGCCCCGTATAACGGGGGCGCGGGGCGTCTTTTCCTGTCTGCCTCCGAAACCGGCATTGAGCGGGCCCATCGGGCCCAATGGGTTTAGGGGACGGCCGCAACGACGGCCAATCAGGACTAGAGGCACAGGGACAGATGAAGATCGAACGCAGCTTCACCAAGGCAGGTCAGGACGCTTACGCGGATATCGAATTCAAGACGACCACATCCGAGATCCGGAACCCGGACGGGACCACCGTTTTCAAGCTGGAGGAATGCGAGATTCCGGCCAGCTGGAGCCAGGTCGCCAGCGACGTGATCGCCCAGAAATACTTCCGCAAGGCCGGCGTGCCCAGCAGGCTTCGCAAGGTTGAGGAGAAGGACGTGCCGGACTTCCTCTGGCGCGCCGAACCGGACACGGATGCGGAATTCATCGGCGAAACCAGCGCCAAGCAGGTTTTCGACCGTCTGGCCGGCGCCTGGGCCTACTGGGGCTGGAAGGGCGGTTATTTCACGACCGAAGAGGACGCCCGCGCCTATTTCGACGAGATGCGCTACATGCTGGCCACCCAGCGCGCCGCGCCGAACTCGCCGCAATGGTTCAACACCGGTCTGCATTGGGCCTATGGCATCGACGGCCCGAGCCAGGGGCACCACTATGTCGACTACAAGACCGGCAAGCTGGTGAAATCCCAAACCGCATATGAACACCCCCAGCCCCATGCCTGTTTCATCCAGGGCTGTTCGGACGATCTGGTCAATGATGGCGGCATCATGGACCTGTGGGTGCGCGAGGCGCGGCTGTTCAAATACGGCTCGGGCACCGGCACCAATTTCAGCCACCTGCGCGCCGAGGGCGAGTCGCTTTCGGGTGGTGGCAAGTCGAGCGGCCTCATGGGCTTTCTCAAGATCGGTGACCGCGCCGCGGGCGCCATCAAGTCGGGCGGCACCACGCGCCGCGCCGCCAAGATGGTGATCGTCGATGCCGACCACCCCGATATCGAGGATTTCATCGACTGGAAGGTGCTGGAGGAACAGAAGGTCGCCAGCATCGTGGCCGGGTCCAAGATGCACGAACAAAAGCTCAACGGCATCTTCGCGGCGATCAAGGCCTGGGACGGCAAGGCCGAGGACGCCTACGACCCGAAAACCAACGAAGGTTTGAAAAGTGCAATTCGGGAGGCCAAGAAAGTGGCAATTCCTGAAACCTATATCAAGCGCGTGTTGGATTATGCAAAGCAGGGTTATGACAACATCGAGTTCCCGACTTACGATACGGACTGGGACAGCGAGGCCTATAACTCGGTTTCCGGGCAGAACTCCAACAACTCGATCCGCGTCACCGATGCCTTCCTGAAGGCCGTGCGCGACGATGCCGACTGGGAGCTGATCAACCGCACCGACGGCAAAGTCGCCAAGACCGTTAAGGCGCGCGAGCTGTGGGAAAAGGTCGGCCATGCCGCCTGGGCCTGTGCCGATCCGGGCATCCAGTTCCATGACACCGTGAACGCCTGGCACACCTGCCCCGAGGACGGCGCGATCCGCGGCTCGAACCCCTGTTCGGAATACATGTTCCTGGACGACACCGCCTGCAACCTGGCCTCGATGAACCTGCTGACCTTCTACAAGGACGGCGAATTCCAGGCCGAGGATTACATGCACGCCACCCGGCTGTGGACCCTGACGCTGGAAATCTCGGTCATGATGGCGCAGTTCCCGTCCAAGGAAATCGCGCAGTTGTCCTATGACTTCCGCACCCTAGGCCTTGGCTATGCCAATATCGGCGGTCTGCTGATGAACATGGGGCTGGGCTATGACAGCGACGAGGGCCGCGCCCTGGCCGGCGCCCTGACCGCGATCATGACCGGCGTGTCCTACGCCACCAGCGCCGAGATCGCGGGCGAGCTGGGCGCCTTCGCCAAGTACGACAAGAACCGTGACCACATGTTGCGGGTCATGCGCAACCACCGCAACGCGGCCTATGGCGCCTCGGAAGGCTACGAATCGCTGGCGGTCAAACCGGTGCCGCTGGATCACGCCAACTGCCCGGACAGCCGCCTGGTTGACCTGGCCATGTCGGCCTGGGACGAGGCGCTGTCCCTGGGCGGGAAGAACGGCTATCGCAATGCCCAGGCCACCGTCATCGCCCCCACCGGCACGATCGGGCTGGTCATGGATTGCGACACCACCGGGATCGAGCCGGACTTCGCACTGGTTAAGTTCAAGAAGCTGGCCGGTGGCGGCTACTTCAAGATCATCAATCAGTCGGTGCCCGCCGCGCTGGAAAAGCTGGGCTATGGCGCCGCCGAGATCGAAGAGATCGTCAGCTATGCCGTGGGCCACGGCACCCTGGGCAACGCGCCGGGCATCAACCATACGGCGCTGATCGGCCATGGCTTCGGCGAGGCCGAGATCGAGAAGGTCGAGGCGGCCCTGCCGAGCGCCTTCGACATCCGCTTCGTTTTCAACCAGTGGACCCTGGGCGAGGAGTTCTGCAAAAAGACCCTCGGCATCCCCGCCGAGAAGCTGAACGATCCCACCTTCGACCTGCTGTCGCATCTGGGCTTCAACAAGGCCGATATCGACGCGGCCAATGACCATGTCTGCGGAACCATGACGCTGGAAGGTGCGCCCTTCCTGAAAGAAGAGCATTACAGGGTCTTCGACTGCGCCAATCCCTGCGGCAAGAAGGGCAAGCGGTTCCTGTCCGTGAACAGCCATATCGACATGATGGCCGCGGCGCAGAGCTTCATCTCGGGCGCGATCTCCAAGACGATCAACATGCCCAACGACGCCACGATCGAGGATTGCCAGGCCGCCTATGAACGCAGCTGGTCCATGGGCGTGAAGGCCAACGCGCTCTACCGTGACGGCTCCAAGCTCAGCCAGCCGCTGGCCGCCGCCCTGGTCGAGGACGACGAAGAGGCGCAGGAGGCCCTCGAAAGCGGCTCGACCCAGGAAAAGGCCAAGGTGCTGGCCGAGAAGGTGATCGAAAAGGTCATCGTCAAAGAGCTGGTCCGAAACCACCGCGAAAAGATGCCCGAACGCCGCAAGGGTTATACCCAGAAGGCGGTCGTGGGTGGCCACAAGGTCTACCTGCGGACCGGCGAATATGCCGATGGGTCGCTGGGCGAGATCTTCATCGACATGCATAAGGAAGGCGCCGGCTTCCGCGCGATGATGAACAACTTCGCCATCGCGGTGTCCGTGGGCCTGCAATACGGTGTGCCGCTGGAGGAGTTCGTCGATGCCTTCACCTTCACCAAGTTCGAGCCGGCCGGCATGGTGCAGGGCAATGACAGCATCAAGAACGCCACCTCGATCCTCGACTACATCTTCCGGGAACTGGCGGTCAGCTACCTGGACCGGACCGATTTGGCCCATGTGAAGCCCGAAGGCGCGAGCTTCGACGACCTGGGCCGAGGCGAGGAAGAGGGCGTGTCCAACATCAAGGAGATGTCCGAAAGCGCGGCCTCGCGCAGCCTGGAAGTGCTCAAGCAGATCAGTTCGACCGGCTACCTGCGCAAGCGCGTGCCACAGGACCTGGTGGTGCTGCAAGGGGGCGCCGGGGCCGTGGCGCTGAACGGGGCCGAGGACTCGCAGGCGGCGCTGGAAACCCTGGTGCCGGCGGTGGCCAAGGGCGGCGGCATGGCGCAGGCGACGACCGGGTCCGCCTCGGTGTCGGCGCTGTCGGCCCGCGACAAGGCAAAGATGCAGGGCTACGAGGGCGAAGCCTGCGGCGATTGCGGTAACTACACACTGGTGCGCAACGGCACCTGCATGAAATGCAACACCTGCGGCGCGACGAGCGGGTGTAGCTGAGCAGAACGACGCGGGGCAGACACTTCGATCTGCCCCGACGGAACGTCACGGCGTTCCAAACAGGGTCCGGCGCGGGTGCGCTCGCGCCGCCGACGTCCAGGCCGCAGGCAGAAACCGGGCGGTACAAAGAAGTGAGCTTGGACGGCGAAACTTAGAGGGGGGCTTCGGCCCCCCTTTTTTCAGTTTTTCCGGGCTTTACATGCGATGAATGCGGGGCGTTCCCCGGGGACGGCGAAACCCAGACGGGGGGCTTCGACCCCCGCTTTTGTCTCGGGCGACGCCCGCGCCGATCGGGAAGGGGCGCTGCCCCTCTTTGCCTGCGGCCAATTCACCCCGGGATATTTTTCGGTCCAAAGAAAGCGGTAGAGTTTCATTAACCGGACTCGGACATCCTGTCGGAGCGGTCGCCGATGGCCGTGTCCGGAGAAAGCTTCGGGCCCCGGCATGGCACCAGGTGACCCTCTGCCGGGGCCTTTCTTTGGACAAGAAATATCCCGGGGGAGTCCCGCAAAGCGGGACAGGGGCAGCGCCCCCTTTCCGGCCCTAGGGAATGTCGAACCCTGGTGGGGCCAGTTCGAAACCGTCGAAACGAAAGCCGGGGCTGACGGTGCAGCCGACCAGTGTCCAGTCGCCTGTGCTTTGCGCCGCCTGCCACCAATGCGGCGGCACGATCAGCTGCGGCGACTCGCCCTTGGCGAGGTCGGCGCCGAGGCGGTGATCGGCCCTTGGGCCGGATTGCGTTTCGGCCATGGACAGAACCAGGGGCGCACCGGCGTAGTAATGCCAGATTTCCGTGGCATCGACCCTGTGCCAATGGCTCTGCTCACCCGCCTTGAGCAGGAAATAGATGCAGGTGCCCGCGGGGCGGCCGGTGCCGTCGGCGGCCCGCCAGGTTTCGCGGTAATGGCCGCCCTCGGGGTGCGGGGACAGGTTGAGGTGCTCGATGATGCGGTCGGCCTCGGTCATGCCATCACCTTAGGAATGGTACAGGACCCATGCAACGGCGCGCGGCCAGAAGGGGATCAGCCTGCCACAAGCCGAGAAGCCAAGGCTTCGAAATCCGGAACCACCAGGTCCCAGTCCGCGCTGGGGGCCATGTCGCTGGTCTGGTCCGGGCCGTGTTCCGTCGGGCGCGCCACGAAGGCAGTGCGCAGGCCGGCCGCCCGCGCCGCGGCGAGGTCGTCGTTATGGGCCGCTACCATCATGACCTGCGCCGGATCCAGCCGCAGTGCGGCGCAGCTGGCCTGGTAGACCCGTGGCTTGGGCTTGTAATCCCGGGCGATATCGGCGCCCAGGATGCAGTCCCAAGGCAGGCCGGCATACCGAGCGAGACGGGCCAACATCGCGATGGACCCGTTCGAGCAGGGGGCCAGGATATACCCCCGGCGCAGCGCGGCGAGGCCCGGGCGCACATCGGGCCAAGGGTCCAGGCGCTCCCAGGCGGTGGCAAGCCCATCCCCTGCGCTGACGCCGAAGCAGGGGGTAACGCAATGCAGGTTCTCGCGGTGGATGTCGTCCAGCGGAACATAGCCGCGGCCGCCGCTGCGCACCCGCTCCATTGCGGGTTGGTATTCGCCGCGCCAGGCGTCGGTGAATGCCGTGGAATCGACCTCGGGCAGGGCCTGGGCCACGGCGCGCGCGATGCTGCTGCGCCAGTCGACGCAGGTGCCGAAGACATCGAAAATCAACGCGGCGGGCATGAGAGGTCGGATCCGTGTCATGTTCAGGGGCTTTCTGGCAGATTCCCGCCGGCGCGCCAGCCCGGTTCGGGCGGTGTCCGGCAAATACCGGGCCGCTCGCTATGGAACTTGTCGCGATCGCACGCGTTTGAAAAGGTGGATTTGCAAGATGCGCCAAAGTTGCGGCGCGAACAAGCAAGGAGGATCCAATGAGAACCCTGATCATCGCCATTATCGGCCTTCTGGGCCTGACGGCTTGCGAGAACCTGACCGCCGAACAACGCACCGTGGCCGGCCTGGCCGGAGGCGCGGCAGCCGGGCTGGTTGCCGCGGACGTACTTGAGGCCGACGATGACTGGCGCCTGATCGCGGCGCTGGGTGGCGCGGCCGCAGGGACGGTCGTGGCCCAGAACCAGAACGATCAGACCTGTGCCTATGCCCGGGGCGACGGCACCTACTACACCGCCCCCTGTCCGTAAACTTGCGGCACCTATCGGTCGGCGCCCCTTGAAGGGGCGCCGGCCATTTGTGGCGGGACGGGTTATTTCAGGATCGCACGGCCGGCATAGGTCGCGGTTTCGCCAAGGGCTTCCTCGATGCGGATCAGCTGGTTGTATTTCGCCAGCCGGTCGGACCGGGCCAAGCTGCCGGTCTTGATCTGACCGCAATTCGTCGCGACCGCCAGATCGGCGATGGTTGCGTCCTCGGTTTCGCCCGAGCGGTGTGACATGACGTTGGTCATACGGGCGCGGTGGGCCATATCCACGGCCTGCAGAGTTTCCGTAAGGCTACCGATCTGGTTGACCTTGACCAGCATGGAATTGGCCGCACCCTTCTCGATGCCGGTGGCCAGTCGCTCGGGATTGGTCACAAAGAGGTCGTCACCGACCAGTTGCACCTTGTCGCCGATGGCCTTGGTCAGGGCGACCCAGCCGTCCCAGTCATCCTCGGACATGCCGTCCTCGATCGAGATGATCGGGTAGTCGTTCACCAAGGCCTGCAGATAGGCGACGTTCTCGTCGGAGGTCAGGGTTTTCCCTTCCCCTGCAAGGACATACTTGCCATCCTTGAAGTATTCCGTCGCTGCGCAATCGAGCGCCAGGTAGATATCCTCGCCCGGCTTGTAGCCGGCCTTTTCGATGGATTTGAGGATGAAATCCAGCGCCTCGCGGGTGCTGCCCAATTCCGGGGCAAAGCCACCTTCATCGCCCAGACCGGTGGACATGCCGGCGATTGACAGCTCTTTCTTGAGGGTGTGGAAAACTTCCGAGCCCATGCGCACCGCGTCGCGGATCGTGTCGGCGGCCACCGGCATGATCATGAACTCCTGGATGTCGATCGGGTTGTCCGCGTGTTCGCCGCCATTGATGATGTTCATCATCGGCACGGGCAGGGTGCGGGCCGAGGTGCCGCCGACATAGCGGAACAGCGGTTGCATGGTGAACTCGGCCGCCGCCTTGGCAACGGCAAGTGACACGCCCAGGATGGCATTGGCGCCCAGCCGGCCCTTGTTTTCGGTGCCGTCCAGTTCGATCATGGCGCCGTCGATGGCGACCTGTTCGGTCGCATCGAAGCCCAGCAGAGTGTCGGCGATCTCGCCGTTGACGGCCTCGACCGCTTCCAGCACGCCCTTGCCCATGTAGCGGGATTTGTCGCCGTCGCGGCGCTCGACCGCCTCGTAGGCGCCGGTCGAGGCGCCCGAGGGCACCGCGGCGCGGCCCATGGTGCCGTCCTCGAGGGTCACGTCGACCTCGACCGTCGGGTTGCCGCGGCTATCGAGGATTTCGCGGGCATGGATGTCGATGATGGTGCTCATGGGGTGTCCTTTGGCGTTGTTAGCGCAAACAGATGAGGGCTCGCCGCTGCTATAGCGGCTTGCTGGCCGTGAGGGAAGCCCGTCGCAGCCGATGTTCCCGGATCAGGGTATAGAGTCCGGCCCCGATGACAACGGCGACCCCGACCAGGGTCAGGGTGTCGGGCTGTTCGTGAAAGACCAGCCAGCCGATGACCAGGGCAAAGACCATGCGCGCATAGCGGAACGACGAGATCACGGCGGCATCGCCCGCCCGGGTGGCGGCGATGATGGCGAGGTAGGCCAGCATGCCGATCACGACGCAGATTCCCAGAAGCGCTGTCTCGGGCAGGGTGGGGCGCAGCAGGGTCTGGCCCTGCACGGCGACCAGCGCAAGCCCGGTGGGGACCAGACCAAGGAAAGCCATGATCGACAGGTGCGGCCCGGTGATGTCGGATGCCAGTGCGCGGGTCAGCAGGTCGCGCCCCGCAAGGCCCAGCATCCCGGCAACGGCCAGCAGGACCAGCGGATCGAAATCGGCGCTGCCCGGGCGCAGGATCAGTAGCACGCCGGCAAAGCCCACCGAGATCGCCGACCAGCGCCGCCAGCCCACGGGCTGGCCCAAGAACAGCGCCGCGCCCAGGGCCACGACCAGTGGCGTGGCCTGGATTACGGCCGAGGCCAGCGTCAGCGGGATCAGGGTCAGCGAGGTGACGAAAAAGGCAGTGCCGAGCGCCTCGCATCCCGTGCGCATCAGCACCCGCGGCGCCAGTTGCGCGGGCACGAAGAGCCGCTGGCCGCGCAGTGCCAGCCAGGCCCAGAACAGCACCGCACCGCCCAGGCCGAGCAGGGCGATGATCTGGCCGGCCGGCAGGCGTTCGGCCACGGTCTTGATCAGGGCGTCCTCGATCGCAAAGCCCAGCATCGACAGGGTCATGAAGGCGGCGCCGCGCAGGTTCTCCATCAGCGGGCCGCCGCGCCAAGCCGGGTCTCGCGCCAGAAGGAATAGAGCCCGGTTCCGACGATAAGCGCCGCGCCCAGCAACGTGTAGCTGTCCAGCGTTTCGCCGAAGACAAAAACCCCCAGCGCCAGCCCGAAGAGGATGCGGCTATAGCGGAACGGGGCGACGAAGCCGACCTCGCCCACACACATCGAGGCGACCATGGAATAGATCGCCGGCATGAAGAGGGCCGCCGCCCCGAAGAGGTAGAGCCAGGCCGCCCCCTCGGGGCGGATCGGCGGGGTGGACTGGACGATGCCGATGACGAACCCGGCGGCGATCAGCGCCAGGTAGGACCCGCAGGACAGTTGCAGCGTGTCGATTCCCGGCGCGACCCGGCGCGTCGCCAGGTCGCGGATCGCCTGTGATAGTACGCCGAGAAAGACCAGCAACGCGAAGGCGTTGAAATCGGCGCTCGTGGGCCGCAGCACGACCAGGACGCCGACCATGCCGAGCACGATCGCCGACCAGCGCCGCCAGCCCACCGGTTCGCCCAGAAAAAGCGCCGCACCCAACACGACCAGCAGGGGATTGGCCTGCACGATGGTGGTGAAGAGCGACAGGTCGACCTCGGACAGGGAAAAGACGAAACAGGTGGTCGCCCCGGCCTCGCCCGCCGCGCGCAGCAGGGAGGGGCCGCGAAACACCTCGGGCGGCAGCGGTTTCAGCCCCCGCAGGCGCGCCGCCAAGGCGAAGACCAGCAGGCCAACAGCCCCGATCACGACCACGACCTGGGCGCGCGGCACGGTTTCCGTCGCCAGCTTGATGCAGGTATCGACCAGGGCGAAGAGTGCCATGGCCAGGATCATCCAGAAGGCGCCGACGAGGTTGTTCACTTGGCCCCGCCACGCTTGAGCGGCACGCCGTAGAGTTCCAGCCGGTGGCCCTTGAGCCGATAGCCCAGCTTGCGGGCGATCTTTTCCTGCAAGGCCTCGATCTCGTCATCGACGAATTCGATCACCGCGCCGGTTTCCAGGTCGATCAGGTGGTCGTGGTGTTCGCGGTCGGCGGTCTCGTAGCGGGCACGGCCGTCGCCGAAATCCAGCCGGTCTAGAATGCCTTCCTCCTCGAACAGCTTGACGGTGCGATAGACCGTGGCCAGCGAAATGCCCGGGTCGATGCGGGCGGCGCGGGCGTGCAGGTCCTCGACATCGGGGTGGTCCTTGGCCCGTTCCAGCACGTCGGCAATGGTCCGGCGCTGATCGGTCAGGCGCAGGCCACGGGCTTCGCATCTTTCAAGGATGGTCTTGGTCATCTCGGTGCGATCTTTAGAAGATCGGGCAGGGCGTCGCCAGCCCTGTTTTCCGGTGCGGCCCTAGCGGCCGGGCAGGGCCAGCCAGGTGCCGCCCATAGCGCGGGCCCGCGCCCCGGATCCCAGCTTGAAGCGGGCCAATCCGGGTTGTCGATCGGTTTCGACCGGCCCTAGGTCCAGCAGCCTGTGACCGTGATCGGCCATCCAGAGGGCAGCCACGAACAATGTCAGGCAATGAGCATTCAGCGCGCGGCCCCGGTCGGAGGTCCAGCCCGCCTGGTAGGTGGCCCGCGCGCCGTGGCGCAGGAACAGCATGGCCGCGATCGGCGTCGCGCCCTCCCAGGCTTCGATGATGCGGGCGCAGCCCGGGGTTTCGCGGGCGATGGCCGCGACGAGCGGTGCGGGCAGTCCGGCATAGCGGCGCTGGTGCCGTTGCCGCGCCTCGGCTTCTATCAGCCAGTGCGGCGCGCCGGACCATGCGCCGTTCCACAAGGTCAGGCCCGCGGCTTCGGCCCGGCGCAGGCGGTTTCGCCATTTAAGGTGCATCGCGGCACGCAGATCGCCCCGCAACGGCAATTCGGCAATATGGGCCGGGGTCAGGATCTGCCGGAACCCCGCCGCGCGCAGGATACCGGGGGCGGCGCACTCTGCATTGACGATGCGCAGGCCGCCGCGCCGCGCCGCGCGCAGGGCCGCCGGACAGGTCACATCGCTGCGCGAGAGCACCCCCTGCCACCCCGCGAGGGGCAGCCGGCGACGCAGCATCAGCCCCGCCGCGCCGCGCCACGGCGCCTGCCCGCAGGCCAACAGGCCGCGTTCGAATTCCGGGGATTGTTGCAGGGCAAGGTCCATTGCCCCGTTAAGCCGATGGAAACCTAAGGCGGGGTTAATGGTGCCATGGCAAAGGTCTATGGAGTCGCGATCCCCCCGCCGCGCCCGACGCCGCTTGGAGCGGCCCTGGTGGCGGCGGCCTGTGCGCTGGCCGGTGGCGCGCTGCTCGCCCTGCTGGAGTGGGCCGTGTTCTAGCCCAGTTCGACCATCGCGTGCCGTTTCTTGCCCGCCGACAGCTTGATCGGGCTGGCCAGGTCGGCGGCGGTGATCATCCGGCCCGCATCGCTCAGCGGTGCATCGTCCAGCTTGGCCCCGTTATCGGCAATCAGGCGCTTGGCCTCCTTGCCCGATGCGGCCAACCCCGAGCGCACGATCAGCTGCACCACGGAAATCCCTTCGCCGATCTCGTCCGCGCCCAGCGTCAGGGTGGGCAGATCGCCCCCCGCGCCGCCCTTTTCGAAGACCTCGCGCGCGGTCGCTTCGGCGGCGCGGGCGGCCTCGGCCCCGTGCAGCAGCGCCGTTACCTCGTTGGCCAGGATAATCTTGGCCTCGTTGATCTCGGACCCGCCGAGAGCCCCCAGCCGGTCGCATTCGTCGACCGGCAATTCGGTGTAAAGCTTCAGGAACCGGCCGGTATCCGCATCTGTGGTGTTGCGCCAGAACTGCCAGAACTCGTAGGCCGACAGCATCTCTGATGCCAGCCACACGGCGCCCCCGGCCGACTTGCCCATCTTCTTGCCGTCGGACGTGGTCAGAAGCGGCGTGGTCAGCCCGTAGATTTCCTCGTCCAGCACCCGGCGGGTCAGGTCGATACCGTTGACAATATTGCCCCACTGGTCCGACCCGCCCATCTGCAACAGGCAGCCATAGCGGCGGTGCAGTTCCAGGAAGTCGTAGGCCTGCAGGATCATGTAATTGAATTCCAGGAAGGACAGGCTCTGTTCGCGGTCCAGCCGCGACTTGACCGATTCAAAGGACAGCATGCGGTTGACGCTGAAATGCCGTCCGATATCGCGCAGGAAGTCGAGGTAATTGAGTCCGTCCAGCCATTCGGCGTTGTTGCGCATCAAGGCGCCGTTGCCATCCTCGCCATAGGACAGGTAGCGGTCGAACACCTGCTGCATCCCGGCGATGTTGTCGTCGATCTGCGCCGGGGTCAGAAGCGGCCGTTCATCGGCGCGGAAGGACGGGTCGCCCACCTTGGTCGTGCCGCCGCCCATGAGGGTGATCGGCTTGTGCCCGGTCTTCTGAAACCAGCGCAGCAGCATGACGTTCAAAAGATGCCCCACATGTAGCGACCTGGCCGTCGCGTCATAGCCGATATAGGCGGTGACCATCCCCCTGCTCAGCGCCTCGTCCAAGCCCTGGTAATCCGTGCAATCGGCCAGAAAGCCGCGCTCCATGATCGTGGCCATGAAATCGGACTTGGGATGGTAGGTCATGTCTTGTCCCCGCGTTGCGTTCGGCGCACTCTATAGGACGCGAGGCGGCAGAGGAAAAGCGGATGTTGAAGGCTGGGACGGTGCGTGTGGCCGGGGCCATGTCGGGCACGTCGCTGGACGGGGTCGATGCGGCGGTCATCGAGACCGATGGCGACCGGATCCTTGGCTTCGGACCCAGCCGGTTCGTTCCCTATTCGCCCGATCAGCGGGCCGTGCTGCGGGCCGCCCTGGGCAAATGGCCGGGCGAGGACGTGGCCGCCGCCGCCGAGATCGTCGAAACCGTCCATGCCCAGGCGCTGGCCGGGCTGTCCGAGGTGGCGCTGGTGGGCTTTCACGGCCAGACCCTTGCGCACGAGCCACGCGGGTGCGGCACCCACCAGGTCGGCGATGGCGCGGTGCTGACCGAGGTGCTGGGCGTGCCGGTGGTCTGGGATTTTCGCAGCACCGATGTCGAGATGGGGGGCGAGGGCGCGCCGCTGGCGCCGTTCTATCATTTCGCGCTGGCCCGCTGGATCGGGGCCGAGGCGCCGCTGGCCGTCCTGAACCTTGGCGGGGTCGGCAACCTGACTTGGATCGATCCGTCGAAATCCGCGCCCGAGGTCGAGGGGGCGCTGCTGGCTTTCGATACCGGCCCGGCCAATGCGCCGATCAACGACATGATGCAGGCACGCCAGGACAGGGACCGCGACGCAGATGGCGCCCTGGCTGCGCAGGGCGCGGTGGCAGACAGCGTGGTGACCGAATTCCTGTCTTCATCCTATTTCTTCAGGATGCCGCCCAAGTCTCTGGATAGAAGCAATTTTGATGGATTGGTCGGCGCAGTTGAGGACCTTTCCGACGCCGATGCCGCCGCTACGCTGAGCGCCTGTGTCGCCGCCTCGGTCGCGCATGCTGTAGATCAATGCCCGGTGCCGCCCTCGCGGCTGCTGGTCACCGGTGGCGGCCGGCACAACCGCACCCTGATGGCGATGATCGCGGCGGCCAGTGCTTGTCCTGTCGATCCGGTCGAGGCCGTGGGCTTGGACGGCGACATGCTCGAGGCGCAGGCCTTCGCCTATCTGGCGGTCCGTGTCGCACGCGGTCTGCCGACATCCTGTCCGGGCACCACGGGGGTCCGGGCGGCGGTCGGCGGGGGCACCCTGAGCGCGCCGTCCGGCTGAGGGCAGGCGCCGCGGCGGTTTCTGGACCTCATGGAAAAATCGCCGGGCGGCGGGAACCTGCGCCAAGACGGCCCCCCGGTCGGCAAGGAAGCGCACACTCCGTTCACACCGGGGTGAGCGGGCTGGAATTACTGACCGGTTGTACACCATGTGTTGGGCATGCCGTCCCCCTGCGGCGTGCCGACAAATTTCACGAGACCGAGACAGGAGACTTCCAATGCGACGTTCCATCATCGCCACCACTGCCGCGCTTACCACGCTCGGCGTTACACCGGCCATCGCCGGTTCCATGTCCGAGCCCGCTGTTGAGCCGGCCCCGGCTCCCGTCATGACGCCCGCCCCGACGCCCATGGGCGGCGAATGGACCGGTTTCTACGCGGGTGGCTCGCTGGGCTATGCCGATGCCACCGGCACCGACGCGTTCGACGACAGCCCCACCGGCATGACCTATGGTGCGTTTGCCGGGTATGACTACGATTTCGGCAGCATCGTGCTGGGCGGCGAGTTGGAGATTTCCGGCTTCGACGTGACCGAGGATACGCTCGGGCTGGACGTCGACAGCGTCACGCGCGTCAAGGTTCGGGCCGGGTATGATGCGGGCAACGCCTTGCCCTACCTGACTGCGGGCGGCGCGCAGCTGTCCACCTCGGGCGCGGTCGATGACAGCGACACCGGCTATTTCTACGGCGCCGGCCTGGACTACCGCATCGGCGGTACCCTTCGCGTGGGCGGTGAAGTGCTTCAGCACCGGTTCGAGGATTACGCGGGCAGCGGCATCGACGTGGACGCCACCACGATCGGCGCGCGCGTCGCCTTCGAATTCTGATCGCGCCACCGATCGGACACCAGTGTGGGGCGGCCTTGCGGGGCCGCCCTTTCGTTATGGCCGGACGGAAGCGGCGAAATCCAGCAGCCGCGTCATGGCGGCCTCGAAGGCCGTGTCCGCGACCGTCATCGCCACGCGCACATGGCCCGCGCCGCCCGCGCCGAAACTGTCGCCGGGCATGACCGCGATCCCGGCCTCGTCCAGTAGGCGGTTGGCGAAATCGACGCCGCCCAGCCCCGTGGCGCGGATATCCAGCATGACGTACATCGCCCCCTGCGCCGGTGCGGCCCGGACCACTTCCTGCCGGGCGAGCAGGTCATGGGCGATGGTCCGGCGGCGGCGGAACGGGGCGGCGACACGTTCTTCGGCGTCCTTGCCTTGGTTCAGCGCGAAAACCGCGGCATCCTGAATGTAGCCGGGCACGCCATAGGTCGTGTGCGTGGCCAGGTTCAGCATGTGGTCGATCACCACTTCCGGCCCGCAGACCCAGCCCACGCGGCTTCCGGTCATCGCATGGCTTTTCGACATCGAGCCCACGACAAGCGTGCGCTCGGCCATGCCGGGCAGGGCGCGCGGCGACAGGTGCGCCCCGTCCCAGACCTGGGTGTCATAGACCTCGTCCGAGATCAGCCACAGGTCATGGGCATCGCAGGCCGCCGCAATCCCCTCAAGCGTTGCGCGCGAATAAACCGCACCCGTCGGGTTGTTGGGGGTATTGACGAGAAGCGAGGTCGCGCCGTCCGCGGCGGCCTCGATATCGGCCCGCTGCGGCTGAAAGGCGTGCTCGGGGCGGGATAGCACCGGGACGGGCTGCGCGCCTACGCCCCGGATCGTGCCGGGATAGGTGGTATAATAGGGGTCGATGAACAGCGCCTGGTCGCCCTCGTCGCAGACCGCGTGATGCGCGGCGTAAAGCGCGGCCTGGCCGCCCGGCGTCACAAGGATGTTGTCGCGCGTCGTCGGCGCGCCGGTGCGCGCGGCGATGCGTGCGGCGACAGTGTCGCGCAGGGCCTGGGTGCCCGGCACGGCGGCATAGCCAGTGTGGCCCGCGCGCGCCGCGTCATCCATGGCCGCCAGAATGTCGGGGGCGGTGCGGATGTCATGTTCGCCGATGGTCAACTCGATCACGTCGGCGCCGGACTCGGCCATCTGGCGAGCGCGATAGAAGACCTCCCACCCGTCCGAGCCGCCGGGGGTCAGGTTGGTGATGCGGGTCGAAAGCGTGCGTGTCATGCGATGCGACCTTCCAGCCGGGGGCGAAACTGTCAATCCCCCAGAAGCTTGGCCGGGCCGGGGCCACGGGCGGCCAGTTCGTCCCCGGGATTGTAGAGCGCGCAGGTCTCCAGCGACAGGCAGCCACAGCCGATGCAGCCGTCCAGCCGGTCGCGCAGGCGTTCCAGTTCCGCGATGCGCGCCGCAATATCACCACGCATTGCGGTGGAAATGCGCGTCCAGTCGTATTTCGAGGGGGCCTTGTGTCTGGGCAGATCCGCCATCTGGCGGGCGATCTCGGAGAGGGCAAACCCCAGCCTTTGGGCGATCATCGCGAAGCTAAGCCGTCGCAGGTCGTGGCGCCCATAGCGCCGGTGCCCGCCGGCGTTGCGCACCGGGTGCACGATCCCGTGGGTCTCATAGAACCGGATGGCGGAGACGGCCAGTCCGGTCCGGTCCGCAAGATCGCCGATGGTCAGCCCGTCCTTGGCCATACGAAATCTCCGCTTGATCTAAAGTTGACTTGAGAAATTACACATGAGTCGTCCGCATAAATCCAGTTCGGAAGGAGAAACCGAATGAATCCGACACGACATTGCCTTGACGGCACCGCGATCCGGCACCTGCGACGGGACGGGATCGGTTGGGGCCGTGACCTCGATTACGGCTGTTTCGACAGCGCGCCTCGGCCCGTGCGGTCGGGATTATTGCGAGGGCTGCTCGCGCGTTTCGGAAAGAGGAGTTGAGTCATGGCGCGGCTTGAACACGTGAACATCACCGTCAAGGACCCAAAGGCCACCGCCGAGATGCTGCAGGCCCTTTTCGGCTGGCATACCCGCTGGGACGGCGCGGCCAAGAACAACGGCTACACCATCCATGTGGGCGAGTCCGAGACCTACCTGGCGCTTTATGCCGGCCCAGAGGGGGCCGAAGGTCAGCGTGACGCCGATGACAGTTATCGCACCCGTGCCGGGCTGAACCATATCGGCGTGGTCGTGGATGACCTCGACGCGGCCGAACGGGCGGTGAAGGCGCGGGGATATGAGCCCCATTCCCACGCGGATTACGAACCCGGACGGCGGTTCTACTTCCACGAGGAAAACGGCCTCGAGATCGAGGTGGTCTGCTACGCCTGACCGGTGTCCCGTAGGATACGGGGCAGGGCCTCGACCAGCGCGGAAAAATGGCCGAGACCGGGAAGCGGGACCAACTCCGCCCCCGGCAATGCGTCGCGCAGCGCCTCGGCCATGTCGAAAGGGGCCCAGTTATCCGCCCGCCCGTGCCAGATGCGCACGGCGCAGGTGACATCGGGCAGGATTTCGGCCCAAGGCTGGACATAGGCCTCGACTGCCGCCCGGTAGCCTGCCGGGTCGCCCAGCAAGCTGTCGCGCAGGGTTTCGACAAGGATGTCGCGGCTCGGTCCCGGCCGGATCAGGCGCAGGTCGGCCGGGACCGATCCGGCAAAGACGACGCGCAGGGTCAGGGCCGGGAACAGGCGCAGCATCATCCGTTGCATGGCGGTGAAGCGGGTCAAGCGCCCCCTGCGGGCCGCCTCGAAGACCGGGCGGCCCGCCATGCGGGGAAGGAAATCGCCCAGGTCCAGCGGTGCGCCGGGGGCGATCAGGTCCAGCCGTGCGGCGCCCGTGCTCGCGGCAGCCTTCAAGGCCCGATGGGCGCCAAGGGAAAAGCCGACCAGGTGGCGGCCTGGCCCGGCCTCCGTTTCCGGGGCGAGGTCGGTCGGGATCACACCGGCCAACGCGATCTCGCGGTGCGCACCGGGAATGCCGTGGAAATAGACTGGCCTCATTCGAACGGCGGCAGTGCGGCCTGCGCCTTTTTCGTAAGACCGGCCCGAACCGTGCGATAGGACTTGGCCACCCGGTGGGCCAGCTCGTCCTCTGCCGTGTCGAAGGGCACCAGCACCCAGGAGCGATGGAAATAGGGTGCCTTGGGCCATCCGAAGAGGTCCTCCAGGTGCAAGGCCTCGTCGATGCCGGCGCATTTGAGGGCCACACCGGGCGTGCTGAAGCCGGCCGAGGCAAAGACCTTGCCGCCCACTTTCCAGACATCATGGCCCGGCCCGAAGGCCTTGGACCATTCGGCGCCGGGCAGGGCGGCGCACAGGGTGTTGACGCGGTCGCGGCTCATGGTTCCGATCATGGCCCAATCCGGCGCCACTTGCCAACGACAATCGGCGAGCGCGCAAGAAGGGCTTGCCACCGGACATGCCGGCTGGTTATGACTGGGCCCATGAAGAGCATCTGCATCATCTGCTGCATTATTCCCTGCTGACACCAGTCACGCGGGCCGCTCTTTCACGTTTCAATCCAACCGGAAAGTCGCTAAGCCCGCGGGCGAAAACCGCGTGAGGCCGCTTCCGTGACGATAAAGCTCTATAACACCAAGACGAAGACCAAGGAGGTTTTCGAGCCTTTGGACCGCGAGAACGTGCGGATGTATGTCTGCGGTCCGACGGTCTATGACCGCGCACACTTGGGCAATGCGCGGCCTGTTCTGGTGTTTGACGTGCTCTACCGGCTGTTACGGCATGTCTATGGCGAGAACCACGTGACTTATATCCGCAATTTCACGGATGTGGACGACAAGATCAACGCCACCGCACTGGCCCGCAAAGAGGCGGGCGCGACGGGCGCGCTGGAAGAGCTGGTGCACGACCGGTCCGACGAGACCATCGGCTGGTATCATCAGGACATGGATGCGCTTGGTGCATTGCGGCCCACCAAGGAACCCCGGGCGACCGAGTGGATCGGCGCCATGATCGCCATGATCGAGGGGCTGATCGAGAAGGGCCATGCCTACGAGGCCGAGGGCCATGTGCTGTTCGCCGTGGACAGCTATGACGACTATGGAAAGCTGTCGGGCCGGTCGGTCGATGACATGATCGCCGGCGCGCGGGTCGAGGTCGCGCCCTATAAGCGCAACCCGATGGATTTCGTGCTATGGAAGCCCTCGGATGACGAGCTGCCGGGCTGGGACAGCCCCTGGGGCCGCGGGCGGCCCGGCTGGCATATCGAATGCTCGGCCATGTCCTACGAATTGCTGGGCGAGACCTTCGACATCCACGGTGGCGGCAACGACCTGCAATTCCCGCACCACGAGAACGAGATCGCGCAATCGAAATGCGCCCACCCCGAGGGCGATTTTGCGCGGGTCTGGATGCATAACGAGATGCTGCAGGTCGAGGGCAAGAAGATGTCCAAGTCCTTGGGCAATTTCTTCACAGTGCGGGACTTGCTGGATCAGGGTGTGCCGGGCGAGGTGATCCGGTTCGTGATGCTGTCCACGCATTACCGCAAGCCGATGGACTGGACCGAGAAGAAGCGGGAAGAGGCGGAGAAGACGCTGCGGAAGTGGTGGGCCATGACAGCTGTATTGGACGCCGAGACTGTTGAACCTTCACAGGAGTTCTTGGACGCATTGACCGATGATCTGAATACATCCGCTGCACTGGCAGAACTCCATCGTTTGGCAAGAATTGGCGATGCCACGGCGTTGGAGGCCGGATTGGAACTCTTGGGTTTGGAAGAGAACCCTCAATTGGGCGTCGCCTCGTTCGGATTTGTCGGTGGTCGCATCGAGGCGCTTGAAAGCCTCAATGGTCTCACGCGAAAACTGATCGATTTACGAAGTCAAGCCATGCAAACCAAAGACTTCTCCGAAGTCGACCGCCTGAAAGCCGCCCTCATTGATGCAGGCGTCGAAGTGCGCATGTCCAAGGACGGTATTGAGTTGGTGCCCGGCTCGGGCTTTGACCCCGCCAAGCTGGAGGGCCTGCTATGACCAGCTCAAACGAGAGGATCGCGCCCGGCCCGAGGGTGGGGGCGGTATCGCCCCCGCCCTGGGGGGCGGGTCGGGGGCGATCCGGATCGCAGGCGATCCGGGTTGAAGGGAACGCAAACGCCCGAGAGGTGACACGATGACCAAGCAACGCCTCTACCTTTACGACACCACCCTGCGTGACGGGCAGCAGACCCAGGGCGTGCAATTCTCCACCGCCGACAAGCAGGCCATTGCCGCCGTGCTGGACGAGCTTGGCGTGGACTATATCGAAGGCGGCTGGCCTGGTGCGAACCCCACCGACAGCGAGTTCTTCGACAACGCCCCCAAGACCCGCGCCACCATGACCGCCTTTGGCATGACCAAGCGGGCCGGGCGGTCGGCGGACAACGACGACGTGCTGGCGGCCGTGCTGAATGCCCGGACCCCCGCGGTCTGTATCGTCGGCAAGACCCATGATTTCCACGTGGACACCGCGCTCGGCATCACGCTAGAGGAAAACCTGGAAAACATCCGCGCCAGCATCGCCCATATCGTGGCCCAGGGCCGCGAGGCGCTGTTCGACGCGGAACATTTCTTTGATGGCTGGAAGGCCAACCCGGCCTATGCGCTCGATTGCTGCGTGGCCGCCTACAAGGCCGGCGCGCGCTGGGTGGTGCTGTGCGACACGAACGGCGGCGCATTGCCCGCAGAGGTGGCCGAGGCCACGGCAGCGGTGATCGCGGCGGAGGTGCCGGGAGATCACGTGGGAATCCACACCCATAACGACACCGAACACGCGGTGGCCAATTCGCTGGCCGCCGTCGAGGCCGGGGCGCGGCAGATCCAGGGCACGCTGAACGGGCTGGGCGAACGCTGCGGCAATGCCAACCTGACCACGCTGATCCCGACGCTGATGCTGAAAGAGCCCTTTGCCAGCGCCTATGAAACCGGCGTCACGCCGGAGGCGCTGACCGGTCTTTCCCGCGCCTCGCGCCTGCTCGATGACATCCTCAACCGCGTGCCGACCAAGCAGGCCGCCTATGTCGGTTCCTCGGCCTTCGCCCATAAGGCGGGCCTGCATGCCAGCGCCATCGCCAAGGACCCCTCGACCTACGAGCATATCGACCCGGGCCTCGTGGGCAACACGCGCATCGTTCCCATGTCGAACCAGGCCGGCCAGTCGAACCTGCGCGAGCGCCTGAAAGGCGCGGGGATCGAGGTTGAAAAAGGCAACACGGCCCTGGTGCGCATCCTCGACCGGATCAAGGCGCAGGAATCGGCGGGGTTCGCCTATGACACCGCGCAGGCCAGTTTCGAATTGCTGGCGCGCGAAGAGCTGGGCACCTTGCCCGCCTTTTTCGACGTGGAACGCTACCGGGTGATTTCCGAACGCCGGCGCAACGCGCGCGGCGAGATCGTGGTGGAATCCGAAGCCGTGGTGACGGTCAGCATCCGGGGCCGGGCCCGCACCAGCTACTACAAGAACGAACATGCCAGCGACCTATCCGATGATGGACCGGTCAACGCGCTCTGGCAGGCGTTGAAATCGGACCTTGGCCCTTACCAGGCGATGATCGACGACATGAAGCTGGTGGATTTCAAGGTGCGGATCACCAATGGCGGCACCGAGGCGGTCACGCGGGTCATCATCGACTACCAGGACGGGGCCGGGCATCGCTGGGCCACGGTCGGGGTCAGTGCCAATATCGTCGATGCGGCCTTCGATGCACTGCACGAGGGGATCGTCTGGAAACTGCTGCGCGACGAGGCGGCGGCATGACCGACTTTCCGGAAACTCGGTCGCGGGCTCAGAATTCCGGTATTTTGGGGCGCCCATGAGTTTCGAGGCCTGCGCCGATATCGTCCGCAAGGGCGACCCGGACCGGTTCCTGGCGACCATGGCCGCGCCGCCCGCGGCGCGCCGCGTGCTGTTCCCGCTCTATGCTTTCAACATCGAGGTCAGCCGCGCGCCCTGGGTGACAGAGGAGCCGATGATCGCCGAGATGCGCCTGCAATGGTGGCGCGATGCGCTGGACGAGATCGCCACCGGTGGCCCGGTGCGCAGTCACGAGGTCACGGTGGAACTGGCCGCCGTGTTGGACCGCGCGGCGGTGCAGGCGCTGGACCGGTCCATCGCCGCGCGCCGCTGGGACATCTACAAGGAGGCCTTCGAGAACGCGGCGCATTTCGACGAATATATCGAGGCCACGGCGGGCGAGCTGATGTGGCAGGCGACGCGTCTTCTGGGTGCGGGCGATCAGGCCGAGGATGATGTGCGAAAGCTGGGTCAAGGCGCTGGTCTTGTGCGGTTCCTGCAGGCGGTGCCCGAGCTCGAGGCGCGCGGCCGTATCCCGCTTGTCGATGGCCGATCACAGGCGATCGGGGACATGGCGCGCGCCGCCGATCGGGCCATGCCGGCCTGGCATACACTGCGCCGTCAAGTGCCGCGGCAGGCCCGCGCGGGGTTGCTGGAAGGGTGGCAGGCGCCGGTCCTTCTGCGGCAGATCGCCGCCGATCCGGGCCGCGTTGCCGAAGGCCGCGTCGCGCTCAGCCCCTTCCGCAAGCGGCTGCGCCTGATGCGGTGGGCTTGACGGCTCAGGCCAGGCGCGCATCCTGCGGCCGTAGCCACAACCAAATCAGCGCGCCGCCTGCCAGCGCCAGGAAGGGCGCCATGGCCAGGTTCACCGCCGTCCAGCCCGCTTCTGCCGTGCCGCCCGAGCAGTTCATCAACCCGCCCGAGGCCAGCGAGGCCAGCGTCACGCAGCCGAATACGATCGTGTCGTTCAGGCCCTGCACCACCCCGCGTTCGCGCGGCCCGTGCGAGGCGGCCAGCAGGGTCGTGGCCCCGATGAAGCCGAAATTCCAACCGACGCCCAGCAGGATCAGCGCGACGAAGAAATGTTCCAGGTCCACCCCGATCAGCGCCACGCCGCCGGCCGCGGCCAGGATCAGCAGCCCCAGCGCCATGACGGGTCGCACGCCGAACCGGGCGATCAGATGACCCGTGAAGAAGCTGGGCAGATACATCGCCAGCACATGGGCCGAAACGATGTCATTGGCCCGGGCCTCGGAATAGCCGCAGCCGACCACGGCCAGCGGTGTCGATGTCATCACCAGGTTCATCAGCGCGTAGGACACCATGCCGACGATGATCGCCACCAGGATATGCGGATCGGTCAGCATCGCCTTGCGGTCGCGCGGGGCCGGGCCGGTCAGTTGCTCGGGACCGGTGGCGCGGGTGCCCTTGGACAGGTCCAGCCCGAAGAACAGGAACATGCCCACCAGGTTCAGCGCGGCCACGGCCAGGTAGCTTCCCACGAAGGGGACGACGGTGGCATCCATCACCAGTTTGTTGAATTGCGGGCCGATGATGGCGGCCAGCAGACCGCCGGCCATGACGTATGAAATCGCCTTGGGGCGGAAATCGTCCGAGGCGCGGTCGGTGGCGGCGAAGCGATAGAAGCCCTGTGCCGACATGTAGATCCCCGTCAGGTAGGAGCCGACGAGCATCAGCCAGAACTGGCCGGTCCAAAGTCCCCAGGCCGCGATCAGCGCGCCGATCGTCCCGGCGATGGCCCCCAGGAAAAATCCGAACTGCCGGCCGCGCGCCTGCATCAGCGGCGATATCCACGCCGCGGTCGTCATGGACCCGAAGACGATCAGGGAAATCGGCAGGGTGGCCAGGCAGGGATTGGGCGCCAGCATCTGTCCGGCCAGCCCGCCCACCGCGAAGATCATCGGCATCTGCGCGCCGAGGATCGCCTGGGCAAGGATCAGCACGATCACGTTGCGCCGGGCGGCACTGTCATTCACGTTGGGGTTCTGGACGGCGGTATCGGTCATGGTGCCCGATTAGCCCCACGCGCGGGCGAGGTCCAGCGTTAGAATGGTCGCACGTATGAAAGAAACCACATGAATTCCGGGCGCCTCATCGAAACCGAGGCCTGTGTCGCCGAGGGGATGGATTGGCTGTCGGCCCGCTGTCCGCGCATGGCGGCGGCCTATCGGTTGACCGGCCCTCTGCCGCTGCGCCGCAATCCGCAGGGGTTCGCCCAGCTGCTTTCGGCCATCGTCAGCCAGCAGGTCAGCGTGGCAAGCGCCCGCGCGATCTGGGGCCGGGTCGAGGCGGCGGGGCTGACGACGCCCGAGGCCGTGGCCGGGGCCACGGACGACGACCTGCGCGGCGTCGGCCTGTCGCGGCCCAAGCAGCGCTATGCCCGTGCACTGGCCAGGGCGGGCATCGACTATGACGGATTGCGCGACATGACGGACGAAGACGTGATTGCCACTTTGGTCGCCGTGCCGGGTATCGGCCGCTGGACCGCCGAGATCTACGCCAAGTTTAGCCTCGGCCGGTCCGATGTCTTCGCCGCCGGGGACCTGGCCCTGCAAGAGGCCGCCCGGGCGCTCTATGACCTGCCGGACCGTCCGACAGAAGGGCATCTGCGGCAAATGGCCGAGGCCTGGTCGCCCTGGCGCGCGGTTGCGGCGCGGCTGCTCTGGGCCTACTACCGGCTCGACAAGAACAGAGAGGGCATCGCATGACACGGGTATTGAAAGCAGGGCGGGTAGAGCCGGTCTCGGGCGAGATGCGCTCGGCGGTTGTGTTCCTGCACGGCTATGGCGCCAACGGGCAGGATTTGCTGGGCCTTGCCGACCCCTTGGGCGAACACCTGCCCGACACCGCCTTTTTCGCCCCCGATGCGCCGGAAAACTGCGCCGGCGCGCCGTTCGGGTTCCAATGGTTCCCGATCCCCTGGATCGACGGGTCGTCCGAGGAGGAATCCAAGGCGGGCATGCTGCGCGCCGTCGATGACCTCGATGCCTTTCTCGACGGGCTGATGGTCGACGAGGACCTGATGCCCGAACAGGTTCTGGTTTTCGGCTTTTCCCAGGGCACCATGATGGCGCTGCATGTCCTGCCGCGCCGCGAGGACCCCGTTGCCGGAGTCTGCGCCTTTTCCGGCCGCCTGCTGGAACCGGAACTTCTGGCCGACGAGGTGGTGGTGCGCCCGCCGGTCCTGCTGGTGCACGGCGATCAGGATGATGTGGTGCCCGTGCAATCGCTACCGCAGGCCGCCGAGGCGCTGGAAGCGGCCGGCTGGCAGGACGTCTATGCCCATATCCAGAAGGGCACCGGCCACGGGATCGCGCAGGATGGCCTGTCGGTCGCCCTGGCCTTCATGCGCGACCGGCTGGGATATAGTTGATGCTGGACCGGCTGCGTCAGCATTTTTTCGGGGCGTGGCCAGGACCCGCGGACGAGGGTGGTCGTGTTTCCCTCTACGTCCATCGCCGGGCGACGCTGGTCTTGCCGCATTACCGCTTCAGGCGGTCTGACGGCGTTTTCTACAGCATGGTCGGCATGCCGCTCGACCAGGGCGCGGTCCTGTCGCCGGAGACAGACCCGCAGACTCTTGGCGCGGAGATTCTTGGTGCATTTGCCAAGATCGAAACCGTGCGCGCCAAGGCGGGGGGGGATTTGCTGGGTCGTGTTGTTTCTGAGGCTGGCGCTTTTCACGCATCGATGCGGGAGCGGCTGAACCTGTCGAAATCGGCGCGGCTTTGGCCGGAAATGTCTCTTGTCTCGATAACGGCGACCGCCGGCCAGTGGACCTTGACGCCGAACCGGACCTTGCGCGGCTCCGCTTTTGAAGAGTTGGGCCGGGACCAGACCTTGGACCTCGACACACCTGTTGATCCTGCCGTCCTGGGAAAAGCCGCGCACGAGGCGATCGGGCGTTGCGAATAGGCTGAACCGAGACAATCAAGCCCGACCTGTCACCCCATCGTTACGGAATCGGCCTACCAGCTGTGGATAAGTTATGGCCATATCTGGGGCTTGCCAGCCAAGGATGGCCATATATAGTCAACACAAGGCAGGGGCGGGGCTCCCGCTCTGGTGCCGGAAACGACGGGCAGACAGGGCGAGGACGGAGTCACTCATGGATGGCGATTTCAGGACGGAATTTGTCAGGCAACCCGCGGCGCTGAAGCAGCATCCGGCGCTGGTTCTCAATGCCGATTACCGGCCCTTGTCCTACTACCCCTTATCGCTCTGGCCCTGGCAGGACGCGGTCAAGGCGGCGTTTCTCGACCGGGTCGATATCATCGCCGAATATGACGAGGTCGTACGCAGCCCCTCGATGCAGATCAGGATACCCTCGGTCGTTGTTCTGAAAGATTACGTGAAACCCCAGAAGCGCGTGGCCTTCACGCGCTTCAATTTGTTTCTGAGGGATGAATTCTGCTGCCAGTATTGCGGCGCCAAGGGCGATCTGACCTTCGACCACGTGGTGCCGCGCGCGGCCGGCGGCGTGACCAGCTGGGAAAACGTCGTCGCGGCCTGCGCACGGTGCAACCTCAAGAAAGGCAGCAAATCGCTGCGCCAGTCCGGCCTGTCCCTGCGCAAACCGCCGCGCCAGCCCGGTTCGGAGCAATTGCGCAACATGGGCCGCCGCTTTCCGCCCGGTCACCTTCATGAAACCTGGCTCGATTTCCTCTACTGGGACAGTGAGCTGGAGGCCTGAATTGCCCAAGCTGGCCAGAGCGGGGGCCATCGCGCTAGACTCCGACCAGCACCGGGGATAGGAGGAGCGCGTTAGCGCTAACTCCGTCCAAAGCGGCAGCAAAGGAGCAGACATGGTTTCGCGCGTCATCCCGGTCGATGATTTCGACCTCGTGATTTTCGGTGGCACGGGCGATCTTGCGCGCCGCAAGATCCTGCCGGGGCTTTATCGCCGCTGCCTGTCGGGGCAGATCCCGGACGAGGCCCGCATCATCGGCGCGGCCCGGTCCGACATGGATACAGATGGCTATCGCCAGATGATCCGCGAGGCGATCGCGGAATTCGGCGGCCCCGAGGCGAAGGATGAAAAGGCGATCGACCGCTTCCTGACCCGGTTGCATTACGTCACGGTGGACGCGCGCGGCGATGGCGGCTGGCAGGACCTGCACGACCTGCTGCGCCATGACGTCATCAACGCCTTCTACTTTTCGGTCGGGCCGGGGCTGTTCGGGGACCTGGCCGAACGTCTGCTGCGCTACAAGATCGCCGATACCAATGCCCGGATCGTCGTGGAAAAGCCCTTTGGCCGCGATCTGGAGTCGGCGCGCGCGCTGAACGCCACGCTGGCGCAGCATTTCAACGAGGACCAGATCTACCGCATCGACCATTACCTGGGCAAGGAAACCGTCCAGAACCTGATGGCGGTGCGCTTCGGAAACGTGCTGTTCGAACCGCTGTGGAACAACCATTACGTCGATCACATCCAGATCACCGTGGCCGAAACCGTCGGCGTCGAGGGGCGCGGCGCCTATTACGACAAATCCGGCGCCATGCGGGACATGGTGCAGAACCACCTGATGCAGCTTCTGTGCCTGATCGCGATGGAACCGCCCAGCATGTTCGATGCCGACGCGGTGCGCGATGAGAAACTCAAGGTGATCCGGGCGCTCCAGCCTGTCGATTACCACCACATCGTGCGCGGCCAGTATGACAGGACCAAGACCAGCGCCGATTACCGCACCGACGCCGAGGACCCGCGCAGCCATACCGAAAGCTTCGTGGCGCTCAGGGCGCATATCAACAACTGGCGGTGGGCCGGCGTACCGTTCTACATGCGCACCGGCAAGAAGCTCAAGGCGCGGTCCTCCGAGATCGCCGTGGTCTTCAAGGATCTCGGCCATTCGATCTTTCCCGGCGACGAGGCGCGGCACCGCAACATCCTGTCCATCCAGTTGCAGCCCAACGAGGGCATCAAGCTGCAGGTGACGATCAAGGAACCGGGTCCGGGGGGCATGCGCTTGGTCGATGTGCCTCTGGACATGACCTTCGCCGAGGCGCTTGGGCCGGATGCCGAGGGCGTGCCGGACGCCTATGAACGGCTTATCATGGACGTGATCCGGGGCAACCAGACCCTGTTCATGCGCGGTGACGAGGTCGAGGCCGCATGGGCCTGGACCGACCCGATCATCGAGGGCTGGAAAGCGCGTAATGACGTGCCCAAGCTTTATGACCAGGGGTCGTCGGGGCCGGAAGATGCGCTCATGCTGTTGCATCGCGATGGCCGGAAATGGCGCGAAATCAAGGAGTAATCCCATGGAGCTGAAGGAATATCCCGACGGCGAGATGATGATGATGAACCTCGCCAACCAGATCGCGGGGGAATTGGAGAACGTGCTGTTCCACAACGAGCGCGCCTCTCTGGCGGTGCCCGGCGGCACCACGCCGGGTCCGATCTTCGACAGCCTGTGCGGGGCCGGTCATATCGACTGGTCGCGGGTCGACGTGATGTTGACCGATGAACGCTGGGTGCCCGAGGAGTCGGACCGCTCGAACACCCGGCTTTTGCGCGAACGGCTTTTGGTCGACAAGGCCGCGGCGGCCAATTTCGTGCCTCTTTATGCCGATGCGCCGGTGCCCGAGGACAAGCTGGACGCGATGGCGCGGGGCGTCGCGGCCTGCCTGCCGCTCTCGGTCTGCCTGCTGGGCATGGGGGCAGACATGCACACCGCCTCGATCTTTCCCGGCGCCGACCAGCTGGACGCGGCCTTGAATGGCGACGGGCTGCTATATGCCATGCGCGCCCCCGGCGCGCCCGAGCCGCGCATCACCTTGTCGGCCCGCGTGCTGCGCGATGCCATGACGTGTCACGTGGTCATCGTGGGCCACGAGAAACGCGAAGCCCTGGAAAAGGCCCGCAACCTGCCCCCCGAAGAGGCGCCCATCGCGGCGATCCTGCCCGGGGCCACGGTGCATTGGGCGGAAAGCTGACCTCATGTTCGACGACTTGAAACGCCACGCCGCCGGCACGACCGGGCGCCGCATAGAAACCCTGTTTGAAACGCCCGGCCGTGCCGAGGACTTCTCGGTCCGGCTGGGCGATATGCTGTTCGACTATTCCAAGACGAATATCGACGAGACCGGCCGCGACATGCTGATCGAGCTGCTGGACCGGGCCGAGGTCGCTGTGAAACGCGACGCGATGGTCAACGGCCAGGCGATCAACGAAACCGAGGGCCGCGCGGTGCTGCATACCGCCTTGCGCAATCTCGATGGCGCGCCGGTGCTGGTCGAAGGGCGTGACGTGATGCCCGGCGTGCTCGAGACACTTGCGCGGATGGAGGACTTTGCCCGGGCCGTGCGCGACGGCAGCTTCACGGGGCAGGGCGGAAAGATTACCGACGTGATCAATATCGGCATCGGCGGCTCGGACCTCGGCCCGGCCATGGCGACACGAGCGCTGGCGCCCTACCACGACGGGCCGCGCTGCCATTTCGTCTCGAACGTGGACCCGGCGGATGTCGCGGATGTGCTGCGCGCTTGCGACCCGGAAACGACCTTGGTCATCGTGGCCTCCAAGACCTTCACCACGATCGAGACCATGACCAATGCCCGCACCGCCAAGGCGTGGATGGGGGACGCTGTCTCTGACCCGGCCGCGCAATTCGCCGCGCTCAGCACCGCGCAGGACAAGACGGGTGATTTCGGCATCGACCCCGCCCGGGTCTTCGGCTTCGAGGACTGGGTCGGCGGGCGCTATTCCATGTGGGGGCCGATCGGCCTGTCCCTGATGATCGCCATCGGGCCCGAGGCCTTCCGCGCCTTTCTGCGGGGCGGCCAGGCCATGGACCGA
>JAAAPD010000053.1 GCA_009908505.1 Alphaproteobacteria bacterium | reverse complement strand
AAACCCCGCCGCACGGACCTCGTCGGCCAGGGGCTGTTCCAAACCGGGCGGGGCTTGCAGAAAGATTTCGAACGGGTTGATCATTCGGTCGTCTTAGCGGCCACGCGGCGCCGGGGCGACGAAAAAGTCGCGTATGCCGCAATCGGCATGCTGCCCTTGCCGGCGCGTCTACCACCTTTGCCCAGCAATGAACGGGGCCGCAAAAAATGGCCCCGGAGAAACTCCGGGGCCAAGTCCAACAGGGAGGATGGCGGCGTGACCCGGCCGCCGGCGGGATCTCTTAGGCCATCAGGCGGTAGCCGCCGCTTTCCGTCACCAGCAGCCGCGCATTCGACGGATCCGGCTCGATCTTCTGGCGCAGGCGATAGATATGGGTTTCCAGCGTGTGCGTCGTCACCCCCGCGTTGTAGCCCCAGACCTCGTGCAGCAGCACGTCGCGGGCCACCACGCCTTCCGTCGCGCGGTAGAGGAACTTGAGGATGTTGGTCTCCTTCTCGGTCAGGCGGATCTTGCGCTCCTCCTCGGTGACCAGCATCTTCTGCGCGGGCTTGAAGGTGTAGGGGCCAAGGGTGAACACCGCGTCCTCGGATTGTTCATGCTGGCGCAGCTGGGCACGAATGCGGGCCAGAAGAACCGGGAACTTGAAGGGCTTGCTGACATAGTCGTTCGCACCGGCATCGAGGCCGAGGATCGTGTCGCTGTCGCTGTCATGGCCGGTCAGCATGACGACCGGGCACTTCACACCCTGCTTGCGCATCAGGCGGCACAGTTCGCGCCCGTCGGTATCGGGCAGGCCCACGTCGAGGATCACCAGGTCATAGAGACCTTCCTTGGCCTTCTGCATGGCCTCGGCGCCGTTGCCGGCCTCGAACACGTCGAAATCCTCGGTCATGAGCAATTGTTCACCCAGCGCCTCGCGCAGGTCCTCGTCATCGTCCACCAGGAGTATCTTCTTGAGTTGTCCCATCTTTTCGGCCTCCTCGCTTGCCCGTGATATCAGATGCGTCGGAGAACGGGACGTGGCAAGGATTGCTGCAATCCGCTCACGCCGTCGTGTCGTGGGTGGCGCAAATGTTTCAATTCCTGTCAGATACGACTAACTGGGCGCCGAGAGTGAAAGGAAAGCCATGAGCTTTGCCCCCGACCTGACCGAGATGTTGGCGCGCGCCCGCGCCGATATGCGGCTGGGCGTGCCGGTCGTGCTGTCGGGCGAGGCGCGGGCGGCCGTGGTTATGGCGGTGGAAACCCTGGGGCCGCAGCGCCTTGCTGATGCGCTGGCCCTGGGTCAGGCCGATCTGGCGATCACCGAACACCGCGCCGCAACGCTGAAGACGGCCGCCTATGACGGCGACCTGGTCCGGCTGGCCGTGCCGGACGGGGCGGGCCTCGACTGGGTGCAGGCCGTGGCCGACCCTGCCGATGACCTGCGCATGCCGATCAAGGGGCCGTTCAAGGCCCGACGGACGGGCGACGCGGCGCTGCATCGTGCGGGTATCCGTCTGGCCAAGGCCGCGCGCCTGATCCCGGCGGTTCTAGTCGTGCCGGTGACCGACGGGGCGGCGCTGGCCAGCAAACATGGCCTGACCCAGATCGGCGCCGCGCAGGCGATGACCACCGACCTGTCCCCGCTGGCGCCGGTGATCCACGCCAAGGTGCCGCTGGAAGTCTCGGAAGCGGGCCGCCTGCACATTTTCCGGCCCGAGGATGGCGCGGAAGAACATTACGCGGTCGAGATCGGCAGCCCCGACAGGTCGAAACCGGTTCTGGCCCGCCTGCATTCGGCCTGTTTCACCGGCGACCTGCTGGGCAGCCTGAAATGCGATTGCGGCCCGCAGCTGCGCGGGGCGCTGTCCCAGATGGGCGCGGCGGGCGAGGGGGTGCTGCTCTACCTCAATCAGGAAGGCCGGGGCATCGGGCTGGCCAACAAGATGCGGGCCTACTCGCTCCAGGATCAGGGATTCGACACGGTCGAGGCGAACCACCGCCTGGGATTCGAGGATGATGAACGCGATTTCCGCATCGGTGCCGAGCTGCTGCGCAAGATGGGCTTTTCGAGCGTCCGCCTACTGACCAACAATCCCGCCAAGGTGGAACGGCTGGAGCATTGCGGAATCGAAGTGGTGGATCGCGTGCCGCTCAAGGTTGGCGAGAACCGCTTCAACCACCATTACCTGGCCACCAAGGCGAAGAAGTCCGGGCACCTGCTCTGACGTAGCGTCCGGCTTGAGGGAGAGGCCACGCCTTTGGCAGGATGGCCGACAAGGAGGACACGCCATTATCGCGACGCTACGCATTCTGATGAACATGGGCAGCCTGCACCGGCTGTTCCCCTTCTGGCTGGCCGGTGTCATCGCCATGGTGACATGGTTCACGCCTTGGCTGCTGCTGGCGCTGGCCTATGGCGTGATCATGCAATTCTTTGTGGAATACGTGATGCACCGGTTCCTTTACCATCGGCAACCGCCCGTTGATCAGCCGACCTTCAACGCGCTCTACCGGTCCCATATCGGGCACCATGAATTCCCCGCGGACCCGGAATACTTCACCGGCGACGACCATTGGTATGCCGTGCGGTTCGGGATCGCCTCGGTGGCGCTGCACACCCTGGTGCTGTGGCCGTTTTTCGGACTGGGATCCGCGCTGCTATTCTCGTCGACCGCGTTGTTCGTCGGGTCGGTCAGTGCCTTCGCCTTTTATGAATATTGCCATACGCTGGCGCATCTGAACGTGCCCAAGGGCTGGTTCGGCAAGCGCGTCACCCAGAAACATATGCTGCACCATTTCCACGACCACGCGGCGACCTTTCATGTCAGCTTCGGCATGGAATGGATCGACCGGCTCTTCGGCACAAAACATGATTCCGATGCCGCCAAAGCGCGGTTCGACCGTCAGACCATCCTGTCCATGGGCATGGACCCCGAAGACCTGCGCCTGGTGACCGCGCGCAAGGCCTTCGGTATCAGCAAATGGCCGAAATGGGCCAAACGTCGCGCTACATCCGGATAACGATCTTGCCCTTGACCTCGCCGCGCCCAGTGCGGGCGATGGCCTCGGGCACCTTCTCAAGCGGCAGCACATCCTCGATGATCGGCGCGATGCGGCCCTCCAGCGCGGCCTGAGCAACCTTTTCGACCAGCGCGCGGCCCGACGGCACGATCAACATGCCGATGGACTTGCCGCGATATGCCAACCCGCCCAGCAGCCCGAGCAACACGCGCACCCGCCCGCCCACGGCACGGTAGCGCCCTCCCGGCACCAGAGCCCGGGAAATGGCCCCCGGCCCACGTGTCGCGACCATGTCGAGGATGCACTCCCACTGTGCGCCGGTCTCGGTGAAATCCATCTGCCGGTAATCGATCACCTCGTCCGCGCCAAGGCATTTGAGCCAATCGGTTTTCCCGGCATTGTCCACCGCCGTTACATGCGCCTTTGCCGCGACAGCCAGTTGCAGCGCCATTGTGCCAGAGCCGCCCCCAGCACCATTGATCAGCATTGTCGTGCCATCATAGACGTCCTCCATACCGGCCAATGCGATGCCCCCGGCCTGTGGCAGCCCTGCGGCGACCTCGTCCGACAGCCCCGTCGGCGCTCTCGCCATCAACTTTGCCGGAACGCAGGCGAATTCAGCGAACCCGCCGCGCGTTTCCACGACATCGCCCATGATCCGGTCGCCCACGGCGAAATCCGTCACCCCGGGTCCCAGCTTATCGACGATCCCCACGATGTCGGAACCCAGCACCGGCTGTTTCGGGCGATACAGCCCGCCAACGATCCGCGCATAGAACGGATCGCCCACCAGGTATTCCCAATCCGACAGGTTCACCGCGCAGGCTAGAACCCGCACACGCACCTCCTCCTTGCGCGGCTCCGGCACCGGGATATTGGCCATCCGCAACCCCTCCGGACCGCCATATTTGTCATGAACCACCGCTTTCACGGGTTGATCCTGCCACCGCAGCCGGGCGAAGTCATGTTCCATGACACCTGCCGACCTCGTCCTCACCCCCACCGGGCTGCGCTTTCGCGGGCACCGCCTGCCCTGTTCCATCGGCAAGGGCGGCATCAGCGCCCGCAAGCGCGAAGGCGACGGCGCCACGCCGCGCGGAACCCACCGCATTACCGGCATGCTCTACCGGCCCGACCGCATGGCGCGGCCCACCGATTGGGCGGTGCCGATCCGGCCGGGCGATCTGTGGTCAGACGAGCCGGCGCACGAGGAGTACAACCTGATGGTCCGCGCGCCCTACCCGCACAGTCACGAGACGCTGCGCCGGGCCGATCCGCTCTATGATCTGGTGATCCTGACCGACTGGAACTGGCCCTACCCGGTCAAGGGGCGCGGCTCGGCCATCTTCATCCACCGCTGGCGGCGGCCCGGCTATCCGACCGAAGGCTGTATCGCCCTCAGGCCCGACCACCTGCATTGGGTCGCGCGCCATATCACCGACAAGACCCGGCTTGTCGTGCCCTAGGCGGGGATGGCGGATGGGGTGTCGTGCCGGCCCATCGGGCCGGCACGCAGGTCACCCGGTGTCCCGTTCCCCGAAAATGGCCGACCCCACCCGCACATGGGTCGCGCCTTGCATCACCGCCCTTTCGAAATCGCCGGACATGCCCATGGACAGCCCCGCCAGGCCATTGCGCGCCGCGATCTTCGCCAGCAGGGCGAAATGCAGGCTGGGTTCCTCTTCGACCGGGGGGATGCACATCAGCCCCGCCACTGGCAGGTCCATCCCGCGGCAATCCTTGACGAAGGCATCCGCCTCGGCGGGCAGAACCCCGGCCTTCTGCGGCTCTTCACCGGTATTCACCTGGATGAACAGTTCGGGGCAGGTGCCCATCTCCTGGGCCAGCCGCGCGAGGGTGCTGGCCAGCTTGGGCCGGTCGACCGAATGAATGGCCTGGGCCAGTTCCATCGCCTGGCGCGCCTTGTTGGTCTGCAGGGGGCCGATCAGGTGAAGCTCGATCCCGTCGAAACGCGCACGAAAATCCGGCCACTTGGCCGCAGCCTCCTGCACGCGATTCTCGCCGAAGACCCGGTGCCCGTCCTGCAGAATCGCCTCGACCCGCGCGTCGGGCTGTTTCTTGGAAACAGCGATCAGGCTGACCGATCCGCGGGGGCGCCCGGCCGCATCCTCGGCCATGTGCAGCTTTTCCGTTATTTCGGCCAACGACATGTTCAAGCTCCTGTTTCGGCGGGAAAATCGCCCTTTTGGACCAAAAGCCAAGGGGTTTGACAAGCCTGCGCGTCCCCGGCCCTGTTTCCCGGTGTGTGGCACACCTGCATCATTTTCGACAGAGCGGCCCCGGCCCCCGGCCAATTTCCTTGAGTGTGCGCGGCTTTGGGCGCAAAGACACTGGCAATGCTGGGTCAACTGGCATTCTCGGGAATGCAAACACGAGGAATTCAAACATGAAAAGCATCCTTCTTGCTTCGGCTTCGGTCTTCGCCTTCGCTGGCGCCGCCGCTGCCGACGTGTCCGTGAACGGCTCCGCCGAACTCGGCTACAATGACGACGCTGCCGGCGACAACGACGGCTTCTACCACGATCTGGACTTCACCATTGTCGCCGAGCAAGAGCTCGACAATGGCCTGACCGCCGGTGCATCGCTGGACATCTCCAACCTGTCCGACGGTGGCGACATCGACGCCAGCGACTACACCCTCTACATCGAGTCCGAAACCGCCGCGCTGCGCTTCGGCGACCTGGACCCGGTGGCTGAAGACAACTGGGGCGGCGTTGACGGCTCTGCCTACGAGAACTTCAACGATCAGGACGTGCACTTCGGCCCCGGCGGGTTCGAAGCCATGCTGGTCGGTGAAATCATGTACGGCGGCATCGACGGCATGATCTCCTACGGTGTCGACACCGACGGTGCGACCCTGGAAGATGATCTGGACGCCCTTCAGGTCTACGTGACCGGCGAATTCGGCACCGTTTCCGCCGAACTGGCCTACCAGCAAGCGTTCGGTCCCACCGAAGAAGTTCTGGGTCTGGGCGTTTCCACCACCCTGGCCGGCGCCGACCTTGGTCTGGCCTTCGTGAACGCCGATTCCGGTCAGTCCATCGGTGTGGACGTGTCCTACCCGATCGGCCCGGTCACCGCAGGTGCTTACTTCACCTCCAACGACAACGACCCGGACACCTACGGCGTGTCGGTTGACTACTCCGACGGCCCGATCGCCGTTAACGTCTTCTACGACAACGACGTTGACAACAATGCCGAAGACTACGGCATCGAAGGGTCCTACGACGTCGGCAACGGCCTGATGATCATGGCCGGTGTGGTTGACGCGGGTGACGACACCTACATCGCCGGCACCTACGACCTGGGCGGTGGCGCTGAACTGCTGGTCTCCTACGCCGACGACGGCGACGGTGCCTCCGGTGCTGCCGACGACGAAATCGGTGACCCCGAGTACCAGCAAGGTACCACCGTGGAAGTTTCCTTCGAGTTCTGATCGATCCTCGAAGACTTCAAGTCAGAGCGGCCCCATCGCGGGCCGCTCTTTCTTTTTGGTGGAATGCCTGTCGTCATCCAAGCCTTGTGAGGGCGCGGCCCCTCGGCTACACATCTGGAAAGCACAGATTTCGGGGGCAGATGTCGTGACCGTGACAGCCAAAGCCAGCATCAAGAAAGCCATCGGCGGCCTCGCCATCCTGACGCTCCTGTCCGCCTGTGGCGGCTCGGGCAGCCTTGGGTCCAATCCGTTCGGATCGCTGGGCAGCATCGGGTCGGGTATCGGCACCGGCGGTGAACCCTCGGTCCGGCAAGCCGCGCGCGCCCGCGGGGCCGAGAACGTCGCGGTCAACCGTTACCTCTGGGCCGCGTCGCTGGACGTGCTGAACTTCCTGCCGGTCGAAAGCGTCGATCCCTTCACCGGCGTGATCGACTTCGGCTATGGCACCCCGCCCGGCAGCGGCCGCGCCTATCGCGCCACCGTCTACATCACCGACCCGGCGCTGGATGCGCGCTCGCTCAACCTGGCGATCCAGACGCGATCCGGCCCGGTGGCCCGGGAAACCGTTCTTGCCGTCGAGGACGCGATCCTGTCACGCGCCCGGCAGTTGCGCATCCGCGACGGTGCGCTGTAGACCCTCGCCCGCAGACAGGCTAACACCGCGCCGGGCACACGCCCGGCGTTTTACTTTGCAAGGATGAAAGATGTCCCGCTACAGCCCCGCAGAGATCGAAGCCAAGTGGCAGGCCGCCTGGGAAAAGGCCGGCACCTTCACCGCCCGCCGCGAAGGGGGCAAGCCCAAATACTACGTGCTGGAAATGTTTCCCTACCCGTCGGGCCGCATCCATATCGGGCATGTGCGCAACTACACGATGGGCGACGTGATCGCGCGCTACAAGCTGGCGACCGGGCACAACGTGCTGCACCCGATGGGGTTCGATGCCTTCGGAATGCCGGCCGAGAACGCGGCCATGGCCAGTGGCGGGCATCCCAGGGATTGGACCTATTCCAACATCGACACGATGGTCGCCCAGATGAAGCCGCTGGGCTTTGGCCTGGACTGGTCGCGAATGTTCGCCACCTGTGATCCGGAATATTACGGCCAGCAACAGGCGCTGTTCCTCGATTTCCTGCAGGCAGGGCTGATCGAGCGCAAGAACGCCACTGTCAACTGGGACCCGGTCGATATGACCGTTCTGGCCAATGAACAGGTGATCGACGGCAAGGGCTGGCGGTCGGGCGCCGAGGTGGAACGCCGCGAGCTGACGCAATGGTTCTTCAAGATTTCCGACTTTTCCGAGGAATTGCTCGAGGCTCTGGATACGCTGGATGACTGGCCCGCCAAGGTGCGGCTGATGCAGTCCAACTGGATCGGCAAGTCGCGCGGCCTGCAATTCAGCTTCTCCATGGTGGAGCCGCAGGGCGGGCATGACCGGGTCGAGGTCTACACGACACGCCCCGACACGCTGATGGGGGCCTCGTTCATCGGCATCTCGCCCGATCACCCGCTGGCCAAGGACCTGGAACGCGACAACCCGCAGGCTGCCGAGTTCTGCAAGAAGGCCCGCCAGGGCGGCACCACCGAAGAGGCGCTGGAAAAGGCCGAGAAGCTGGGCTTCGACACCGGGCTGCGCGTGCGCCATCCCTTTGATACCGCCTGGGAATTGCCGGTCTATATCGCCAATTTCATCCTGATGGATTACGGCACCGGTGCCATCTTCGGCTGCCCGGCCCATGACCAGCGCGACTTCGACTTCGCCACCAAGTATTGCCTGCCGATCATCCCGACCTTTCTGCCCGATGCGGACAGCTCCGGGGACCTGGCCGAGGCCTTCGTGCCCGCCAAGACCGACAAGGTGCATTGGGTGCGCGGCTTCGGCTGGCCGCAGGACGCCACCGGCGAACAGGCCGTGGATGCCGCCATCGACTTCTGCGAAAGCAAGGGCGTCGGCCAGGGTGTGACCAAGTTCCGCCTGCGCGATTGGGGCCTGTCGCGCCAGAGGTACTGGGGTTGCCCGATCCCGGTGGTGCATTGCGACAGTTGCGGCGTGGTGCCCGAGAAGAAGGAAAACCTGCCCATCGAGTTGCCTTATGACGAGGACGGCGCGCCCATCGACTTTTCGGTGCCGGGCAACCCGCTGGACCGCCACCCGTCATGGCGCGATTGCGCCTGCCCGACATGCGGCGCCCCGGCGCGGCGCGAGACCGACACGATGGACACCTTCGTGGACAGCAGCTGGTATTTCGCCCGCTTCACCGCGCCGCGCGCCACCACGCCCACGGACATGGCCGAGGCCGACTACTGGATGAACGTGGACCAGTATATCGGCGGCATCGAGCACGCGATCCTGCACCTGCTCTATTCTCGGTTCTTCGCGCGGGCGATGCACATCACCGGCCACCTGCCCGAGAAATCGAAGGAACCGTTCAACGCGCTGTTCACCCAAGGCATGGTGACGCACGCGATCTATCAGACCAAGGGGGCCGATGGCCGCCCGGTCTATCACTACCCCGAGGACGTGGAGCTGCGCGATGGCACGGGCTTCCTGAAGGACGGCACCGAGGTCGAAGTCATCCCCTCGGCCAAGATGTCGAAGTCCAAGAACAACGTCGTGGACCCGATGACCATCATCGCCACCTATGGCGCCGATACCGCGCGCTGGTTCGTCCTGTCCGACAGCCCGCCGGAGCGGGACGTGGAATGGACGGCCAGCGGCGCCGAGGCCGCCAACAAACACCTTGCCCGCGTCCATCGCATCGCCAGCGATATCGCTGCCTCGGACGCGGCCGCGACTGCGGCGAACGAGGCGCTGTTGAAGGAAATGCACAAGACCATCTTCGACGTGACGCAGGGTATCGACTCCTTCGGCTTCAACGCCTCGATCGCCAAGCTTTACGCCTTTACCAACGTGTTGCAGAAATCCAAGGCCGGGGCCGAAGCCAAGCGGCAGGCGGCCAAGGTTCTGGCCCAGCTGATGTCGCCCATGACCCCGCATTTGTCCGAGGAAATCTGGGCGATGCTGGGCGGCGAGGGCCTGATCGCGAACCAGCCCTGGCCCATCGCGGACGAGTCCATGCTGGTCGAGGACACGGTCACCATGCCGATCCAGATCAACGGCAAGCGCCGCGCGGAAATCAGCGTCCCGAAGGACATGCCCAAGGAAGAGGTTGAAAAGCTGGCGCTGGCAGAGGACGCTGTGAAACGGGCGCTCGACGGCGGGCAGCCCAAGAAACTGATCGTCGTGCCGGGCCGGATCGTGAATGTGGTTATCTAAGCGCCGTTTCCTGACCTTGCTCGCGGGCCTGCCCCTGGCGGCCTGCGGCTTTGCCCCGGTCTACGGGCCGGGCGGGGCGGCGACGGCCCTGCATGGCCGGATCGCCTATCGCGCCCCGGAAACGCCCGAAGGGTTTCGCCTGCGCGCGCGGCTGGAGGATCGGCTGGGCCGGGTGGAACGCGGCGGCTATCTTCTGAGGATCGGGATCGAAACCCGGCAAGAGGCGGTGGTGATCTCCTCGGACCAGGACGTGAATCGCTACAACTTGCCGGGTCGCGCGACCTGGGCGCTTTATGCCGCCGATGCGCTGGAGGCCGACAGCCCCGTGGCCCAGGGCGCGGTGCGGACCTTCACCGCCTATTCCGCCTTCGGCAGCACGGTCGCCACGCAAGAGGCGCAGGACGATGCCCGCGACCGGCTGGCCGTGGCGCTGGCCGACCTGATCGTCACTGACCTGATCTTCGCTGCGCAAGACCTGCCATGAAACTGAACAGCCGCGATGCCGCCGCCTATTTCCGAAAGCCCGACCCCAAGGCGACGGGTCTGTTGATCTATGGCGCGGACGCGATGCGGGTCGCCACGAAGCGGCAAGAGGTCATAGCCGCCCTGGTGGGTCCCGAGGCCGAGGCCGAAATGCGCCTGACCCGGATCAGCGGGGCCGACCTGCGCAAGGATGCCGCCCTGTTGCATGACGCGATCAAGTCGCAGGGGTTCTTTCCCGGCCCCCGCGTCGCCTTTGTCGAGGACGCCACCGACGGCACGACCAAGGCCATCGAACCGGCCCTGGCCGATTGGGCGCCCGGCGATGCGCAGGTGATCGTGACGGCCGGCCAGCTGAACGCGCGGTCCGCCCTGCGCAAACTGTTCGAAGGGCACGAGGCCGCCTACGCGGCCGGCATATACGACGACCCCCCCGACCGAGCCGAGATCGAGGCGATCATCGCGGCGGCGGGCCTGGAACAGGTGCCCCGCGATGTCATGGCGGCGATCATGGACCTGTCGCGGGCGTTGGATCCCGGCGATTTCCGGCAAACCATCGAGAAGCTGAGCCTTTACAAGGGCGACGACGCCACGCCCGTCACCGTCGAGGAACTGGAGCTGTGCGCGCCGCACTCGAGCGAGGCGGAAATGGACGATCTGCTGCACAACGTGGCCGAGGCGCGCGCCGACCTGATCGCGCCGCTTCTGGGCCGGCTCTATGCCCAGGGCACGACGCCTGTGGCGCTCTGCATCGGGGCGACGCGGCATTTTCGGGCGCTGCATGCCGCGGCATGGGATCCGGGCGGGGCCGCGGCGGGCATCGGCCGCTTGCGCCCGCCCATCTACGGAAAACGGCGCGACCGGATGGCACGGCAGGCCGGGAAATGGAGCCGGTCCCGGCTGGAAGACGCGCTGTCGCTTCTGACCGAGACCGATCTGCAACTGCGCTCCAGCGGCAATGCACCGGCGCAGGCGCTGGTCGAACGGGCGCTCATCCGGTTGGCGATGATGCGGCGATAGCCGCGTCCCGCCCGCGAGGCTTTCGCCCGATCAACAGCAGAACGAGCGTGGCCTGGGACGCGGCAAAGGCCAGCGATATCCCGGCTAGGCCCGGCATGACAGGGCCAAGCGCGAAAACGGTCAGCAAGCTGAACATGACAAGGGCCGCCGCCAGGCTTGGCCTGACCTGCTCCCCTGAGAAGCCGCGTTTTTCATTTAGCTTTTTCCAAGTTTTGGTCTTAACCGCCCCAATTTTTCGTTTGTCTACTCAGCTGGAGTGACCTGCCCCCAAAAAACTGGGCCATTCAAAAGTAGAGTTTGTTCTCGTAACGTTCGAAGCGACAAGGAGAACAGACGATGCGCAAATCACGTTTCACCGAAGAACAGATCGTGGGGATTCTGCAGGAGTATGCGGCGGGGGCGAAGGTCTCGGAGCTGTGCCGCAAGCACGGCATGTCGGATGCTACGCTGTATAAGTGGAAGGCCAAGTATGGCGGCATGACGGTGTCCGAGCTGCGGCGCCTGAAGGACCTTGAGGCGGAGAACGCCGAGCTGAAGCGTCTTCTGGCCGATGCCATGCTGGATAACGCTGGTCTGAAGGGCCTGCTGGCAAAAAACTCCTGACGCCTGCGCACCGCCGTTCCGCGGTGAAAAAGCTGATGATGGAACATCAGTTCACGGAACGGCGGGCGTGCAGGCTGGTCGGGATTTCACGGTCGAGCCTGGCCCTACCAGGCCCGGCCAGACCGCCACGCTCGGCTGAGAGAGCGCCTGATCACGCTGTCCGGCAAGCATCGGAGGTACGGCTATCGGATGCTGCATGCCAAACTCGTCCGCGAGGGCTTCAGGGTGAACGTCAAGGTCGTCGAGCGGATCTACCGCGAAGAGCGGCTGTGGCTACGTCGGACCAAGCGCAAGAAGATCCCGCGCGAAGGGCGTGAGGGGGCCTGGTGTCCGATCGCGCCCAACCAGCGTTGGTCACTCGACTTCACCAGCGATGCTCTGGCCAACGGTCGCAAGTTCCGCACCGCCAACCTCAAGGACGACTGCACCCGAGAGTGCCTGGCGATCGAGGTGGACTTCTCGTTGCCGGGAGAGCGGGTCGCGAAGATGCTGGAACGCGTGGCCCGAGAACGGGGTTATCCCGATATCCTGGTCGTCGACAACGGCCCGGAACTGCGCGGGCGCGCGCTCGACGGATGGGCCGATGATCATGGCGTCCAGCTGTATTTCATCGACCCCGGAAAGCCGACCCAGAACGCCTATATCGAAAGTTTCAACGGGCGATACCGCGAAGAATGCCTGAACCAGCACTGGTTCACCAACATCGGCGAGGCCCGCGAGATCATCGAGGACTGGAGGATCGATTACAACACGGAGCGCCCGCACAGCAGCCTGAAGTATCGGACCCCGGAGGAGTTCGCAGCCGCAAGGCCCTTCGACAAAACGCAATGGGCGCAGCCGCTTGAGCTACCTTATGGCTCCGCGCCTGCGCCCATTGCTCACGCCGCCGAATGATGGCAAACAAATGAGGAACAGACTCGACTTGCGAGTGGCCCTGAAAAATGGGGCAGGTCAACAGAACAGGCCAAACTCAAAGTGAAGACCTTTCAGAGGAGCAGGTCACTTAGAATGCAGCTATCATTCCAAAGAATACGCCACTCTCCGTCTCACCACCCACATTTCCACGGTTGATCGCATGATGCAGTGAAAAAGTGGCAGACGCGCTGGGAGCGAATTGGATATCATAGCTCGCTTCTAGCCGGACTTCGCGATGCTCAGGGGTGAGATCGACCTCCAAGGTATCGAAATCATAACCTGATGTTGAACGGGAGACAGGTAGAGTTAGGCTTGTTTGTCCCGACACCACCGCAACCGGCATA
>JAAAPD010000078.1 GCA_009908505.1 Alphaproteobacteria bacterium | reverse complement strand
GACAGACTTTCCGAAAACCCGCGACATCCTGCTCATCGGCGGCGGTCATGCCCATGCGCTGGTGCTGCGGCAATGGGGCATGAAGCCCATGGCGGGGGTGCGCCTGCGGGTCATCAACCCCAGCCCCATCGCGCCCTATACCGGCATGCTCCCGGGTGCCATCGCGGGGCATTACACTATCGACGAAATCATGATCGACCTTGTCCGCCTGTGCCGTTTCGCGGGAGCAGAGGTGATCCTCGACCGCGCCGTGGGCCTCGACCCCGCCGCCAAGACCGTGACGCTCGCCAGCGGGCGGCAGGTGGCGTTCGACATCGCCTCCATCGACATCGGCATCACCTCTGACCTGCCGCAGGTCGCGGGCTTCACCGACCACGGCGTCAGCGCGAAACCCCTTGGCGGTTATGCGGCAAAGTGGGAAGACTTCCTGCAAACCGCGCCCGACGCCCCCAACCTTGTCATCATCGGCGGCGGCGTGGGCGGCGTGGAACTGGCGCTGGCGCAGGCCTACCGCATGCAGCAGACCGGGCGGCGTCCCACCATCACGGTGGTCGACCGCAACGCCCAGCCCTTGGGCAATATGGGGCCGAAGGCGCGGGCGGGCATGGTCGCCGCGATGCGCGATTACGGCGTCGACCTGCACCTGAACGCAAGCCCCGCGCGGATCGGCCCGGATGCGGTCGAACTGGACGATGGCACGCGCCTGCCGTCGGATTTCACATTGTCAGTCGCCGGATCGCGCCCGCAGGACTGGCTGCAAGAGACGGGGCTGGAGCTGCATAACGGGTTCATCACGGTGGGGGCAACGCTGGAATCCTCGGCCCGCGACATCTTCGCGGTGGGTGATTGCGCGCATCTGAGCCACGCGCCGCGCCCCAAATCCGGCGTCTACGCGGTGCGCGAGGCGCCTTACCTGTTCGACAACCTGCGTGCGCGGGCGGCGGGCGCGCCGCTCCGCCATTACAAGCCGCAACGCGATTACCTGAAGCTGGCCTCCTTGGGCGACAAGCGCGCCCTGGCCGAGAAATTCGGGCTGCGCAGCGGCGGCGCGTGGCTTTGGGGGTTGAAGGACAATATCGACGAACGCTTCATGGCGAAGTTCCGCGACTACCCGGCCATGCCCGCGCCCAAGCTGCCGGAGCTGCGCCCGCGCGACTTGGGCGCGGTGATGGGTGCGAAACCCATGTGCGGCGGCTGCGGGTCGAAACTGCCCGCGGGCGCGTTGGGCCGTGCCTTGGCGCACGTGCCGGGGGCGGATGCCGATCTGTCGCCGGGTGATGACGCCGCCGTGTTGCGCGGGGCCGAGGGCGCGCAGGTGCTGTCGACCGACCATCTGCGCGGCTTCGTCAGCGATCCGTGGTTAATGGGCCAACTGGCCGCCATTCATGCCTTGGGCGATGTCTGGGCCATGGGCGCGACCCCGCAACTGGCGCTGGCGCAGATCATCTTGCCGCGCGCCTCCGACACGGTCGCGGAACGCGTGCTGGCCGACATCCTGGACGGTGCGCAGTCGGTCTTCGGCCCGGCGGGCGCGGCGCTGGTGGGTGGCCACACCACCATGGGGGCGGAACTGACGGTCGGCTTTACCGTCACCGGCACCTGCGCCACCCCCGTGCCCAAGCGCGGCGCGCGCGCGGGCGATGCGTTGATCCTGACCAAGCCCTTGGGCACGGGGGTCATCCTTGCGGCAGAGATGCAGGCGATCCGCCCGAAATCCGGCCTGCTGGGGCCGGTCTGGGCGGCGTGCCTGGCCAGTATGGCGCGGCCCATGGGGGAGGATGCGGCAATCCTCGCGCCGGTTGCGCGCGCCATGAGCGATGTCACCGGCTTCGGGCTGGCCGGGCATCTGGCCGAAATGCTGGGCGCGGGGCTGACGGCCACGCTGGACCATGCCGCGTTGCCGGTTCTGGACGGGGCCGAGGGGCTGGCGGGGCAGGGTGTCGCCTCGACCCTTGCGCCCGCGAACCGCGCGGCGCTTCGGCCCGATTGGGAGGGGCCGCGCGCCGATCTGCTGGTCGACCCGCAAACCTGCGGCGGGCTTCTGGCGGCGGTGCCGCGTGACCTAGCAGAGCCGACGCTGGCAAAGCTGCATGCGGCGGGTGCCGATGCCCGGATCCTGGGCCATGTCACGGCCAGCGCGTCATGACCGACAGCCGACGCCCCGGTGGCACGCTGCGCCGCCTGTGGCACCGCGCGCCGGTTCTGACATTGGTCGCCGGCGGTGCGCTTGTGCTGGCGCTGGTCTTTGCCTTGCGCCTGTTCATGGCGATCTCGCACTGGAACGCGGCCCCGACCGACCCGCACCTTGCCGGGTGGATGACCCCGCGTTTCGTCGCGCATTCCTGGGATGTGCCGCGCGAGGTGATCCTGGATAGCCTGGCGTTGGCCCCGGATGGCCCTGGTCGCCGGATCACGCTGGAAGAACTGGCGCAAGCGCGCAGCACCCCGCTGCCGCGGTTGCTGGACCAGTTGCAGGCCGCGATTGACGCGCATCGCGCCGGGCTTGCGCCGTGACCGACACGCTTTTCGCACTTGTGTCCAGCTACGGGCTGTGGGTGGTCGGCCTGTCGGTCTTCCTGTCCTGCCTTGCGCTGCCGGTCCCGACCTCTGCACTGATGCTGGGGGCCGGGGCCTTCGCGGCCTCGGGCGATTTCGTGCTGTGGCAGGTGCTGGCCACGGCATGGGGGGCCGCGATTATCGGCGACCAGACCGGTTACCGGATTGGCCGGGCAAGCGGGGCAACGCTGCTGGCAAGACTGGAGCGCCGCCCATCACGCGCGCGAGTCATCGCGCGGGCGCGACGGGCGGTGTTGCGCCATGGCGGGGCGGGCGTGTTCCTGTCGCGCTGGCTGTTCTCGCCGCTTGGACCTTATGTGAACCTGATCGCGGGAGCGGCGGGCCTGCCGCGCGGGCGGTTCACCCTGTGGGGCGCTTCGGGCGAAGCGGTCTGGGTCGCGATCTATGTCGGGCTGGGCTACGGCTTTGCCGCGCGGCTGGACACGCTGACAGAAATCGTCGCGGATTGGTCCGGGCTGGTCTTCGCGCTGGGGCTTGGGCTGGGCGCGGTGCTGCTGTTGGCGCAACGACTTCGGCGGCGTTCCCCGGCGCCGGGCAGATCACGGCGCAAGGCGAAACTCTGGTAGGCCCCGGCATCCGGATCGAATACGGTCTGTCCGATCCTGTCGACCCCTCGCAACGCCTAGAGTATCCGTCTTGATCAAGCTGTTTTCGGTGTCCATTTGCGGTTTTTCTGGACGAGAGCGTTTGCCAGTTCGATCATCTTTCGCATGAGCGCTGTCAGGGCGACTTTCGCGGGCTTTCCGGCTTTGATCATGTTCTGGTATCTCTGTCGCAGATCCGGGTTATAACGGGCGGCGACGAGCGCGGGCATGTACAGCGCATCGCGCAGGAATTTACGTCCGCCCTGGATGAATGCGGTGCCACGCCACTGGCCGGATTGTCGGGTCATTGGTGCTAGGCCTGCGAGGCTGGCGATCTGCTTGCGTGTCAGGGTGCCGATTTCCGGACACTCGACAAGGATCGCGACCGCAGTGACGCGGCCCAGCCCCGGAATTGAGCAGAGAATGTCAAAGGCACGCGCCCGTTTCGGGCACTGACGTGTGAGATCAAGCAGCGCCGCTTCCAGCTCAGTGAGTTGGCGCTTGATTTGCTCAAGTCGGGCCTTGGACTGGCGTTTGAGCAGGGCTAGGGACTGTGTTTTCGAGCGGTTCAGCAGCCGCGTGCGCTCCTTGATCAGCGCCATGCGGGCGATCTGCAACTCCTTGAGATCGTGTTGATTCTTGCCTGCTGGCACATCCGGCGCAAGATCGAGCGCCGACCCCAACACGGCCAGGACACGCGCATCAACGGCGTCGGTCTTGGCCCTTGTCCCGCGGGCCTGCGCGAAGCGGCGCGCCTGTAGCGGGTTCACCTTCACCAACGGCAGAACACCTGCAAAGCCGCGTTCGAGAGCAGCGTGGTAAGCCCCGGTCGCCTCATAGACCACCAGGTCCGGCATCTGCGCCCCGATCCAGCGCCGCAGCGCGCGCAAGCCAGCGGCTGAGTTGGCGAATTGCGCTGCCGCGCCGGTGCTCAGGCGATGCGTATCGAGCGTGTCTTTCGAGATGTCTATTCCGATGGTATCCTTGTTCATCTTCGCTGTCCTATGCTTGTCGTAGAGGGCTTTACGCCGCTCTGTATCCGTTCAGGCCTCACGCGAAGACGATGGCTGATCACACTCTAAAACGGTCCCGCACGACCAAGCCCGTGACGATCCAGCCACCGCCAGCGCGCGCCATAAATGGCGTGGCGCGCGCTGGCTCTCTCTTCGCACAAGAGCCGGGATCAGCATAAGACAAGCGTGTCGCATTTGATCTCTCCCGTATCCAGCAGCGTTGAGATAGTTCTGGCATTCTTGGCGTGAGAATAGATCGCAGACCCGGCCTGCTGCACGCCAAAGGTCGTCATAGGTGCGTGCGGCCACTTTGCGGATCAGGGCTTTCAGCTTCGAGAAGGCCATCTCGATGGGGTTCAGATCGGGACTGTAGGGTGGCAAAAAGAGGAAGCATGCCCCGACCTCTCGAAGCGCTTCTGCAGCACGGGGTGCTTTGTGGCTTGAGAGGTTGTCGAGGATCACCACATCCCCCGGCGCGAGGGTCGGTGCGAGCTGGGTTTCGATATAGGTGGCGAAGAGCTCCGCGTTGATCGCGCCCGGAATGACCCACGGTGCGTCGAGACGATCGTGGCGCAGTGCGGCAATGAAGGTCTGCGTGCTCCAATGCCCGAAGGGGGCATGATCGACCAGCCGCTGGCCCTTCGGGGCCCAGCCGGTGGTCTTGATCATGTTGGTCTTGAGCCAGGTTTCGTCCAGAAAGACGAGGCGCTCTGGATGATCTGCCATGGCGGGTTGGCGCTGCCGCTGCCAGATGCGCCGCTTCTCCGCCACGTCCGGGCGCGCTTGTTCAGCCGCTTGCAGGTTTTTTTGTGTCAGCCCGAGACGGTGCAGCAACCGTCCGACCGCCGAGCGGTGCACCTCAATGCCATGCGCGTCGCTGATCTCCCACACCAGCGCATCGAGCGTGAGATCGCCCTGTGCCGCGACCCGTTCGCGCACCCAGGGTGCCACACCGGTAAGCTTTCCGCGCCCCGGATTGCCCTGCTTCTTCGCCGCAAGACCCCCGGTCTGGTTCCGCAGCTTGATCATATCGTTCACGAACCGCGGCGAGACCCGGTGCGAGTTGCCTTCGTCTACAAACGCGACGACCCGTTCACGAAGTGCAATAGGATGTGGTTTGCCCATCTGATGCCCCAATATCTGCCTCAGATACAGAGAACCACATATCGTATCGCAGGAAATCCTGAATCACGTCAAAGGCGACATGCTCTCAGGAGAAAACTGTGGTGAATGCAGCGACGCCAATATCATGACTCGGCGGGTTCTACCGGTCCGGCTGGTCGATGACATTGAAGCCGACAGGCCTTGCGCCGACCGTGTCTAGATCGTTCCAGTACTCAGACACCCACGGCAGCGAGTTTCTCGCCGCAATATCAAGAGGCCATCCTGCCCGGATCGCTTTCTCAGCACATGACTCAAGGCTCATCCACATCCAGGACGAAGGAGGATGGCTGAATGTTATTCTCGATCAAAGACATGATTTCGGATCGTGGCGCGCCGTCGCTAGGGTCGAACAGCCCGGTCCTCTTGAGCGCCTGACGCACATTGATATCGCGTCCATGGTATTCCAATGCGACCTTCGAGGCGCCGCGCTTGCGTCCGCGACGTGTCGGGCCGCCGGTCTGGATACCAAGCAAGAGCCCGATCCGGTTGCGGTGGCTGGGATAGAACGTGGCCTGAGTGATCGTGTTCACTTCGATGGATTCATATTCAAGAATGTATAACCGGTCGGCAAGATAGAACAGGATGCCTTCATATTTGTTCAAACCGCTTGAGCGCCCGGTGTGGGGGTCACGCAGAATCTCGATGTTTTTCCAGTAATACTTGTTGCCCTCCCTGTAGATGAGCGCGAGCGAGCGAATGACCTTGCCCATGTTTCCGAAGGAGTAGAAATAGCGGAAATAATAGCCCAGGTATTTTTCCAGATCCTGGCTGTGCTGATACAGCCGGTCGAGATGGTGCAGCGGCTTGCTGAGCGCGTCCTGTTGCAGTGGCCTGCGTTTGACGGCAACGATTTCCTCGAACTGTTGCGGCTCCAGCAAAAGCTCCGATTCCGACACGCCAAAGAAATCGCAGATCCGGCGCATGTTGCGGCGCGACGGATGCGAACTGCCCGCGAGATACTTGTTGAATTGCTGCCGGTTGATCTCGAGCCTGCGACAGACCTCGGCGATGGATGGATGGTAGCTGCACAGCAGCGCGAGATTGTGGCGCAGATCATTAGACATGCGGCATTCTAAAGATGAAGCGTCATTCGCGTCAATCAGCGAAAGAGTGCGAAATTGTTCCTGGACACGGGGCGCGTAGTCTTTCCGGTGACCCCGGCGACACAGGGGCGCGGGACATGCGAAAGGCGGAAAAATGGAGCAGGCTCATAGCTATCCGCACGCGGTGCGGGAAATCCACCACATGGACATCCCGATGCCCGATGGCTGCAGGCTGGCCGCGCGCATATGGATGCCCGAGGGCGCTGAGACGGCACCGGTCCCGGCGATCCTCGAATACCTGCCCTATCGCAAGAACGATTTCACCACCGCGCGCGATGCCTCCATGCAGCCCTATCTGGCCGGGCATGGCTACGCGGTGATCCGGCTGGACCTGCGCGGCGCGGGCGATTCCGAGGGGCTGATGGTCGATGAATACCTGCCGCAGGAGCTTCGGGACGGCTGCGACGCCATCGCCTGGATCGCCGAACAGCCCTGGTGCGACGGCTCGGTCGGCATGATCGGCATTTCCTGGGGCGGGTTCAACGGGTTGCAGATCGCCGCGCTGCAGCCGCCCGCGCTCAAGGCGGTGGTGACGCTGTGCTCCACCGATGACCGCTATGCCGACGATATTCACTACATGGGCGGCTGCCTTCTGGGCGAACAGCTCAGCTGGGCCTCTATCATGTTCGGGCGCAACACGCTGCCGCCGGATCCGGCTAATGTGGGCGACAGATGGCGCGACATGTGGTTGGAGCGGCTGGAGGGCAGCGGGCTGTGGCTGAAAAACTGGCTTGAACACCAGCGGCGGGACGACTTCTGGCGGCATGGCTCGATCTGCGAGGACTGGTCGAAGGTGCAGATACCGGTCTACGCGGTTTCGGGGTGGGCGGATGGTTATCCGCGCAGCGTGTTCCGTCTTCTAGAGAACTTGCCCGGTCCCAAGAAAGGCCTGGTCGGGCCTTGGGCGCATCGGTATCCGCATCTGGGCGAGCCGGGCCCGGCGATCGGGTTCCTTCAGGACGAATTGCGCTGGTGGGATCACTGGCTCAAGGGGCACGAGACCGGCATCATGCAAGAGCCGATGCTGCGGCTTTTCATGCAGGACAGCGTCCCGCCCAGCGGCCACCACGAGACCCGCCCGGGCCGCTGGATTGCGGAGCCCGCCTGGCCCTCGCCGCAGGTGGCACGGACGTTGTTCCACCTGACGCCGGATGGCGGGCTGAACCGTGAGAGGCCGGGCGCACATGCCGTTCTTCATCACCAAAGCCCCGCGGACGTCGGCATGGCCTCGGGCAAATGGTGCGGCTACGGGACACCCGGTGACGCCCCGGTGGATCAGCGGCGAGAGGATGCGGGCAGCCTGTGTTTCGACATCGACATCCCCGAAGAGGGGCTGGATTTCGCGGGCGACGCCAATCTGCACCTGCGCCTGAGCGTGGACCGGCCCGTGGCGCAGATCGCGGCGCGGCTAGTGGATGTGCATCCCGATGGCCGCGGCACGCGGATTTCATTCGGGGTGCTCAATCTGACCCACCACAAGGGCCATGACCGCCCCGAAAGGCTGGTCCCCGGTCAGGTCTATGACGTGACCATCCCGATGAAACATGTCGCGCAAGCCTTGCCGGCCGGACACCGGCTTCGGCTGGCGCTGTCCAGCAGCTATTTCCCGATGATCTGGCCCGCGCCCGAGCCGGTGACCCTCTCCGTACACACGGATGGCAGCGCGCTTGAGCTTCCGCTGCGCCCGCCCGCGGCGCTGGACGACACGCTGGCCGCGTTCGACGCGCCGGTGGCCGGCCCGCCACCCCCGACCGAGCAGATTGCCGAACCGGAAACCTGGTTCCGCATTGTCGAGGATGCGGCGCACGGGGACATGCAGATGCAGATCGCCGATGGCGGCGGCGTCACGCGGTTGCTGACCAACGATATCACCCTGCACAAACAGGGATACGAGACCTATGGCGTGGCGCTCGACGATGTCACAACGGCCTGGGGGCGCACCGAATGGCATTATGGGCTGAGCCGCGGCGCGTGGTCGGTGCGCTCCGAAACACGGACGCATCTGCGCGCCGACGCCAGTGACTTCATCATCACCGCCGAGCTGCGCGCTTGGGAGGGCGATGAGATGATCGCCGAAAAGCGCTGGGATGTGCGGATCGCGCGGGATCATATATGAGTGATACGACGCTTTAATAGCATCATATCGCGAAAGAATGCGAAATAGGCTGATGCATGACGCTGTGTCATGCTGACGCCAGGACATGTCTAGGGAGGACACGACAATGAAACAGACAGGAACAACCCGCCGGGGGTTTCTCGGCACGACCGCGGCGCTGGGCGCCCTTGGGCTGGCCCCGGCCTGGACGACGGCGGCGTTCGCCCAGGCGGGCGGCACGCTGCGTCTGCGGATCGACGGTGACAATGACGTGCTGGACCCCGGATTCATGACCGGCGGCACCGAGATCGAAGCGCAGAAGCAATGTCTGCCGTTCCTCGCGCAATATGCGCGCGACGGCGAGACCTTCACCTGGGAGCCGACCTACTTCGTCACCAGGCTTGAGCAGCGTGATGCGACCCATATCGATTTCGAACTGACCGAGGGGCTCACATGGTCGAACGGCTACGGCCCGGTCATGGCCTCGGATGTCAAGTTCTCCTATGAGCGGATGAAGGACAGCGACTGGTCCGGTTATTTCGACGCGCTGGACCGCGTCGACGTGACCGGCGATCGCACCGGCACCATCGTTCTGAACAAACCCTTCGCCCCCTTCATCATGATCACGCTCTGCCACGGCCCCGGCGCGGTGCTGAGCGAGAAGGCCATGGCCGATGCGGGCGGCGAGTTCACCAACAGCTTTCCGGCGGTCTGCGGCCCCTACACCTACGAGGCGACGCCGGGCCAGCGCGCGGTCTTCACCGCGAATCCCGACTGGACCGGGCCGAAACCGGCCTTCGACCGGGTGGAATGCAATGTCATCACCGAGGTCAAGGCGGCCGAACTGGCCTTCGAGGCCGGAGAGCTCGACTGCACCGAGGTCGGCGCCGACACCCTGGCGCGTTATACCAAGGACATGTCCGAAGGCACCGGCATCGCCGTCGCGGGTGAGCTGCAATACATGTGGATGGGGATGAACACCGAACATCCCAAGCTGCAGGATATTCGCGTGCGCCAGGCGATCCAGCATGCGGTGGATGTCGATACCATCCTGCAAGGCGCCTATTCCGGCACCACGGCGAAATCCCATGGCATCATCTGCCCTGGCCTGACCGGCCAGCGCGACAGCGCGGGCTACAGCTATGACCCGGCCCGCGCACGTGAGCTGCTGGCCGAGGCGGGCGCATCCGGTCTTCAACTGACCCTGCGCACGCTGAACAACCAGGAACGGATGCTGGCCGCGCAGATCATTCAGGCCAACCTGATGCAGATCGGGATAACCGTGACCGTGCTGCCGCTCGACTCTGGCCCGTTCTGGGAAATGGGCCAGGAAAGCAAGGGCGACACCTGGAAGGACCTGGAATTGTGGTTGATGCGGTTCGGCACGACGCCCGACCCCTATGAAGCCACGCAATGGTTCACCTCGGACCAGGTCGGCGTCTGGAACTGGGAACGTTGGACGGACGAGGAGTATGACCGCCTCTACGAGGAGGGCATCAACGAAACGGACCCGCAAAAACGCCATGACATCTATGTCCGGATGCAGGAGATCATGGAAAACACGGGCGCCTATGTCTGGATCAACCACGAACCGGAAGCCTTCGTGCACAGCACCGCGGTCGGCGTGAACGCCGCGCCGTCGGGCGAGCTGAACTATCGCAGGTTCACCGGGGCCTGACAATCCGCCCCCGGCCCGGCCCGCGCCATGGCGCGCGGGTCGGCATTCTGAAACTCGGTCGAGGGGAGGTCGTCCGTGCTGTATTACCTTGCCAAACGTTTGGGACTGTCGACGGTGGTGGTCTGCCTCGTCGTGCTGGTTCTCTTTTCGTTGCTCTATTTCATACCCGGCGACCCGGCGACCATCGCGCTCGGGCCGCGCGCGACAGAAGAGGCCATCGCGCGCTATGCCGAGAAAATGCACCTGGACGAGCCGGTCTGGCGGCAGTTCCTGATCTATATCGGCAATGCGCTGACGGGCGATCTGGGGCTCGACGTGTTCTCTGACCGGCCGGTGACCGCCATCATCATGGAGCGGATCGGCTTCACCCTCGCGCTCGTCGGCGCAGGCATGGGCTGGGCGATGCTGCTGGGCATCCCGCTGGGCTGCCTCGCGGCGGTCAAACCCAATAGCTGGATCGACCGCATCACCGGCGTGTTGTCGGTGGGCACGATCGCGGTGCCGTCCTTTCTTGTTTCGATCTGGGCGCTGCTTATCTTCGCGGTGCATCTGCGTTGGCTGCCGGCCATCGGCGCGGGAGAGCCGGGCCAGCTTGGCGATCAGCTTTCGCACCTGGTCCTTCCGGCCTTTGCCATCGGGCTCAGCTGGGTGGGCTATCTCGCGCGCATGGTGCGCGCCTCGATGCTCGAGGTCATGGGCGAGAATTACATCCGCTCCGCCCGCGCTTTCGGCCTGCATCCCCGCCGGGTGGTCTTCGGCTATGCGCTGCGCGTCGCCATCCTGCCCACCATCACGCTGATAGGCATGGGCTTTGGCGGCATGATCTCCTCGACCGTCTTTGCCGAGATCATCTTTGCCCGCCCCGGCATCGGCAAGCTGATCTTCGATTCCGTCATGGCGCGCAACTTTCCCATCGTGCAGGGCGCAGTTCTGGTGGCCACCGGCCTATATATCCTCGTCGTCCTGTTTTCCGACATCCTCATAGCCTGGTTTGATCCCCGTGTCCGAGAATCGCTCTGAATCCGAAACCGGCGTCCCGGCTGTCGACGCGACGGGTCTTCCCGACCACGTCACCGAGGCCGAGATCCGCGAATCCGCCGCCCGCGAGCGCCGCGAGAAGCTGCGCATGTTCCTGACCAACTGGCAGGGGTTGACCGGGCTGATCCTTGTCACCGTCTTCTTCGCCAGCGCCATCTTCGCGCCCTGGCTTGCCCCTTATGACCCCAACGCGCTCGATGTGCCGGCGCGGCTGTCCGGGCCGACGCTGGACCATCTGGCCGGCACCGACCAGCTGGGCCGCGATACGCTGTCGCGTATCCTCTACGGTGGGCGCGTGGCGCTTTATATCGCAGCGATCGGCGTCTCCGTGTCATTGGTCACAGGCCTGATCCTCGGCATGATCGCGGGGTTCGGGCCGCGCTGGCTAGACAGCCTGCTGCTGTTGCTCTTCGACACGGTGCGCTCTTTCCCGACCATCGTGCTGGCGCTGGCCACCGTGGCGCTGACCGGGCCGAGCCTGACCGTGGTGCTGGCCATCGTGATCATCACCTCGATCCCGCAATATGCACGCGTGGCGCGCACCGCAACGCTGACCCTTCGCAATACCGATTTCATCCTGGCCGAGCGCTCGCTGGGCGCCGGCATGGCCCGGACGCTGCTGCACCATGTCATGCCCAATGTCGTGGGTCCGCTGCTGATCCTGGCCGCGATGGAGGTGCCGGTAGTGGTCACGGTCGAGGCCGGGCTGAGCTTTCTGGGCCTCGGCGTGACGCCGCCAACCGCCAGCTGGGGCACGATCCTGAACGAAGGCTATCTGGTGATCCGCGACGCGCCCTGGATGGTGATCGCCGGGGGCATTCCGCTGATCCTGACCACGCTGGGCTTTACCTTCCTGGGCGAAGCGCTGCGCGACATTTTCGATCCACGCATGGGGAAAGGACGCTGACATGCCCAAGGATGCACAACACGCGCGCGAAACGCTTCTGGATGTCCGCAACCTTTCGGTCGATTTCCGCACCCCGCGCGGCCGGGTCAAGGCGCTGCGCGACATCACCTTTCCGATCCGCAGGAACCGAATCGTGGGGATCGTGGGCGAAAGCGGATCGGGCAAATCCACCGTGCTCTGGGCGCTGCTCGGCCTGCTGGCCAAGAATGCCGAGGTAATGGGCGGCGAGGTCCGTTTCGGAGATCGCGACCTGCTGCATGCCAGCGAGACACAGCTCCGCGCCACCCGCGGCGAAGAGATCTCGGTGGTCTTCCAGGACCCGATGACCAGCCAGATCCCAGTGCTGACCTATGGGCGGCAGATGCTGGATATCCTCTACCGGCGGCCCGATGTCTCGGCTTCCGAGAAACGGCGCATGGCGGTCGAGATGCTGGGCAAGGTCGGCATCCCCGACCCCGACAAGCGTATCGACCAGTATCCGCACCATTTCTCGGGCGGGATGCGTCAGCGCGCGGGCATCGCCATGGCGCTCTTGACCGGTCCGAAGCTTTTGCTGGCGGATGAGCCGACGACCGCGCTGGATGTCACAATGGAGGCGCAGATCATCCACCTTTTGCAGGATTTGCAGAAAGAGCTCGACGCCACCGTTGTCGTGGTCTCGCATAATCTCGGGCTGATTGCCGAGCTCTGCGATGACGTGGTGGTCATGTATGCCGGCGAGGTGATCGAGGCAGGCGACGTGCGCGAGATCTTCCACAACGCGCAGCACCCCTACACCCGCGCGCTGCTGGAATGCGACCCGGCGCGCATCGACGACGTGTCGCGCAAGCTGCCGGTGATCCCCGGCGACATTCCCGATCTGACCCGCGCGCTGTCGGGCTGCATCTATGCCCCGCGCTGCCAGCGGGCGATGCCGGTTTGCCGCACGGAAACACCGCCGGACGTGAGACGAGGCGAGATGAGCCAGGCGCGCTGTCACCTGTTGGAGGGGCCGCATCACGATCCGGTCTGGATGTCAGCCTCTCGGTTGCCCCCGGCGAAACCGTCGGGCTAGTGGGCGAAAGCGGCTCGGGCAAGACGACGCTCGGGCGCTGCGTGCTGAACCTTGTGCAGGCACAGGGCGGCTCTGTCCGCTTCGAGGGCCAGGACATTCTCAACATGCCCGAGGGCCGGTTCAAGCCCCTGCGCCGGGACATGGCAATGATGTTCCAGGACCCGGTCGGCTCGCTTTCCCCGCGCAAATCGGTGCGGGCGCTGATCACCGAGCCGTTCCAGATCCATGGCGTCACCGACGTTGACCTGGATGCCGAGGCCGAGCGGCTGGCCGAGATGGTGCGCCTGCCCAAACCCTTCCTGTCGCGCTATCCGCACGAG
>JAAAPD010000007.1 GCA_009908505.1 Alphaproteobacteria bacterium | reverse complement strand
GCCAGTGCTTCGATCACGATTGCCGACAGGTCGATCCTGTTGCCCAAGGGGTCCAATGTCTCGTCGAGGGTCATCTCGACCTCTTCGCCATCCGGCTCGGACCAGTCCGCGATGAATGTCCGGGTCACGTTGGTGTCGATTCGCGTGGTCACCGGGGCCAGCGTGATCGCGCATGGCTGCACGACGGTTGCGCCCAACTGGCCCGAAACCCGCCAATCCTGCTTGCCTTGCGGGTCCAGCGTCGCTTCAAAACGCAGTTTGCGCAGCGCGCTCAGGTCCAGATAGTCGGCAATTTCCGCGCAACAGGCGGCATCGGGCTGGATATGGATTCGGCGCGGTTTGCGACCGTTCAGGCTGGCGACCAGTATGATCGGCGCGATCTGTGGCAGAACCGTTCGTGCGGGGCGCTCTGTGTCTGCGGTCATGGGGGTGTTGTGCCTTTCCGGTCGTTGAGGGCTGGCTGAAGATATAGGCGCATGGTTTCCATTCTTGAAGTGCTGCGCGTCCTTATGTATCCCTTTGCACCAAGGCGCTTCGTTTGTCGGGGCGCATAACGGGATTTTTAGGGCGGTTCGTCGATGAAACACAGCTTTTTCGCGCTTGTTGCCGTATTGACAGTCGCCCTTTCCGCCTGTTCGCCGGTCCAGCGATTTCACGGCTACGCGCCCGACGACACCCAACTGGCCGAAATAGAGGTCGGGCAGGACAGCCGCGAGACCGTTGTCGAGAAAGTGGGTCGCCCCGGTGTGGCCGGTGTGATGGAAGGGGGCGCGTGGTATTATGTCCAGAGTGACTGGGTCGAACGGGGCTGGCGGGCCCCGGTCGAAACCCGGCGGGAGGTTGTGGCGATCTCCTTCGACAACCGCGATCGCGTGTCCAACATAGAGCGCTTCGGCCTGCAAGACGGGCAGGTGGTGGCACTGTCGCGCCGGGTCACGACGACCGGACCATCGGGCCAATCCATCCTGCGCCAGTTGTTGGGCAGTATCGGGCGGTTCAGCCCAACCCAGATCCTGGGCGGCGGTTAAAAGGGCGCAGCAGCGGGGCCAGACGCATGGCGGACTCGGCTGGATTCCCGGATTTGACCCTTGGAAAGCTGCGACTGCGCGCGGCTGTCACGCAAGACGACATGGCGCAGGTCGCGCATCTGCGCAAAGTGCGTTTTCGTGACAATAAAAGTGCCGATCTGGACCAGTTCGATCCGCATTGCACGCATTTGCTGATTACCGAAAAAGATGCATCCGTGGCCCTGGCCTGCGCCCGGCTGCGTTTGTTGACCGGTCCGGCGCTGGATGACGGGTATAGCGCGCAGTTCTATGACCTGGCGCCCATGGTCTCGGCGGGACTACGGGCCCTGGAGCTGGGACGCGTCTGCATCGCCGAGTCGCGTCGCCAGGATCCTGACATCCTGCGCGCGGTTCTGTCCGGCCTCGCGGTTCATTCAGAGGCGCAGGCGGTCGATTTCCTGGTCGGCTGCGCGTCGTTCAAAGGCGACGATCCCGCGCGGCACGCGGCAGCCCTGGGGTTCTTGCGGGCGCGCCATGTCGGACCGAAGGGGTTGTGTCCGCGCAAGCGCGCGCCCTTGGCCTTCGACTTGCCGGAATCCCGCTTTCTGGCCGACCAGAAAGGCGCGTTGCAAGGAATACCCGCGCTGTTGCGCATGTATCTGGGGATGGGGGGCTGGGTGTCCGATCACGCGGTGCGCGACCCGGCGCTCGACACGCTGCACGTGTTCACGGCGGTCGAGATCGCGCGCATCCCGCCGAATCGCAAACGGGTTTTGATGGGCCTGACACAGCCACGCTGAACACGTGCGTCTGGCGATTGTTTTTCCAGGGCACGACATTATATGCTGGACCTGACTTCGTTGACAAAGGGGCGCATCATGGCCCAATCGCTGAATCCCACCCTGCACGCGCTTGACCCGGTCTGGGACCGCATCCGGGCCGAGGCCGAGACCGCGCTGGCCGCCGAGCCGCTGCTTGGGGGCATGTTTCATGCGTCCGTGCTGCATCACAAGACGCTGGAACAGGCGCTGGCCTTTCGGCTCAGCCAGAAACTGAGCACGGCGGAACTGTCCGAACAGATCCTGCGCGAGCTGATCGACGCGGCCTATGCCGATGACCCGACCCTGGGCGAAGCGGCGCGCGCCGATATCGTCGCGACCTATGAGCGCGACGCGTCTTGCAACCGTTTCCTGAAACCGCTTTTGTACTTCAAAGGGTTCCAGGCGGTGCAGGCGCATAGGGTGGCACATTGGTTGTGCCTGCAAGGGCGCAGCGATTTTGCCAGCCTGATCCAGATGCGCGTGTCCGAATGCTTCGGGGTCGATATCCACCCCGGCGCGCGGATCGGCAAGGGCATCATGATCGACCACGCGCATTCCATCGTGATCGGGGAAACCGCCGTGGTGGGCGACAACGTGTCGATGCTGCATTCGGTCACGCTGGGCGGCACCGGCAAGGAAGATGGCGACCGCCACCCCAAGATCGGCAATGGGGTGCTGATCGGGGCCGGGGCCAAGGTGCTGGGCAATATCCGCGTGGGCGATTGCGCGCGCGTCGGTGCCGGGTCGGTGGTGCTGGACGAGGTGCCGCCACGCAAGACGGTCGCGGGTGTCCCCGCGCGCATCGTGGGAGAAGCCGGGTGTTCGCAGCCATCGCTGACCATGGACCAGTTGTTTCGTGGCGAAATCTGACTGGAAAAGGGTGCGTGCGTAGCACACACCCTACACTCTGAACCGGGGTAATCCGGCGTAGGGTGCGTGCTGGGCACGCACCCTTTTTTCAGGCCAGCATCGTGACCGGGTTTTCCAGGTAGGCCACGACCTCGCGCAGGAACTCGGCCCCGAGCGCGCCGTCGATCACGCGGTGATCGACCGACAGGGTCATGGACATGACGGTCGCGACCTTCAACTCGCCATCGGCGCCGACGACAGGCTTTTTCACGCCCGCGCCCACGGCCAGGATCGACCCGTGCGGCGGGTTGATGACGGCATCGAAATTCTCGATCCCGAACATGCCGAGGTTGGAAATCGCCATGGACCCGCCGACATATTCATGCGGCGCCAGCTTCTTGTTACGGGCGCGGGCGGCGAGGTCTTTCATCTCTGCCGAGAGCGCCGAGAGCGATTTCAGATGCGAATCCTTCAGAACCGGCGTGAACAACCCGCCGTCGATCGCAACGGCGACGGCCACGTCCGACGGTTTCAGCCGCAGGATGCGGTCGCCCGCCCAGACCGCGTTGCACCCCGGCACGGCCTGTAGCGCCATGGCGCTGGCCTTGATGATGAAGTCATTGACCGACAGCTTCACGCCGCGCGGTTCGAGCTGCTTGTTCAGATCGGCGCGGAATTTCATCAGCGCATCAAGCTGCACCTCGCGACGCAGGTAGAAATGCGGGATGGTCTGCTTGGCTTCGGTCAGGCGGCTGGCGACGGTGCGGCGCATACCGTCGAGCGCAATCTCTTCGGTTTCGCGGTCTTCATACATGCGCGCGACCTGCTCGGCGCTGGGGCCGGTGGGCATGGCGGCGGCTTTGGCCGGGGCCGCGTCGGGCTTGGCGGCGGTAGCCTCTGCCTGCGGGGCCGGGGCCGCGCTTGGCTTGGCGTCCTCTACATCTGCCTTCACGATGCGACCATGCGGGCCGGAGCCGGTTATGGACGCAAGGTCCAGACCCTTCTCGGCGGCGATACGGCGCGCGAGGGGCGAGGCGAAGATGCGCCCGCCATCCTTGACCGGGGCAGGGGGAGCGGACTTGGCGGAGCTCCCTTCGGGAGCCGCCTTCGCGTCCGCGTCAGCCGCGGGCGCGGCGTCCGGTGCGCTGTCCTTCGCGGGCGCGCTTGCGGCCATGTCGCTGGCGCTTTCGCCGTCTTCCAGCAGCACGGCGATGGGGGTGTTGACCTTCACGCCCTCGCTGCCCTCGGACACCATGATCTTGCCGATCGTGCCTTCATCGACGGCTTCGAATTCCATCGTGGCCTTGTCGGTCTCGATCTCGGCCAAGATGTCGCCCGAGGACACGGTGTCGCCCTCTTTGACCAGCCATTTCGCCAGCGTTCCTTCCTCCATGGTAGGGGACAGCGCGGGCATGAGTATTTCTGTCGGCATCTGACCCCTCCTTAGCGGTACGTGACTTTGTGCGCCGCTTCGACCACTTCGTCGGTCGTGACCAGCGCCAGTTTTTCAAGATTGGCCGCGTAGGGCATGGGCACATCCTTGCCGCACAGGTTGATGACCGGCGCGTCGAGATGGTCGAAGGCGTTCTCCATCACCACAGAGGTGATGAAATTGCCGACCGAGCTTTGCGGATAGCCTTCTTCCACGGTGACAAGCCGGTTGGTTTTCATCACAGAGGCGAGGATCGTGTCGGTGTCCATGGGCCGGATGGTGCGCAGGTTGATGACTTCTGCATTGATGCCATCGGCCGCCAGCCGTTCGGCCGCTTCCAAGGCATAGGTCATGCCGATGCCGAAGCTGACGATGGTCACGTCATCGCCCGCGCGCTCGATCCTGGCCTTGCCGAAGGGGATGGTGAAATCGTCCAGCACCGGCACGTCGAAGCTTTTGCCATAGAGGATTTCATTTTCCAGGAAAATCACAGGGTTCGGGTCGCGGATGGCCTGTTTCAGCAGGCCCTTCGCGTCGGATGCCGAATAGGGCATGACCACCTTCAGCCCCGGAATGGCGCTATACCACGCGGCATAACACTGGCTGTGCTGCGCGCCCACGCGCGCCGCCGCGCCGTTCGGACCACGGAACACGATGGGACAGCCCATCTGCCCGCCGGACATGTAAAGCGTCTTGGCGGCAGAGTTCAGGATCTGGTCAATCGCCTGCATGGCGAAGTTGAAGGTCATGAATTCGACGATGGGGCGCAGACCGCCAAAGGCCGCGCCGACACCGATCCCGGCAAAGCCGTGTTCGGTGATGGGGGTGTCGATCACGCGCTTGGCGCCGAATTCATCGAGCAGCCCCTGGGTGATCTTGTAGGCGCCTTCGTATTCGGCGACCTCTTCGCCCATGACGAACACTTCCTGGGTGCGGCGCATTTCCTCTGCCATGGCGTCGCGCAGGGATTCGCGCACGGTCTGCTTGCGCGTCTCGGTGCCGTCGGGCCAGTCGGGGCTGGTGTCGGTCTTGGGTGCGGCGGGCGCGGGAGCTGTTGCCTGTGCAGGGGCGGCGGCGGGCGCGGTGTCGGGTTCGGCCTTGGCCGGGGCTTCGGCCTGGGTGTCGGCGGGCACGTCCTCGCCTTCCTCGACCAACACGGCGATGGGGGTGTTGACCTTCACGCCCTCGCTGCCCTCGGACACCATGATCTTGCCGATCGTGCCTTCATCGACGGCCTCGAATTCCATCGTGGCCTTGTCGGTTTCGATTTCCGCAAGGATATCCCCGGCGGACACGGTGTCGCCTTCTTTCACCAACCATTTGGCCAGCGTGCCTTCTTCCATCGTCGGAGAGAGGGCGGGCATCAGAATTTCGGTTGCCATTATGTGCTATCCCCCCAAGATCACGCGTTTTGCGGCACTTCGGCCGCGTAAATATCTGTCCAAAGCTCGTCGACCGCCGGTTCCGGGCTTTCCTTGGCGAATTCTGCGGCATCGTTCACGATGCCCTTGATCTCTTTGTCCACGGCTTTCAGATCCTCCTCGGAGGCGTGCTTGCCTTGCAGCAGCAACTCGCGGACATGTTCGATGGCGTCGCGCTCTTCGCGCATTTTCTGGACTTCGTCACGGGTGCGATACTTGGCCGGGTCCGACATGGAATGGCCGCGATAGCGGTAGGTCATGATTTCCAGGATATAGGGCCCTTTGCGCGCGCGGCAGTGGGCGACGGCTTTCTCGCCCGCGGCCTTCACCGCCAGCACATCCATGCCATCGACTTCCTCGCCCGCGATGCCATAGGCCGCGCCGCGTTCCCACAGGCTGGGCGACTTGGTGGCACGCTGCACGGATGTGCCCATGGCATACTTGTTGTTCTCGATCACGAAGATCACCGGCAGGGACCACAGCATCGCCATGTTGTAGGTTTCATACACCTGGCCCTGGTTGGCCGCACCATCGCCGAAATAGGCAAATGTGACGTTGTCGTTTTCCTTGTACATGTCCGAAAACGCCAGCCCCGCGCCAAGCGGCACCTGCGCGCCGACAATCCCGTGGCCGCCGTAAAAGTGCTTTTCCTTGCTGAACATGTGCATGGAGCCGCCCTTGCCCTTGGAGTAGCCACCCTCGCGCCCGGTCAGCTCGGCCATAACGCCCTTGGGGTCCATCCCGCACGCCAGCATGTGCCCGTGGTCACGGTAAGAGGTGACGCGCTTGTCACCCTCTTTTGCCGCCGCTTCCAACCCGACAACCACGGCTTCCTGACCGATATACAGGTGACAAAACCCGCCGATCAGGCCCATGCCGTAAAGCTGGCCCGCCTTTTCCTCGAACCGGCGGATCAGCAGCATGTCGCGGTAATAGCCCAGCAATTCATCTGCCGAGACGTTGGATTTCGCTGTCGATTTGCGTGTCGCCATTCTCGACCACTCCTCCCGTTTGGATAATAGTTCAACGTTAAACAAAGCTGTAGCGTAATTTTTTAACCGGTGCGAGGGTTTTATGGCAAGGCTGTCATGCGTGCCGCGCAAGGCTGATTTGCCGCGAGAAAAGGGGCCTTCCTTGGCGTCGTCATCATTACTGAACGTGGTAAACTCGATCCTGCGTAGGTCGAATTGGACTTGCAGGCTCTGGCACGCGACGGGCTTTTTGATCTGTTGCATTTCATGATCCGGCGCCGTGCGGCATGCGATCATGGTGGCCCTGCCGAACGCAACCACAAGCCGCATCCGACCGTCTGGCAGCGCGGCCCGAAGTCTGCCGCATCAAGAACCGACCGTCGGCATTGGCCCCGCCAGCGGGGCAACACCGTTCGCCGGGTCGGGCGTCGTGACCAGAACATCGGTTGGCGGTGCGCGCATCAGGTCGCGCGCGTAGTTGCCCAAGCGTGCCGGGTCACGACCGGAATGGCTGCCGATGACCAGCAAATCGGGCCGAAATTCGGACATGCGATAGTGCAACACCTCATGCACGCCGCCCGCCACGATTTCGGGACGGGGCATATCGGCGGGCAGCCCCGGACAGTTCATGTAGGTCGCGCCCAAGGCTTCGGCCCGCTGCATGGCCTGTGCGCGACGCTCCTTGGTATCGGCGGCGCGCGGGGGAATGGCATGGATCGCGCGGAAAACAGCATCGGGGGCCAATCGAGCCGCCGATGCAAGGTCCGGTGCGCAGATCGGGTCGAAGCTGAGCGCGGCCAATACCTTGTGATAGGGCCGTGGCGGGTGCGTGCAGGCCACCAGAACGGGACAAGCCAGACCTTGCGTGATCCGCTCCATGGTTGTCATGCGCAGCGCGTCCAGCACCCGTCTCTCGCGGTGCAGACCAAGCACCACGAGGGCGGCCCCCAGCCGGTGCGCAAGCTCGACGATATTGTCGGAGGGGGGGCCGTCCAGCATATGCAGGTCTTCGCGCTCTCCGCCATGCCGAAGCAGATCCTCTGCCAGGTCCGGCTCCGACACCCGTTTCGGGCGCAGGCGGAAGCGCGTGTTGGCGGGTTTGCGCACATGCACCAATGCCAGCCGCGCATCCCAGTTCCGCGCGATGCTTTCGGCCCGGCCCAGCACGGCCCGCGATCGTGCGGTGCCATCGGTCGCGGCGAGGATGGTGGGGCGCGTCACTTGGGCGACCGCGTTGCCAGGACCTGGCGCGCAACCGCGTCATCGGGCAGTTCCTGGGCGAAATGCGCGCGTTGGTTCAGATGCGGAAAGCGCTGCGACAGGTCGCGCGCGAACGCGTCGGGCAGGCGCGCCACCGTCGCGCGAGAGACAAGCAGGCTTTCGACCGGCACCCCTTCGGCATAGATGATCTGGTGGTCTTCGAAGACCAGCGCGTAGTAGGTGACAAAGCCACCCTCGCGCTGATGCACGCGCGTTCCATCGACAAGGTGACGCGCCTGTAGCAACGCCTCAGAGCGGCCATTGGCCGTCAGGCCGCCGCGCTGATACAGGAAAATCCGCTGAAGCGGGCCGACCACGAGGGGACCAAGATTGCCCATGAACCCGGCGGGCAGGCTGACCGGGGCGTAAACCCCAACCGCGCGCATGGTCGTTTTGCCGACCCACAGCAACGGTTGCGCGCCATGATCGCGCGTCAGCACGAAATCTCCGGCCTGCAAGGTTTCGATCGGGGTCAGCGCGCCATCGCCCGACATGACCCGTGTGCCGGCACAAAAACAGCCATGGACAAGCTGCGACAAGCGCAGGCGGTTTTGACCGGGGGACATGCCGATCAGCGCATATTGCGCGTCGCGCCGCATGGGCGAGAGCGGCAGCATGCAAAGCGATCCCGCAACATCCAGCATCACGGCATCAACAACTTCGTTATCCTGTGCCATCCATTGCAATTCGGCCAGAACCGTCACCGGCCCGTCGGATGTGGCGATGTCGTCGTCATTGACATCGAAGCTGATGGTCCGCGCCTGCGCGCCGGGGACAAGCTTGTATATGTCCCCTGAACACAGGCTATCGACCGGGCCGAGCGGCTCACCCTCGTTAATGCCCCAGAAAGCACGCAACGCCGTGGCATCGAAGATTTCGCAATCATATTGCGTCATGCTGCGCCTGTTCATCCCAATTGGCCTGTCTTGTGACCGACCTTCCCTAAGGTCAGGTTAGCGCAACGCGGCTGTCGCTCCAATGGGTTTCGTGACGCGCGACCGGTGCCGCTATCGGGCGCGGGTCCAGACAGATTCGCGGCAGATGCCAAACACGCAACCGGACACGCCCAGGCGGGTGCCGCGCAGGTCCATCTTGGCGGAATAGGTCTTGTCGCGGTCGGGTGCGTAAACCTTGCCATCGGCGTAGCGGCCCGCGCCCTGCGGCACCATGTCCCAGACAATCGCGCGCCCGATATTGTCGGACGGAATCGGCTGCCCGTTCGGACCGAAGGCCGCGACCAGCCCGCCACAGACGCGTCCGTTGGAACAGGTCTGCATCTGGACATGGCCGAAATTGCCGTTGTCATCGGGTTGGGTTTTCCACAGCCCGTGGCTGGGGTCTGCGATCGCCGGGCTGGCGGTCAGGGCCAGGGTGGCCAGGGTCAGGTAAATGCGGCGCATGATGTCTCTCCTCCCATCAAAAGCAGGGGGATGACAGCGCGGGGCAGGGGGATCGGGCAAGCGTGACCCAAGGTCAGGTGCCGCCACGTCACATGCAAAACGGGGCCCGCGAGGGGCCCCGTTCCTGTTTCGGTCGCTTGGTTCTAGCGCGGTTCCGACATCAACCCGCGGATCAGCGCGTAGCAGGCCAGCAGCAGCACGATCGCGAAGGGCAACCCGGTCGAAACCGAGGCCGCTTGCAGCGCTGCAAGGCCACCGCCCAGAAGCAGCGATGCGGCGACCAGGCCTTCGAAGATGACCCAGAACACACGCTGGCTGACCGGCGCGTTGATCTTGCCACCCGCCGTGATCGTGTCGATCACCAGCGAACCCGAATCCGACGAGGTGACGAAGAACACGATCACCAGGACAATCGCGATCACCATCGTGATGCCAGCCAGCGGCAGTTCCGACAGCATCCCGAACAGCGACAGTTCCGGCACGTAGGAATCGATCACGTAGCTGAACACGGCCGCGTCCGACGCGTTGTCGATCAACTGCTGGATCGCGGTGCCGCCGAAGGTGGTCATCCAGATGGCGGAGGCCAGGGTCGGGATGATCAACACGCAGGTGATGAACTCACGCACCGAGCGACCCCGGCTGACGCGGGCAATGAACATGCCGACGAAGGGCGACCAGCTGATCCACCATGCCCAGTAGAAGGCGGTCCAGCCTTGGCGGAACCCGTCATCCTCGCGGCCCACGGGGTTCGAGAGCGCCACGATCTCGCTGAAATAGGCGCCGACATTGCCCAGCACGTTGCCCAGCAGGACCAATGTCGGCCCGACCAGCAGCACGAAGAACATCAACAGCAGTGCAAGGCCCATGTTGACTTCGGACAGGATCTTGACGCCGCCGTCCAGGCCGCGCAGCACCGAAACCAGCGCCATGGCCGTGATGAGCCCTATCAACACCAGCGACGTGGTGATGCTTGCACCCAGATCCGGCATACCCAGAACGAAGCCCAGACCCGCGGACGCCTGTTGTGCCCCAAGGCCAAGCGAGGTCGACAGACCGAAGATGGTCGCGAACACCGCCAGGATGTCGATGATGTGGCCCGGCCAGCCCCAGATCTTCTCGCCGAAGATGGGGTAGAAGATCGAGCGCACGGTCAGCGGCAGGCCCTTGTTGTAGGCGAACAGTGCCAGCGACAGCGCCACGATGGCGTAAATCGCCCATGGGTGCAGACCCCAGTGGAAAATTGTCGAGGCCATGGCCAGACGCCGCGCGGATTCGACCGTCTCCGGGTCGGCGATCGCGCCTTCGACGATGCCCAGATCGCCGCCCAGCGGGTTATCGCCCCACGGGGTGCCGAAATAGTAGACCGGTTCCAGCACGCCGAAGAACATCAGGCCAATGCCCATGCCCGCGGCGAACAGCATCGCGAACCAGCCCAGGTAGCTGTAATCCGGCGTCGCATCGACGCCGCCGATGCGCACCTTGCCCAGGGGCGAGATGAGGATGCCGAGGCAAACGATGACAAAGACGTTCGCCGCCGACAGGAAGAACCAGTCGAAGGTCGAGGTCAGGAACCCGCGCATCGCGCTGAAGGCCGGACCGACCGAGCTTTGGAACATCAGCGTCAGGATGACGAAAGCCACCACGACAAGCCCCGAAATGACGAAAACCGGGTTGTGAATATCCAGCCCGAACGGGCCGACCTTGGGCGTAATATTGTCTTGACCGATCTCGTAATCGGTGTCGATCACCTCGGACGCCCCTTCGGGCTCCGGGATCGCTTCGATGTCAGTGTCTTCTTGCGACATTCAATTTCTCCTTCTTGGCCACCCGAACGGGCGGCAAGGGGTTACGGGCTGTGCTCAGCGTACCAGGAATACCGACACATCGGCATGCGCGGCGATCGTGTCGCCATGCCCGGCCCAGATATAGTCCATCGCGCTTGGCGCATGGGTCTGCATCACCACCAGGTCGCCACCCAGGTCCTTGATCGCCGTCATCAACGTCTTGTCGGTGTCAATGCTGGGGTCGGGGCTGGTGCAGGCCTTGGACGAGGTGGTCACGCCATGCGCCGCAGCCTGGTCTGCCGCCAGTTTGGCCAGTTTCTCGGCGTATTCGGCGGGGCTGTGCGCGCCGGGCGCGGGGGCCGTGCCCGTCACGCCGACATAGCAGATCTCCGCATTGTAGTGTTTCGCAAGGTCGGCCGCGGTGTCCAGCGCCTTGGTCAAATGGTCGATATGTGACAGATCGACCGGAAAGATGACTTTCCGATACATGGTCCCTCCATGTTTTATGTTATTTAACTTTGCATCTTTACGCTAACACGGTCCATGGGGGGACATGCAACCCCGGCGACACGAATTTGTCTCACAGCGACATATACAGGGGCTGCGCGCCGCTTCCACTTGGGCCGGGCAAGTGCTACCCCTGCACAGGTGAACGAACGGGAAGGTCGACATGGATCTGGGAATCGCTGGCAAACGGGCACTGGTTTGTGCAAGTTCGAAGGGGCTGGGGCGCGGCTGCGCCGCGGCATTGGCCGCCGAGGGCGTGAATCTGGTGATGAACGCGCGCGGGGCGGACGCGCTGGAAGAAACGGCAGCCGCCATTCGCGCGGCGCATGGGGTCGAGGTGGTGACGATCGCCGCCGATATCACCACGGAAGAAGGCCGCACGCAGGTGCTGGCCGCGGCGGGCGACGTGGATATCCTGGTCAATAACGCAGGCGGCCCGCCGCCGGGGATGTGGACCGATTGGGCGCGCGATGATTTCATCGCAGCCCTCGACGCCAACATGCTGGCGCCGATCGCGCTGATAAAGGCGCTGGTGCCGGGCATGATCGACCGGGGCTGGGGACGGGTGGTCAACATCACCTCGCAATCGGTGAAATCGCCCATCCCGGTCCTGGGCCTGTCGAATGCCGCGCGCGCGGGGCTGACCGGCTACGTCGCGGGCACCTCGCGGCAGGTGGCGGGCAAGGGCGTTGTCATCAACAACCTGCTGCCCGGAATCCACGACACCGACCGCGCTACCGCGCTCGATGGCGGTGTGGCCAAGGCCGACGGGATCACCCCCGCCGAGGCCCGCACCAAGCGCGAGGGCACCATCCCCGCCGGGCGCTACGGCACCGCCGCCGAATTCGGCGCGGCCTGCGCGTTCCTGTGCTCGCAATATGCCGGGTTCATCGTGGGGCAGAACCTGCTGCTTGATGGTGGGGCGGTGAACGCGACCCTGTGACAAAAGAAAACGGCCCCGCCGTAACGGGCGGGGCCGATGAACAGCATTGGCGTTCGGGCTTTGGCGTTACGCCTTGCCTTTGTAAATTTCGACCAGCTTGCCCAGCATTTCCAGCGCGTCCTCGCGCGAGCGCTGGAAGCTGTTGCGCCCGATGATCGACCCGTTGCCGCCACCGTCGCGGATGGCGCGGGCATCGTCGAACACGGCATCGGCCCCTTTGGCCGCCCCGCCTGAAAACACGATCAGGCGACGACCGTTAAACGACGATTGCACGCAATGCTTCACGCGGGCGGCCTGCGTGGCGATGTCGATCTGCTGGTCTTCGTAAACCTTCTTGGCCTCTGGCAGCATCAGGTGATCGGTGCCCAGCTTTATCTTGATGACATGCGCGCCCAGAAGCGCCGCGATATGCGCGGCATAGGCGGCGACGTCGATGGCGGTCTCGCCGTCCTTGCTGACAGCCTCGCCGCGCGGATAGGACCAGATGACGCTGGCAATACCCTTGGCGGCGGCTTCGCGGCGCATCTCGACGATTTCCTCGAACATCTCGATCGCGCAATCGCTGCCCGGGTAGATGGTGAACCCGATGGCGGAACACCCCAACCGCAGCGCATCATCCACGGAGGCCGTGATCGCCTGGTTCTTGCCCGCCGTGCCCGACATCAGCGAATTGGCGCTGTTGACCTTCAGGATGGTCGGGATCTGGCCCGCGAACGTGTCGGCACCGGCTTCCAGCGGGCCAAGCGGGGCGGCATAGGCGGTCAGACCGGCATCAATCGCCAGTTGGTAGTGGTAATGCGGGTCATATCCTGCCGGGTTCGGGGCAAAGCTGCGCGCGGGGCCATGCTCGAACCCCTGGTCCACGGGCAGGATAATCATCTTGCCGCTGCCGCCCAGCTTGCCGTTCATCAGCATACGGCACAGGTTGGCCTTCACGCCGGGGGTTTCGCCTTCGTAATTGGCAAGTATCTTCTGAACGATGCGGGTTGCGCGCATGGTGGCTGCTCCTGTCCTGTCTTGGTGTCGAAAACGGGGTTAATCCGCTATTTGCGGCAAAACAATGAAGTTAGCGCGCAACATCGCGAAGTTAGCGCAACCAAGCCGGTTTACGGGCCGTTGAACAGCAAAAAGCCCGCACAAGGCGGGCTTTCGTGGTCAGGCGAGGCCCGATCAGAAGGGGATTTCGTCATCCATGTCGGACGGGCCTGCCGGTGCGCCGCCGCCATACCCGCCACCACCGCCACGGCTGTCGCCGT
>JAAAPD010000055.1 GCA_009908505.1 Alphaproteobacteria bacterium | reverse complement strand
TCTATCCTCAACCTCCGCCGCCGCCTCGCGCGCGCTCTCGCGCGTAGGTGGTTTATGGATGGTTTTAGGATGGTTTGGGGTCCACCGTGGACCCCCTACCCCGTCCACTGTGGACCCCGTACCGGGTTCAGGCTGGACGGGGTCCACCGTGGACCCCGTGTCGATATCGGGCTCTGCGGTAGGTTCGAGCATGCGGATTTTATGGATCACGATGCGGTAAACGACGGTGTAGCCGTTGCGGCAGGGACGGCGTCCGGTTTCGACCAGAATCCCCTCCCGCAGAAACTCGGAAATGATCCGTTTAACGGTCGTCTCGCCCAGTTCTGTGTGGCGCTGGATGGTGCCTTTCGAGCACCAGATACCTGACCCGTCGTCACTCGCCTTGTCGGCAAGGAACATGATGATCTGCTTGCGCGCGGCGCTGCCAAAGCGGCGCTCTGCGCATTCGTTCGCGATACGCCAGCTCATTGGCCCCCTCCTGCGCCAAATAGAGGGGTACTCAAGATTGCGTCGCCTACTGCGTTTGTGGTATCAACCGAGGAAAGCTGATCTGCTTTTTTTCTGATGGCCCCGCTCGCAGTTGCCGCTGCGTCGGGGCCTATTTCATTTTGAATCCGCCCCCAGAGCGTTGAAACTTTCGCGGTCTGTTCACCCCTCGGTTCAGTGAATTTTGAACACTTAACATGCTGATTTTGCTTGATATAAATCTGGATTGCAAATCCGTGTACACCGGTTCGATTCCGGTACTCGCCTCCATTCGATTTCGATGGGTTAGTCGGCATTCTCGCTAGCGCCGCAGTGTCCAGACGATGGCTCTCGTCTAAGCACCAGTCTTGGCAAGACCTCTAAGCGACTGAAACCATGGAGATTGTCCCCGCGGGATCCGTGGAGAAAATATTTGGACAGCATAGGAATCTCTTGTCCTGTCCGCAACTTGCGCAACATGGCCATGTGGCAAGACCGAGACCTGAAGTTTCGGCTTCAGGTGGCCTAGTTCTATCGCGCCCTCATCATCTCGCTGGCAAGACCGAGCAAATGAACCGGCGCGCTCCATTGCTCAGCACAAACAAAGGGCAGTCCTGCGCCAAATGATCTGAGCCCGGGATACTGGTGGTCCAACCTGAGAGAGGGCCAGTTCCAAACCGATGGACACACGGATTGTCGAGATCACGGTTCCGCAATGCACGGATCCGAGATGGCCCGATGCTTGGGAACCGGTCGGGGCCGTATCCCAAATGGATTTTCCGCCCGATCTTGCCGCAACCGGGATTGGACCCAGCCGTTTAAACGCAAGTCCTGTCGCTGACATACGAATAGACGATCAAGAAACAACCGAAGCCGTCCAACCGGCTGTGCCATTCGATCCTCTGGTGGTTCTTCTAAGAGCAAAGGTCGTAGCAAAGCGACTGCTTCCTTGATCGACCGATAGGCTTGGCCAGCGTCGTCAGGATTGACGACTTTCTAGGCTACAAATCTTTGATATCAATGAATTGATGTCGTGACCGAGAGGGATTGCCGACATGAGCTTCTGTCCGAGGCACAACGCGCTGCGCGTCCTGGTCAGCTTGCTCGCCCTGCATCTGGCCAGCGCCGTCAGCGCTCAGGACGCTTCCGGCAAGGTCAAAAACTGGCCGGGCGGCGCGGCCGACCTGCTGTTCTGGCAGGTCGGTAAGGTGCCGCGGGTGGCCGGACGGGTGACCGCGAACGGGACCGTCACGCTCGATTTGCCCGGCGATGTCGAACTGCCCCAGCGGCTGTCGCAGGTCTTCAGCTGTGCAGATGGCGGCGAAACCAACTCGAACCCCGACTTGCCATACGCCATCACCACGACCTTGCAATATGTGCGCCCGTCGAACGCGCGGGAAATCAAAGGCGGTGTGATCCTTGCCACGACGGACGACGTCGCCGCCCATTTCGGAAACGGTGGGCCACTCGCGGCCGGGCGCTCCTAACAATGGATTTTCACGCCGGGAACGGCCGAAATCACAGGGGTCTGCACGTCCCATGCCTATCCTGACGGCAAGACCCGTTTCGAGCAGACGACGCGTCTTGACATGTCCCTGGAGGCCGGCTGAAATTTTCTTGAGGTGGCGGTGGACGAGATCGAGACCTTCCCCGGGGGAGTGTCCGCAGCCCGCGTGCGCAGCCTGCGTATCATCGACGCGATACCGACCGAGGCGCAATGGTCCTACTGGCCCGAATGACGCGCATTCCCGCTCGGGCCGGGTCGATCAATGCATCCGCGCCGCACTAAGGTTTTGCGTACGAAAGGGCAGTCATGCATATCATCAAGAAAAGTCCAACGCATCTCTTCATCGGCGGATGGAAACCGGGCAACATCATCGTCTCTCTTGCGTTACTGGCCGCCCCTGTTGCCATCTATCTTCAGACCGGCTGGGAAGAGCCATGGATGATGTGGGCGACCCTGTTCATGGCGACCGTGATCATCCGGGTCGTGTTGAGCGTGACCCTTTGGGAGCGGATCGAGTTCGACACGACCGCCGGCGAAGTCCGCTTCGACCAGGTCACGCCGACGGGCCGCCGACGGCGTGTGGCCGCGCTGAAGCCCGTCAGCCGCGTCGAACTCGACATCAGGCCGCGGAATTCGCCGACGGGCGGTCGCGCGCCGCGGCGGCTGGCCCTGGTCACCGGCCACGAGCGAACGCCATTCACGCGGATCTACACCAATTCGGCCCGCCTCGACTCCGAACGTGACGAACTGAACGCCTGGCTGGAGGATGCCTTCGGCGACCGCTGGCGCGAGGCCGCGACACGCCTTCGCGCGGCGGCCGGGCCGGGGACCGAGAACGGCGCACCACTGGAGGGGATCACCCGGATCCGCCATCCCGGCAGCGGTCTGAGCATCGATGTCCCCGAGGACTGGAGCGCGTCGGTCCGACTTGACAGGCGCGGGCCGCTGCGGCTGTTCGGCGTGACTCTGCTCAAGCGCTTCGACAGGCCCGGGCCGCTGCGGCACGCCGGCGATGGTGGCGACTGGAACATCCTGATCGTGAAGGGTGCAAAGGATGCCGGGCTGAGGCTGGCAATCCACGAAGGCCCATTGCGGCGGACCTTGGCGGAAACGCTGGAGGACCCGTGGTCCATGGAATGGGGGAAAGAGGTGATCGAGACCAACGAGACGGTCGAAATGGGCGGGATGACCGGTTTTTCCATCGCGCGACGGATCCCCAAAGGCGGTTCCACGTTTGTCTTCGGCAAGGTCGGGGCGGATACCGGCACGCCCGTCGTTCCCAAGTTCAGCGCCGATGTCGCCACGCGTCAGATCTGGCTCGGGGCCGAGAGGCTGCATATCGAGATCGGTGGGATGGCCCGGATCGACGATGCGGAGATGCAGCACGCCCTCGACGCGATGTTCGCCTCGATAAGATTGCCGGCAGCATCGGTGGAGCGCCCGGACCCCTAAGGGCGGGTCAACTCGAAATCGCCGCTGATCAGCACCCCCGCGGCGCCCGAAACGGGTTCGTAGGTCGCGGGGTCGAGCGGGACCACTTCGGCCTGAAATAAGATCGCCCACCCCATGTCCGTCTCTCGCACGTTGACATCGCCTTGTCGCGAGATGTGCGCCACCCCCTCCGCGGGGGTCCACAGCACCTCCGTCAGACGGGGCTGAAGCGCGGGCGCCATGATCTCGATCCGCAAATGCGGCTTCGGCATCGCGGGTTCACCAATCGGAGCCGGATAGGCCTCGGCCCTCAAAAAGCTCAACACACCGCTCCCCTCCAGCTGCCACCCGCCGCCAAGGGTCTCCATCTCCGGCACCCACCACACCTCGGTATCGCCATCGATAGTCAGGGCCCCCTCACCGATGGCAGCCCAATCGTCGGCTGTCGCGACGCTTGCGAAAATCGGCGCGAGACCCAAGATGATGACAGGCGGAATCATCGCCAGCCGCATGGCCTAGCCTCCGGTCCTGCGCATCGTGATCGTTCCCATCTGGTCGCTTTCGACGAAGCGGATCGGAGGGCAATTGCCCGAGACACATCCACTGGCATCGAAGTCCCATGTCCGGGGCGCACAGCCATTGGCCGTCGTGCCGGCGATGGTGCTGACGGTCCCGTCGGCACTACGGACGATTTCATGTGTGTGGTCGGGCGGGAACGGAATCGAGAGCGTGCGGTCCCGGCCCCAAGGGTTGTCCACCGCCTCGAACGGAAACGCGATTTCATGCGGGCGAACATCCGCGGGATAGGTTACTGGGAAGACCGTCCGGCAACTGTCGCCCTCGGGCACCTGCCGGATACTGAAGACGACAGCGTCACGACTGGCTTCCGCGGTCTGGGTCGCCTGCGGCGCATCGCATGAAAACAAGAAGGCGAGGGAGGCAATTACGGATAGCTTGAAGCGGTTCAATTCGGTCTCCTTTCAATCGTTTTCGGCCGGATCGACCGTGGTGAGCATCCGAACCGGGCGGCGCTCGAACACCGGCTGTCCGCGGACAGTGGCACGGACCTCCTGGAAGCCCGCCAGCTGGTTTCGCCCCACGACCATCAGCCGGTAGGTAAAGTGCATCGGCACACCATCGACGGCCACCACCCCGGTCCCGACAAGCCTCGGCAAGTCGTTGATCGGGCAGCCGACGCGAAGGCCGAGCGTTTCGCTGTCGAACGGCAGAATCGGCAAGGACTGGCCCAGTGCCACCTGCACACCATCCGGAAGATCAGGGGCGCGGTCGAACCGCCAAGTTTCATCCTCCACCCAGTCGAGATCCAGCGTGACGCCCACACCGCCCTGCGGCACAAGCGACAGCTGATCTCCGATCATGTCGATACGGCCAATTTCCGGAGCTGGCTGCGCCGGGTGCGGAATGACCATGCCTCCCGCGAGCACGTAGCCCGGGCCCAACCCGACGGAATAGGCTCCGATCAGAACGCTTTCCAGTTCAGCCTTGGTCAAGGTGCTGTCATCGCCGCAGATGGCGTCGACCTGGGCGGTTGCCGGCCCGCCAACCATCGAGAGCGCCAAGACGCCGAGCATGAAGCCTACTGGCAAACGAAGGATTGAACGCAGCATACCCCCAAGATCATGGAAATTCGAAGCGCCGATCAAGTAGGCGGTTTTGACGACACGTCGCGGACCTCTTATGCTCATCTTCATGATGAGCGGCCTCGATATCATGGACATGGCCGACGCCGTGACCGACGCAAAGGATGAGCAATCGGCCTGGGGTGCCTTCTCCGGGCAGCTCGCCCGGCAAGGATTGTCGCGCACGGCACTGCATGATGGCCTGGACCTGCGGGCCGAGAACCCGTTTCGGAAACCGCGTCACTCCTTCGGTCACGTTTGGGATCGGTCTTATGACACCAAGCTGAAAGGTTTTTGTGGCGACCTGCGCACCTCCTTTGACCCCGACTTTCAGCACCTCAAACCAACCCTTATGTTTTTGGCGCGGTCAAGCACGCCGCTGATCATCGCGCATCGCGAATACCTCGACCGAGCCAGCAAGACCGCTTTCACGCCACTATGCCGGCATCTGGTCGAGACACAGGGCCAGTATCACGCGCTTGCGCTACCACTTGTCAGCCCTGCGTCGGGCCGGGTTTCGATCCTTTCCGCATGGGGTGACGAGGATCGCGCCGAGGTCGGGCGCTACTTGCGAGCACACGCGCGGGTGCTGCAAATAGCGGGCCAGGCCTTCTTGGCGCTCTTGACCGATATCGGCGAAGGGCCCGCATTGTCGGTCCGCGAAGTGCAGGTCCTGTCACTTTACGCCGAGGGCGCCCAGACCGGAAACGTGGCCGACGCGCTATGCTTATCCGATCGCAGCGTTCGGGAATATCTGCGGCGCGCCCAGAACAAGCTCGACGCTCCAAACCGCACGGCTGCCGTGGCACGCGCCATACGACGTGGTTGGATTTGATCCCGCAAAATTCCGTTTAGGTCCCCCAAATCGCATTTTCGGCCGCCAATGCGTCCGCTTTTGCGCAGATACTGCTTCCTCCATACCGAAGGGGTCTGGGTAACTCTCTCTCACTTATTCAACATCGCCGGTGGACACTGATGAACACCGACGACCAGCACGGCGCAAACGGAAACCATGGATTTCGCGACGGACAAGGACATCTGGTGATCGGAAACGCGCACGCATTTCCGCAATAGGCACCCTGTAAAACCCTGAAAATTTGAAAAATTTCCGAAATCTCGCCACGGCACAAGCTCTGTGAAGGTATCGAAAAAGCCGCTAATGTATTCCAACACTCACGGTGTCGTTTGTAGATCGTCGTTGGGCGAGTCTGTTGGCGTCAAACGACGTCGGCCATTGAACCGCGTCGCCGCACAGCCTCTGGGCATTCGGGGCCTATTCCTCAGCATTCGGCAGATTTCTCTAAACACGAAACTCAATGTTTTCATTCATATCCGAGGTATTGCGAATCTGTGTACACCGGTTGGATCTTGGTACTCGGCTCCAAACCCTTCCGGATAGACCTCACTCGATCCCCGGCAGATCAAGGGCGTGGTCCCTGGCGCAGTCCCGGGCAATGTCGTAGCCGGCATCGGCGTGGCGCATGACGCCCGTGGCCGGGTCGTTCCAGAGCACACGTTCCAACCGCCGGTCGGCATCTTCCGTTCCATCGCAGCAGATGACCATGCCCGAATGCTGGGAAAAACCCATGCCGACGCCGCCGCCGTGGTGCAGGCTGACCCAGGTAGCACCGCTCGCCGTGTTAAGAAGCGCGTTCAGCAATGGCCAGTCCGACACAGCGTCGGAGCCGTCGGCCATCGCCTCGGTTTCGCGGTTCGGGCTGGCGACCGAGCCGCTGTCGAGGTGGTCGCGCCCGATCACAATTGGGGCGGACAGTTCGCCGTTTCGGACCATCTCGTTGAAGGCCAGCCCGGCCTTGTGGCGTTCGCCCAGTCCGATCCAGCAGATCCGGGCCGGCAGGCCCTGGAAGGCGATCCGCTCGCCCGCCATCTCCAGCCAGCGATGCAGGTCGGCATGGTCGGGGAACAGCTCTTTCATCTTCGCGTCGGTCTTGCGGATATCCTCGGGATCGCCCGACAGGGCGCACCACCGGAACGGCCCCACCCCGCGGCAGAAGAGCGGGCGGATATAGGCCGGCACGAAACCCGGGAAGGCAAAGGCGTTTTCCAGCCCCTCGTCCAGCGCGACCTGGCGGATGTTGTTTCCGTAATCGACCGTCGGAACCCCGGCCTCGTGAAAGGCGACCATGGCGGCCACGTGGGTCTTCATGCTAGCGCGCGCGGCCTGTTCCACCGCCACCGGATCGCTTTCGCGCATGTCCTTCCACTGCGCCATGCTCCAGCCCAACGGCAGGTAGCCGTTCACGGGGTCATGGGCGCTGGTCTGGTCGGTGACGATGTCGGGGCGAATGCCGCGGGCTTGGATTTCCGGCACGATCTCGGCGGCATTTCCCAGAAGTCCGACGGATTTCGCCTCGCCCGCCTCGGTCCAGCTCTCGATCATTTCCAGTGCCTCGTCCAGGCTGGTGGCCTTTTCGTCCAGGTAGCGGGTGCGCAGGCGAAAATCGATGCGGCTTTCGTCGCATTCCACGGCCAGGCAGCAGGCCCCGGCGAACACCGCGGCCAGGGGCTGTGCCCCGCCCATGCCGCCCAGCCCGGCCGTCAGCACCCAGCGCCCCGAGAGGTCGCCATCGTAGTGCTGGCGCCCGGCCTCGGCGAAGGTCTCGAATGTGCCCTGCACGATGCCCTGGGTGCCAATATAGATCCACGACCCGGCGGTCATCTGGCCATACATCATCAGGCCCTTGCGATCGAGTTCGTTGAAATGGTCCCAGGTGGCCCAGTGCGGCACCAGGTTGGAATTGGCGATCAGCACGCGCGGGGCGTCCGCATGGGTGCGGAACACCCCCACGGGCTTGCCCGATTGCACCAAAAGTGTCTCGTCCGCCTCCAGCCGTCTCAATGTCTCGACAATACGGTCGAAATCCTCCCAGGTGCGGGCGGCGCGGCCGATCCCGCCATAGACGACCAACTCGTGCGGGTTCTCCGCCACGTCCGGGTGCAGGTTGTTCATCAGCATGCGCAGCGGTGCCTCGGTCAACCAGCTATTTGTACTGATCTCGGGGCCGATGGGGGGGTAGATGTCGCGCAGGTTGTGTCGGGGATCGCTCATGGGTCAGCCTTTCAGACGCGGGGCCATGTCGGCCAGGGTTTCAAGGATGTTTTGCAGGATCGGGCGCAACCGGGCCGCTTTGACGCCATCATAGGACCAGGGCGCGGCCTCGTCGGCCAGGTAGGTGGACTGGGCCAGTTCCATCTGGATCGCGTGAATTCCGTCACCGGGCTGGCCGTACTGGCGCGTCGTCCAGCCGCCCTTGAAGCGGCCGTTGGTCATCGTCGAATAGCCCTCGGCGCCCGCGCAGATTTCCGCAACCGCCGCTTCGATCCCGGGGGCGCAGGACCCGCCGTCATTGGTGCCGATGTTGAAATTCGGTAAGCGGCCTTCGAAAAGGTGCGGAATACGCGACCGGATCGAATGGCAATCATAGAGGATCGCCACGCCATGCGAGGCCCGCACCCGGTCGATTTCCTCCGCCAGGGCGGCGTGATAGGCGGCGTGCCAGGCTGCGCGGCGGCTCTCGATCCGGGCGGCATCGGGGGGCCGGTGCCAGATCGGCGCGCCGTCGAAATCGGTCAGCGGCACAAGGCCGGTCGTGTTCTGACCGGGATAGAGGCTGGCCCCCGACGGGTCGCGATTGGCGTCCACGACGTAGCGATGAAAGGACGCGCGCACGGTTGTCGCCCCGGGCAAAAGCCCCTCGTAAAGCCGATCCACGTTCCAATCGGTATCGGCCAGCGCCCGGCCCCGGTCATTCAGCGCCGCTGCCACATCCTCGGGCAGCCAGGTGCCCGCATGGGGAATGCCCAGGACCACCGGGCCACCCCCTCGCGTGACCGTCACCGGGGTCATGGACACAGCCCCGGAAGGTCCAGCCCCTCGATCAGGCCGCGATCGGCCACAAGTGCCGCGGCGGCCTCGATATCGGGGGCAAGGTAGCGATCCTGCGCCACGGCCGGCACCTGCGCCCGCAGCCGGGCCAGAACGCCCTGCAGCGGGCGGCTTGTGCGCAAGGGCGCGCGAAATTCCACGCCCTGCGCGGCGCACATCGCCTCGATCCCGATGATCCGGAACAGGTTGTCGCCCATCCGTGCCAGGCGTCGTGCGCCATGGGCCGCCATGCTGACATGATCCTCCTGGTTGGCCGAGGTCGGCGTGCTGTCCGTGGAACATGGATTAGCCAGGTGCTTGTTCTCGCTCATCAACGCCGCGCTCGTGACCTCGGCGATCATCAGGCCGGAATTCAGCCCCGGTTCGGGCGTCAGGAAAGGCGGCAGATCGAAGCTAAGCGTCGGGTCCACCATCAGCGCGATGCGGCGCTGGGAAATCGCGCCGATCTCGGACAGGGCCAGGGCGATCTGGTCGGCGGCGAAGGCGACCGGCTCGGCATGGAAATTCCCACCCGAGACGATGCGCCCCGCCACGGTCAGGACCAGCGGGTTGTCGGTGACGGCATTGGCCTCGATCTCCAACGTGCGAGCGGCGAAGCGCAGAAGGTCCAGCGCCGCGCCCGTCACCTGCGGCTGGCAGCGGATGCAGTAGGGGTCCTGCACGCGGGCGTCATCCTCGCGGTGGCTTTCACGGATCTCGGACCCGGCCAGCAGGGCGCGCATGGCGCGGGCGACCTCGATCTGGCCCGGCTGGCCGCGCAGGGTGTGGATTTCCTCGGCCAGTGGCGCGGTCGACCCCATGATCGCGTCGGTCGACAGGGCCGAGACAGCGACAGCCGCCCGCAGTGCGTCGCATGCCCGGAACAGCCCCACGAGCGCACAAGCGGTGGAAAACTGCGTGCCGTTGATCAGCGCCAGCCCCTCTTTCGGGCCAAGCGTCACAGGGGCCAGGCCCGCCGCGTTCAGCGCCGCGGCGCCCGGCATGGTCCGGCCCTCGACCATCGCCTCGCCCTCGCCGATCATGACCGCCGCCATGTGGGCCAGCGGGGCCAAGTCGCCCGAGGCTCCGACCGACCCTTGCGACGGAATCACCGGGGTGACGCCCCTGTCCAGCATCGCCTCGATCAAGGCCACCGTTTCCGGTGCGACGCCCGAGGCGCCTCGCCCCAGCGACAGCAGTTTCAGCACCAGCATCAGCCGGGTCGTGGCCGCATCCAGCGGGTCGCCCACCCCGCAGCTGTGGCTGAGCACGAGGTTGCGTTGCAATTGGTCCGTGTCCGACGCGGCGATCTTGACCGAGGCGAGCTTGCCGAAGCCGGTATTGACGCCATAGATTGCCGCCTCGCCCGCCGCGGCCTGCGCCACCTGGTCGCGCGACGCGTTGATCGCGCCGGCCGACGCGGCGTCCAACCGGGCCGTTTCACCATCGCGCCAGATGGTTTCCAACTGGGACAGCGTGGTCTGACCGGGAACAAGGATCATGCGATCTCTCCGTCGAACCAGCGGTGATGCAGCGGGTTGAAACCGATGCGATAGGGCAGTTCCGCCGGGTGCCCCACGTCCCAGACGGCCAAATCGGCGCGCATCCCCGGTGCGATCCGCCCCGCCTCCGTCAACCCCAGCGCAAGGGCGGCGTGGCGCGTGGTGCCGCACAGGGCCTCTTGCGGGGTCAGGCGGAACAACGTGCAGCCCATGTTCATGGCCAGCAAAAGCGAGAACAGTGGCGACGAGCCCGGATTGGCATCGGTGGCCAGCGCTATGGGCACGCCGTGACCGCGGAAGGCCGCGACCGGGGGCAGCTGCGTCTCGTGCAAGGTGTAGAATGCCCCGGGCAAAAGCGTCGCGACGCTGCCCGACCGGGCCAGCGCGCGGGCGTCGTCCTCGGTGGCGTATTCCACGTGATCGGCCGACAACGCGCCGTAACGCGCCGCCAAGGCCGCGCCGCCGAGGTGCGACAATTGCTCGGCATGAAGCTTGACCGGGAGGCCCAGCGCCTGCGCCGCCTCGAAGACCTGCCCGATCTGGGCGGGGGTGAAGGCGATGCCCTCGCAGAACCCGTCCACCGCGTCGACCAACCCTTCGTCATGGGCGGCGCGCAGGGCCGGCAGGCAGACCACTTCGAGATAGTCATCGGCCCGCCCGTCATAGTCCGGCGGGATGGCGTGGGCCCCCAGGAAAGAGGTCACGACCCGAACCTTGCGATGCCGTTCCAGCGCACGGGCCGCGCGCAGCATGGTAAGTTCTGTCTCGACATCCAGACCGTAGCCGGACTTGACCTCGACCGTGCAAACGCCCTCGGCCAGCAGCGCGTCAAGGCGCGGCAAGGCCGCCGCGACCAGATCCTCGACACTGGCCGCGCGGGTGTCGCGCACCGTGGACAGAATCCCGCCCCCGGCGCGGGCGATCTCCTCGTAGCTGGCACCTTCCAGTCGCATCTCGAATTCACGCGCACGGTCGCCGCCATGGACCAAGTGGGTGTGGCAGTCGATCAGCCCCGGCGTGACCAGCCGCCCGTCAAGATCGCGGCTGTCCTGCCCAGCCATGTCGCCGGGCAAGTCGGCGCGCGGGCCGACCCAGTCGATGCGCCCGTTGTCCATCGCGATCACGGCATCCGGGATCAGGCCATAGCCATCGCCATCCATGGTCGCGACTTGGATATTCGTCAGAAGCATCCTCGAATCCGGGCTTGTTTCGGCTGTCCTGTTCCGGAATTATGTCTGCACATAATTTCGAGTCAATGCGGGAAATGCCATGCAAGAGCTTTGGGCCGACAGGATCCTGACCCCCGATGGTTGGCAACGGGACATGACCCTGCACATCGGTCATGATGGACGGATCGCGACGTTGGCACCGGGCCGGACGCCCGGCGCGCGGCCCCATGCCTGCCTGGTCCCGGCCCCTGTCAACGCGCACTCTCACGCCTTTCAGCGGGCCATGGCCGGGCTGACCGAGGTGCGCGGCCCCGCTGGGCAGGACAGTTTCTGGACCTGGCGGCGGCTGATGTATCGCTTCCTCGAGCGGCTGGACCCCGACCAGGTGCAGGCCATCGCCGGTTTCGTCCAGATGGAAATGCTGGAGGCAGGCTATGCCGGCGTCGCCGAGTTCCATTACCTACATCACGGCCCCGACGGGCGGCCCTATGACGATATCGCCGAAATGTCGCGCCGCATCGCCGCCGCCGCCCACGACACCGGGATCGGCTTGACCCTGCTGCCGGTCCATTACCAGTTCGGCGGGTGCGACAGGCGCATTCTGGAAGGCGGCCAGCGGCGCTTTGGCAACGACCCGGACCGTTTCGCCGCGCTATGCGAAACGGCGCGGCAGGCGGTCGAGGCCGGACCCGCCGATTGGGTCTTCGGCACGGCGCCGCATTCCCTGCGCGCGGTCGCACCAGGTGACCTGCCCGTCATCGCCGGCCTGGCCGGCGGTGGGCCGGTTCACATGCATCTGGCCGAACAACAGGCAGAGGTCGACGAGGTTCTTGCGGCGTTGGGCGCACGACCGGTGGAATGGGTGCTGGACAATATCGGGCCGGACCCGCGCTGGAATTTCGTCCATTGCACCCGCATGCAGCCCCACGAAACCAAGGCACTGGCCCGAACCGGTGCACAAGCGGTGCTTTGCCCGATCACCGAGGCCAGCTTGGGCGACGGGATCTTCGACGGTGTGCGCTGGCTGGCCAACGGCGGACGGCTGGCCATCGGCTCGGACAGCAGTATCCGTATCTCGCTGACCGAGGAGCTGCGCCAGCTCGAGTATTCCCAGCGCCTGCGCGATCACAGCCGTGCCGCGCTGGCCGATGACGCAGGATCGACCGGGCGACGGCTTCTGGACTTGGCGGCAACGGGCGGCGCGCGGTCCGCCGGGCGGGCCTCGGGTGCTCTCGCAGCCGGCCAGTGGGCCGACATCCTGTCGCTGGACACGGGCCATCCGGACCTGGCCGATCTTGACAGTGACCGGCTGCTCGACAGCTTCGTCTTCGCCCGCGACGACCGGTCGGTACGGGATGTCTGGGCGGCGGGACGACACGTGGTACAGGACGGACGCCACATCGCCCGGGACCAGCTGACCGACGCCTACCGCAAGGCCGTCGAACCGCTTAGACAAGGCGCATGACCAAGCCCGAGAAAAAAACCTGGCAAGGCGTGCGCGCCGAGGTGCAGCGCCGCATTCGCACCCGGGCGTGGAAACCGGGTGATGCAATCCCCTTCGAGGCGGACCTTGCCCGCGAATTCGGCTGCGCGCGGGCCACGGTGAACCGCGCATTGCGCGACCTGGCCGAGGCCGGGCTGCTTGAACGCAAGCGCCGTTCGGGCACCCGCGTCGCCCTGCACCCGACCGGGCGGGCGGTACTGGACATTCCGCTGATCCGCAAAGAGGTCGAGACGGCGGGGCAACGCTACGACTACGAGTTGCTGGCCAGGTCGGGCAGTCCGGCACCGCCCCACGTGGCCAAGGGAATGGAACGGCGGGACGCGCCGCACCTCGTCCACGTGGTCGCGCTGCACCGGGCCGACGGCCGGCCGCATGTGCTGGAAGATCGCTGGATCGACCCGGAAACCGTGCCCGATGCAGCCGCGGCTGATTTCCACGCCAAGAGTCCGAATGAATGGTTGCTGGAAAACGTGCCCTTCACGCGCAGCGAACTGTCGATCCACGCCCTGTCGGTCGATCCGCAAACGGCTGAATTGCTGGATGTCGCCCCGGGGGCGGCGATCCTGGCGCTTGATCGGGCCACCTGGCTGGAGGAACGGCCCGTCACCTTCGTGCGGCTCATGCACGACACCGGCCATGTCATCCGGTCCTCGATCACGGCCT
>JAAAPD010000013.1 GCA_009908505.1 Alphaproteobacteria bacterium | reverse complement strand
GGACGGATACAGTTTGCGAAAGCGTCGACACCCAGTCAAACGAGTCCTGCGGTCAGGCGTGACAAGCCTTGTTGCTGCCAGATGAACCGCCGTTCGTGAATGTCCGCAGCGCGGGACAAAGCGGACTTATGCTGCGGCCGCGACGAGGGCGGCTTTGCATGTCATGTCATTCTGTTGCCAACCCACCATCTCCTTGCCGGTAAGCAATACGCTAACCCCACCAAGAGCCAACGCCAAAGAATTCGAGCACGCGGGAAACGGGCACCCGGTAATAAAGCATGATGCCAGCGATGAATAGCAGGACCAAACCGATTCCGAATGTAACCAAGGTGGCGGTGTCGCCCCATACATGCAACGCGAAGTAGACGAGGAACCCGCCGATCGCACCTAGAAGAAGCGCGATGAGGCGTCCAAGCGCCAGGTCAAAGGTCTCGAAGAAGCGACTGTTACTAGGCATGCGCCTTGATTACATCGATTTTGGGGCAAAATTATGTTCCTGATTGAGTCTCCGAAAGTCAAGTTGGGTTTCAGAGGTCCGCCAAGTTCTTGGAGGAGAATCTCGGTAGAGGTGTCACAATAAGAACGGCGACTGTCACCTCATTCGAAGTCGCGCTTGGGTCCGATTGAAACCGGTTAGCCTCGACCACAGGTTCGCTTCCAAGCGTATTGCAATCTCTGTTGCCAAGAGCGCATGGTTTTCTCGCGCTATCACGTTTTCCAACTGAGCAGGCAATGCTATCAACTTGATAGAGCAGACATTCGCGCTCGACGCAGCATCGGTTAGCATGGGCTCACAGCCGCCATTCGCCGCACCCAACCGTTCGCGTCAACGGGCTCATCCTTCCCCCAACGCCTTGATCCCCAGCAGATACTCGTTGGAATAATCCACTTTCAGCTCAATCCAGATCGGCAGGTGATCGGACATCTCGTTGGTGCGCCAGCTGGAATATTCACTCTCCCAATCAGCATAGGCCGTGCCCACATCCTCGCCCGCCGCCAGCGCCCGCTGGATCGACGTATGGAAATCCCAGAACCCTTCGCCAGAGGACCGGCGGCGTCGGATCGCCTTGGCGATGTCGCGATAGGCCTCCATCTCGGTATCGGGAAAGACCGCCTGCTGCCAGTGCACGACCCCCTGGTTGAGCATCTCGGTCTTGTCCAGCAACCCGCTGAAGGCGATCTGGTCGTAATGCTTGGTCCCGGTCAGCGAGGTCGGCCCCAGTTCGGGCACGGCAAAGCCGTTCTCGGTCAACGCCCGGTGGCCGGCATCGCCTGGCTCCTCGATGTTCATGTCTCCGATGAAGACATGCACCTCGTCCGTGTCCTTGGCCCGATCCTTCAGGATCTCGGCGATCAAGCGAATCTCGTCCTCGCGCAGGGGGCGGCCCTCGGTCTCCTTGTAGACGATATGCGCCGAGCAAAGGACGAACCGGAACCACCCGGCCTGGAACGATGCGAAGAAGGGCGTGCGCCCGATCTGTTCATCGCCCGGAAGCGCGCCCTTCTCGATCACGAGCTCGCCGATCAGGTTGCGAAAGAACACCCGGTTCTTGTTGTAGACGAAGGCCATGCGTTCATGGTTGCCCCGCCCCGCCCCGGAACTGTCATTGATGAAATAGTCCCAGTTCGGGCCCAGCAGGCCCATCAGCTGTTCCATCGACTCGACCGACTTGACCTCTTGCAACGCGCAGATGTCGAAATGGTCGATGATCTCGGCAATGTAGTGAAAGCTTTCGGGCAGGCGCGGCCGGCCGCCGTCGAAATGGCGGATGTTCCACGACCCGATGATCAGCGAGTCGGGCGCGCGGCGCGACACGATCTGCGCATTGAGCAGCGCGCGCAACCGCAACAGCCGGTCCGCGACCCAGCCCGATTGGCCAGGTTTCTCATCGCCGCGCGGGTAGCGGTAGGAGTTCTTGATGGATTTGTAAAATGCCATGAGGCCCCCATGAATGGCTCGAAATACAACTGCACGATAGCATGACGCGGCCCTTCCGACTTTACCTTTTGCCACGCCCGCGCCTAGATGGGCGCATGACCAACAGGCTCGCGATTTGGCTGGTGCTTCTCCTGGCGGCGTTTGTCGCGCTCGACCATTTCGTGCTGGGTTGGGGCGCGCCGGTCTATCTTGGCCGCAAGTTCATGGAGCTGATCCAGTATATCGCCTTCTGGCGCTGATCGCCCGGCCCCCGCGCGATCCCGGGTTGACCTTTTGCCAAAAAAGCGGATGTTAGCGCCAACAGCGGACCGATCCGCGGGCCGCGTTCCGCTAATCCATACGGAGGGCCAGTCAATGCCAGTCAAAGTCGCCATCAACGGGTTCGGTCGCATCGGCCGCAACGTCCTGCGGTCCATCATCGAATCCGGCCGCACCGATATCGAGGTCGTGGCCATCAACGACCTCGGCCCTGTCGAGACGAATGCCCACCTTCTGCAGTTCGACAGCGTCCATGGCCGGTTCCCGGTCCAGGTCAGTCACACCGACGACAGCATCGACGTGGGCCGCGGACCGATCAAGGTGACGGCGATCCGCAACCCCGCCGACCTGCCCTGGTCGGACGTGGACGTGGTCCTGGAATGCACCGGCATCTTCACCTCGAAAGAGGCCTGCCAGGCGCATCTGGACAACGGCTCGTCGCGGGTGCTGATTTCCGCCCCGGGCAAGGACGCGGACAAGACCATCGTCTACGGCGTCAACCACGATCAGCTGTCGGGCTCCGATGTGGTGGTCTCCAACGCGTCCTGCACCACCAATTGTCTCGCCCCGGTGGCCAAGGTGCTCGATGACGAGATCGGCATCGTCAAGGGCTTCATGACGACGATCCATTCCTATACCGGCGACCAGCCGACGCTGGACACCATGCACAAGGATCTCTATCGCGCCCGCGCCGCCGCCCTGTCGATGATCCCCACCTCGACCGGCGCCGCCAAGGCCGTGGGGCTGGTGCTGCCGAACCTCAACGGCAAGCTGGACGGCGTGGCCATTCGCGTGCCCACCCCCAACGTGTCGGTCGTGGACCTGACCTTCGAGGCCGCCCGCGAAACCACCGTCGAAGAGATCAACGCCGCGATCCGGACGGCCGCCGATGGCCCGCTCAAGGGCGTTCTCGGCTATACCGACAAGAAACTGGTCAGCACGGATTTCAACCACGACCCCCATTCCAGCGTGTTTCACACCGACCAGACCAAGGTCATGGAAGGCACCATGGTGCGCATCCTGAGCTGGTATGACAACGAATGGGGCTTCTCGAACCGGATGGCGGATACCGCCGTGGAGATGGGAAAACACCTCTGAGACGGGGGGAACACCACTTGAAAAACCTCAAAACCGCCCTCCGGGGCGGTTTTTTCTTTCCATTGCAATGCCTTGCCGCCATGCAGGAAATGCAAACCCGTTAGCGCAAACCGTCACTGGTGCCGCGGCGCGGCATCTCTATATGAGGGGTCAATAGACAACGGAACGGCCAACCAAAAGGAGATCGACATGACCGCTTTCGCAACCCTCCGCACGGCCCTCAAGAAACGTGCCGCCTATGCCCGCACCAAGCGCGAGCTGCAGAACCTGCCGCGCGAAATCGCGCTCGAGGACCTGGGCTTCTACACCGGCGACGCCGACCAGATTGCCTACAAGGCCGTCTACGGCTAAGCATCGCGCCGCCCACGCGACCGAAACATTTCCACCCCGGCGATATCCCGATGTCGCCGGGGTTTCTTATTGCCTGATCGGTTTTCCCGACAAACCGGCGCGGCGCAGCCCCCCCGCCGGATAACGCCCGCTCAGCCCAGCCGATCCTTCAGCGCCGCCTCGACCGCCGGTGTTACGAATTTCGACACGTCGCCGTCCAGCCGGGCGATTTCCTTGACCAGTTTCGACGCGATGGCCTGGTGCGCCGCATCGGCCATCAGGAACACGGTCTCGACCCGGTCATCCAGCGCCCGGTTCATTCCGACCATCTGGTATTCGTATTCGAAATCCGCCACCGCGCGCAGACCTCGCACGATGATCTGCGCGCCCACATCGTTGGCACAGTCGATCAAGAGGTTCTCGAACGGGTGGGCAATGATCTCGACCCCGGTTTCGTCCGACAAGGCCGCGCATTCCGCCTCGATCATGGCGACACGCTCTTCCAGCGTGAACAGCGGGCTCTTGTCACGGTTGATGGCGACGCCGATGACCAGCCGGTCGACCAGCGTGCAGGCCCGCCGAATGATGTCCACATGACCCAGTGTGACCGGGTCGAAGGTGCCGGGGTAAAGGCCGGTGCGCATGGCGGATCCTCTCGGACAATCGGTTTCGCCGCGCACGCAACATTATTGCGCCGGGGAATGCAAGAGGCTTTGCACGACGGGGCCTAGTGCCCCATGATCATGCCTTCCAGCGCATCTTTTTCCATCGACAGCTCGGCCAGGCGGGCCTTGACCACGTCGCCGATGGAAATCAGGCCGACCATGCGACCATCTTCCATGACCGGCAGGTGCCGGAACCGGCCTTCGGTCATACGGCTCAGCACCGTGTCGGAACTGTCTGCGGGCGTGCAGGTGACGGGATCGCGGGTCATCAGATCGCCCACGGTCCTGGCCAGGCACTCGGGGCCTTGGCGGCCGATCTCTCGCACGATGTCGCGTTCCGACAAGATACCCGTGGGCGTCGCCCCGTCGTCGTCGCTGATCACGATCGTGCCGATACGGCGGTCGGACATGATCGCGGCCGCGTCCTTGACCTGGGCGTCGCTTTGCAGCGTCAGAACCCCGTCCACGGCCTTGGAGGAAAGAATCTGCTTGACGATCATCGGCTGTCCTTTCGTGTTTTGCCCCAGCGTTCCCCGGCAGGCCCGGTCTGTCAAGCGACCATCGCCTCCAGGCGCGCAACCTCGGCCCGGATCCCGGCCGCTACTGCATCGGCGAGCCGGTTGAGCCGGTCCGAACGCCGGTCCGATCCGTGCCGCACCAGGTAGAAGCTGCGCGTCAGGCTGATCCGGCCCGTCAGCACCCGGCGCAGTTCCGGCAGGAACGGCAGGGCGAAATCATGCACGATACCGATCCCGCGGCCGGCACGCAGCAATTGCGCCTGTACCGCGACCGAGTTCGAGGCCAGTTGCACGCCGTCGCGGGCCAGATCGCCCAGGTAGTCCAGTTCCTTGTCGAAGATCATGTCGGGGATGTAGCCCACGACAGGCCGACCGGTCAGGTCGGCGGGATCCCCTATCGTGTCCGCCGCCTCGGCATGGGTGGCAAGATGCAGCTTGTAATCGGTGATACGCTGGACGGTCAGGCGCCCCGCCTCGGGGGGCGAAACCGTGATCGCCATGTCCGCCTCGCGCCGCGACAGGTTCACGACGCGCGGCAGGGCCAGGATCTGGATTTCCAGCTCGGGATTGGCGCGCTGGATCGCGGCGCAGACCTGCGGCAGCACGTAGTTGGCACAGCCATCGGGCGCCCCGATCCGCACCTGCCCGGTCAGCCCGCCGCCGGGGCCCTGCCCTTCGTCGGCCGCAAGCGTCAGCGCCTCTTCGGCTTCGGCCGCCCGCGCGCGCATCCGCGCCCCCTGGTCGGTCAGCGCATAGCCCTGCGGCGATTTCACGAACAGCGCCGCGCCCATGTCCGATTCCAGCCGCGCGATGCGCCGGCTGACTGTGGCCGGGTCCATCCTGAGCAGCGGCGCCGCCGCCGACAGGCTCTGCGCTCGGGCAACGGCCAGGAAAACCCGCATGTCGTCCCAATTCCGCATCCCGCCCCATTTTGCAAAATTACAAGGTCGTTTTGATGTATTGTCCCTTTGTCCAGCAAATTTGCAAGGGTAGACTTTGCCCGAACAGATCGCAGGAGGATCCCATGGAAGAGATCGGTCATTATATAGACGGCAAGCGCGTCGCCGGCACGTCAGGCCGCTTTGCCGATGTCATGAACCCCGCCACCGGCGAGGTGCAGGCCAAGGTGGCGCTGGCCACCACGGACGAGGTCGATGATGCCGTCGCCCGCGCCGCGACCGCGCAGGAACAATGGGGCGCCGTCAACCCGCAGCGCCGCGCCCGCGTGATGATGAAGCTGGGCGAGTTGATCAATGCCAACATGGACAAGCTGGCCGAGGCGGTCAGCCGCGAACACGGCAAGACCCTGCCCGATGCCCGCGGCGACGTGCAGCGCGGCCTGGAAGTGGTCGAATTTTGCATGGGCGCGCCGCAGATGCTCAAGGGCGAATTCACCGACAACGGCGGCCCCGGCATCGACCTTCATTCCATGCGCCAGCCGCTCGGCGTGGTCGCCGGTATCACGCCTTTCAACTTCCCGGCGATGATCCCGCTGTGGAAACTGGCCGGCGCCATCGTCTGCGGCAACGCGATGATCCTGAAACCGTCCGAGCGGGTGCCCTCCACCGCCTTGCTGCTGGCCGAGCTGTGCAGCGAGGCGGGTGTGCCCGAGGGTATTCTGCAAGTCGTCAACGGCGACAAGGAAGCCGTGGATGCCTTGCTGGACAACGAGACGATCCAGGCCGTGGCCTTCGTCGGCTCGACCCCGATCGCGCATTACATCTACAGCCGCGCCACCGCGAACGGCAAACGCGCACAGTGTTTCGGCGGCGCCAAGAACCACATGGTCATCATGCCCGATGCCGACCTGGACAAGGCCGCCGACGCCCTTGTCGGCGCGGGCTATGGCGCCGCCGGTGAACGCTGCATGGCGATCTCGGTCGCCGTCCCCGTGGGCGAGGACACCGCCGACCGGCTGGTGGAAAAGTTGGTGCCGCGCATCGAAAAGCTGAAAGTGGGCCCCTACACCGCCGGCGAGGACGTGGATTACGGCCCCGTCATCACCGCGCAGGCGCGCAACCGAATCCTCGGCCTGATCGATTCCGGTGTCGACCAGGGCGCCGAGTTGGTCATCGACGGGCGCGACTTCGCGCTGCAGGGCTACGAGGACGGCTATTTCATCGGCCCGTCTTTCTTCGACCGGGTGACGCCCGAGATGGATATCTACAAAGAGGAAATCTTCGGCCCGGTCCTGAGTCAGTTGCGCGCCGACAGCTATGACGCGGCCCTGAGCCTCGTGATGGACAACCCCTATGGCAATGGCACCGCGATCTTCACCGCCGATGGCGACACGGCGCGCGACTATGCGCATCGCGTCAACGTCGGGATGGTCGGGGTCAACTTCCCGATCCCGGTGCCGCTGTCCTATCACACCTTCGGCGGCTGGAAGAAATCCGGATTCGGCGATCTCAACCAATATGGTCCGGACGCTTTCCGGTTCTACACGCGCACCAAGACCGTGACCTCGCGCTGGTTCTCGGGGATCAAGGACGGCGGCGAGTTCAACTTCAAGGCCATGGACTGACCCACCGTTTCATGCACACTGATGCGCGGCGGGGACCCCCGCCGCGTTTCCTTTTTCAACTCCAGGGCCAACCGATGTCCGTCGACTTTCGCATTTTTCCTGCCTTCAATATCGTCAAGGTCACCTACTGGGACCACGCCGGCATCGAGGAGTCTCTTGATGGCGCACGCCGCTATGCCGCCGATCCCCAGTACCGGCCCGACCAGAAACACCTGTTCGACGTGTCCCGCGTGACCAGCATGGACGAGGATTTCGGCAGCATCTTCCGGATGCACGCGGAGCTGGCGGACTATTACGGTCCGCTCGAATTCGATCGCCTGATGGCCTATCTCGCCCCCGGGCCCGTCGGCCGGCGCATGGCCGAGATCGCGCGCCGCTGTTGGGCCTCGGATCCCACGACCGTGCTGCGGGTTTTCGATGACCTGGACGACGCCGCCCGGTTCCTGGGCCTGGCCGACGGGACACCCCTGCGCGCCGAGGCGTGAACCGGTCCTTGCCGTTTGCGTCCAAGCGCCTCAAACTGGCCGGTACGATAGCGGGAGGGCGCAAATGGACGAACCCGAATTCTCGATCGGCATCGAAGAGGAATACCTGCTGGTCGACAAGGAAAGCCTGGCGCTCGCGGTGGTGCCCGAGGGGCTGATGGCCGATTGCGAGGCCGCGCTTGGCGGCCAGGTCGCGCCCGAATACCTGCAATGCCAGATCGAAATCGGCACCAAGGTCTGCGCCACCGTGGCCGAGGCGCGCGAGGACCTGGCCCATCTGCGCCGCACCATCCGCGACTGCGCCGACACCTACGGCCTGACGCCAATCGCCGCGTCGTGCCACCCGCTGGCCGACTGGAAGGACCAGCACCATACCCACAAGCAGCGCTATGACCAGCTGCGCGAGGATCTGGGCGGCGTGGTCCGGCGCATGCTGATCTGCGGGATGCATGTCCATGTTGGGCTCAACGACGACGCTCTGCGGGCCGACCTTCTGAGCCAGCTGAGCTATTTCCTGCCGCATCTGCTGGCCATGTCCACCTCGTCCCCTTACTGGCAGGGCGAGGATACCGGCCTGGCCTCCTACCGGCTGTCGATTTTCGACAACCTGCCGCGCACCGGGCTGCCGCCGCAGCTGGACAGCTGGGATGAATACCAGCGCTCGGTACAGGCGTTGGTGGACCTGGGTGTGATCGAGGACGCCACGAAGATCTGGTGGGACCTGCGCCCCTCGGCCCATTATCCCACGCTGGAGGCCCGGATCTGCGATGTCTCGCCCCGCATGGACCACGCGCTCGGGCTGGCGGCGCTGATCCAGTCGCTGACCCGGCTGCTGTGGCGGCTACGGGTGCGCAACCAGCGCTGGCGGCGCTACGACAATTTCCTGGTCCAGGAAAACCGCTGGCGCGCGCAGCGTTATGGCACGACCGACGGGCTGATCGATTTCGGCCGGGGCGAGATCGTGCCCTTCGCCGAGCTTTTCGAAGAGCTTGTCGAACTGGTCGAGGAGGACGCGGGCGTCTTGCAATGCAGCCAGCAGATCGAGGCGCTGCGTGAGATCATGACGACGGGCACCAGCGCCGAACGTCAGCGCGCTGCCGCGAAAACCGCCAAGTCGGCCGGCGCCGATTCCGAAGGACAGATGCGGGCGGTGGTCCGGCACCTGATCGAAGAGTTCAGCGCCGATCTCTGAGGCTCTGACCGCATGAGGCGCGCGTGCGGAACAGTCCGGACCCTGCGCATGCCCTGAAATCGATCATTCGCCGGGTGCAAGCCCCCTGCACCCTTGCAATCCGCGTCGCGGCACGAAAGAATTAAACATACGTTCAATTCATGGATCGGGAGGAGACCATGGAATTCGCCCTCACAGAGGAACAGGAGGCCATTTTCGACATGGCCCGCGCCTTCGGCGAGGCCGAGATCGCCCCGCATGCCCGTGACTGGGAAGACCAGGGCACGATCCCCCGCGAACTCTGGCCGAAACTGGCCGAGCTCGGCTTCGGCGGGCTCTATGTCAGCGAAGAGGCCGGCGGATCGGGCCTCGGTCGTCTCGATGCCACGCTGGTCTTCGAGGCGCTGTCGATGTCCTGCGCCTCGGTCGCGGCCTTCCTGTCGATCCACAACATGTGCGCCCGGATGATTGACCAGTTCGGCAGCGCCGAACTGAAGGCCCGTTTCCTGCCGCGCGCCCTGACCATGGAAACCGTCTTTTCCTATTGCTTGACCGAACCGGGCAGCGGCTCGGACGCCGCCGCGCTCAAGACCCGGGCGGCGCGCACCAACGCGGGCTACAGCCTGACCGGCACCAAGGCCTTCATCTCGGGCGGGGGCTATTCGGACGCCTATATCGTCATGGCCCGCACGGGCGAGGATGGCCCCAGGGGCATTTCGGCCCTGGTGGTCGAGGATGGCGCGCCCGGCCTGTCCTTCGGCGGGTTGGAGGACAAGATGGGGTGGAAAAGCCAGCCCACCCGCCAGGTTCAGATGGATGCCTGCGCAACCCCCGCGGACAACCTGCTGGGCGACGAAGGCCAAGGGTTCAAATACGCGATGGCCGGGCTTGATGGCGGGCGGCTCAATATCGCGGCCTGTTCGCTGGGCGCGGCCCAGGCGGCCCTGAATGCCACGCTGGACTATATGGGCGAACGCCGCGCCTTCGGCCAGACTATCGACCGGTTCCAGGGCCTGCAATTCCGCCTGGCGGACATGGAGATCGAGATGCAGGCGGCCCGAACCCTCCTGCGCCAGGCCGCCTGGAAACTGGACACCAAGGCCCCCGACGCGACAGCCCACTGCGCCATGGCCAAGAAATTCGTGACCGAAACCGGCTCGAAGGTGGCTGACCAGTGCCTGCAACTGCATGGTGGCTACGGGTATCTTGCCGACTACGGGATCGAGAAGATCGTCCGCGACCTGCGCGTGCACCAGATCCTCGAAGGCACGAACGAGATCATGCGCCTGATCGTGGCGCGCAACCTGATCGACCAACGCTAGGCCCAACCCCGTTTCGGGTCGCCAGGAAAAAGGCAGACGCGATGAGCGATATCGAAATTCGAAAGGACGGCCGCGCCGGCCGCATCACTCTGACCCGCCCCAAGGCGCTGAACGCGCTGACCTACGACATGGTGTTGCTGATCGAGGCGGCGCTGGACCGATGGCACGCGGACCCGGACATCGACCTGCTGGTGATCGACGCCGAAGGCGACAAGGCCTTCTGCGCGGGCGGTGACATCCAGGAAATGTACGAGAGCGGCATGGGCGGCAATTACGATTACGGCCGCAAGTTCTGGCGCGACGAATATCGCATGAACGCCATGATGGCCGAGTTTCCCAAGCCGGTCGTCACCTTCCTGCAGGGCTTTACCATGGGCGGCGGGGTCGGCGTGGGCTGTCACGGCTCGCACCGCATCGTCGGCGCGGACAGCCGCATCGCCATGCCCGAGGTCGGCATCGGGCTGATCCCGGATGTGGGCGGCTCGCTGCTTCTGGCGCGGGCGCCGGGGCGGCTGGGTGAATATCTGGGCCTGACCGCCGACCGGATGGAGGCCGGCGACGCGATCCATGCCGGATTCGCCGATCACTTCGTGCCGCGCGAAACCTGGCCGGCGCTGATTGCCGCCTTGTGCGAAACGGGCGATCCGGGCGAAGTGGTGCCTGCCGCCCGCCCGGCCCCGCAATCCCGTCTGGCAAAGTGGCAGTCCCGGATCGACGCCTGTTTCGGCGGCGACACCTTGGCCGACATTTTCAGCGCCATGCCCGACCCAGCGCCCGAGCCCATCGCCCATGCGCAAAAGCTCATGGCACGCAATTCGCCGCTGGCCATGGCCTGCGCGCTTCGGATCATCCGCACCGTGCGCGACGCCGGCGACATCCGCACGGCACTGGAACACGAATACCGCTACACCGCCCGCTCCATGGAACGGGGCGATTTCCTCGAAGGGATCCGCGCCGCAATCATCGACAAGGACCGCAGCCCGAAATGGCGCCACGAAAACTGGCGCGCGGTCCCCGAGGCCGATATCGTAGCAATGGAGGGGCCGGTGCGCGACGCACCGCTGCAATTGTGACCGCGAAGGGAGACAGGCCATGAAGATCGGATTTATCGGGCTGGGCAACATGGGCGCCCCCATGGCCCGCAACCTCATCGAGGCGGGCCATGACGTAACCGGGTTCGACACGGCCGCCACGCCCGGCGACATCCCCCTTGCCGCCTCGGCGGCCGAGGCCGCCATGGGCGCCGAGGTGGTGATCCTGATGCTGCCCAACGGCGAGATCGTCAAGAAGGTGACCGAGGCGATCATCGACGGCATGGGCAAGGGCTCGATATTGCTGGATTGTTCGACAATCGACGTGGCCAGCGCCCGCGTGGTGACCGAGTTGGCCCGGTCCCACGGGCTGGGCGCGGTCGATGCGCCGGTCTCGGGCGGGATCGGCGGCGCTCAGGCCGGCACGCTGACCTTCATGGCCGGTGGCGCCACGGATGACTTCGCGCGGGTCAAGCCGCTTTTCGACGTGATGGGAGCCCGCGCGGTACATTGCGGCCCCTCGGGCAACGGCCAGGCGGCCAAGATCTGCAACAACATGATTCTGGGCGCGACCATGATCGCCACCTGCGAGTCCATTGCCCTGGCCGACAAGCTGGGGCTGGGACGGCAGGAAATGTTCGACGTGGTCAGCACCTCGTCCGGGCAAAGCTGGTCGATGAACACCTATTGCCCGGCCCCCGGCATCGGACCGACCTCGCCGTCCGACAACGATTACCAGCCGGGCTTCGCCGCCGACCTGATGCTCAAGGATCTGCGCCTGGCCATGGAGGCCGCCGAACAGGTCGATGCGGACACGCCCATGGGCGCACGCGCCGCCGCGCTATATGCGCAATTCGTCGAGGACGAGGACGGCGCAGGGCGCGACTTCAGCGCCATGCTGCCGCGGTTCGAGACACGCAACCGCGGATGACCTGGCTGGAGCGGACAGACCTTGCCCACCTGCCCGACAACGCCCGGGCCGACCTGGCGCAGCTGTCGCCCGTGACCCTCCCCAAGGGCCGCAGCCTGTTTCACCCCGGCGACGGCGCCGAGGGCTTTCCAATTGTCCTGTCCGGCCGGGTCGAGGTGTTTCTCGTCGGCCCGTCGGGCCGCGATATCCTGCTCTACGCGGTCGAACCGGGCCAGACCTGTGTGCAAACGACACTGGGTCTGATGGGCGGGGAACCTTACTCGGGCGAGGCCCTGACCGCGCACGAGACCGAATTGGTGCTGATCCCCAAAGGTCTTTTCCTGTCGCTGATGGATCGCTCTGCGCCCTTTCGTGAATTCGTCTTCCGCGCCTTTGCCGATCGGATGAAAAGCACTGTGCATGCTCTTGAAAAGGTGGCGTTTCACAGGATAGAATCCCGTCTGGCCGAGGCGCTTCTTGATCTTGCCGAGGATGCCACCGTCACCGCGACCCAGGCCGAACTGGCCAGCCGCATCGGCTCTGCCCGCGAAGTGATATCCCGCCGCCTGGACAGTTTCGCGCGGCGCGGCTGGGTGCGGCGCGACCGGGGTCATGTCACCATTCTGGACCGCGACGCGCTGAGCCTTCTGGCCCGCAGCGACGGCGCGTGACCAAGTCACAGACCGGGCGCCGGGATTGCGCTATGCTTTACCCATCAGCCCGACTCGGTCGGGCGCAACGCGAAAGGGTGAAACAATGACCAAGAACATGGGCCAGACGGACCGTATCATTCGAACGATCGTGGGCATCGTCCTGCTGGGGCTTGCCGCGGCGGCATTGTCCGGACCCTGGGCATGGGTGGCCGGGATCGTGGGCGTCGTCATGCTCGCGACCGCCGCCATGGGCACCTGCCCGCCCTATGCGCTACTGGGAATCAATACCTGCAAGACGAAAAGCTGATGCAATGGGCGCGGCCCCGGTCGCGCCCTAGCTGCCCCAGATGATCCGCACGTAATTGCGGGTTTCGCGGTAGGGCGGCACGCCGCCATGGCGGCGCACGGCCTCGGGGCCGGCATTGTAGGCGGCCAACGCGAGCCGCCAGGACCCGAAGGTTTCGTATTGTTCCCGCAGGTAGCGCGCGCCCCCATCCAGGTTCTGATAGGGGTCCCAGACATCCCGCACGCCCAGGTAGCGCGCCGTGGCCGGCATCAGCTGGGCCAGCCCCATGGCCCCGGCATGGGATCGGGCGCGTTGGTTCCAGCCCGATTCCTGCTGGACCAGCCGCAGGAACAGGTCCTCGGGGATGGTATGGCGCCGCGCCGCACCGCGCGCAAGATCCAGGAACGGGCCGCGATAGTCACCGCGATAGGCCGGTCCACTGCCGGGTTGACCCGGCACCTCGACCGTGGGCGGCTGCAGGCGCACAGAATTGGCATATTGCGAGGCGGCGCGACCATCGAGCACCTCGAGCTGCGAGTTGAACAGCGCCGTGCGGTTGCGCGTCGACAGACTGTCGGCCATGGCGGCGCCGGCCATCGCCGTTAGCAGGCCCGCGCCGATACATGTCCTGATCGCGATCATCGTCACTCTCCCCCAAGCGCCCATTGTCATTCTAGGCCCGAACGGTACGGATTTCCAGTTTCTCGCTCTGGCCATTCCGCGCGGCGGCGATATTGTGCTTTCATTAACCAAACTGGGGTGGTGTAACAGCCACTCATCACGTCAGGGATTCGAGAAAGAGGAGGTCGCCATGGCCGGATCAGTCAACAAGGTCATCCTGATCGGAAATCTGGGGCGCGACCCCGAGGTGCGCACCTTCCAGAACGGGGGTAAGGTCTGCAACCTGCGCATCGCCACCTCGGAAAACTGGAAGGACCGCAACACCGGTGAACGCCGCGAAAAGACCGAATGGCATTCCGTCGCGATCTTCTCCGAGCCGCTGGCCAACGTGGCCGAGCGCTATCTGAAGAAGGGCTCGAAGGTCTATATCGAGGGTCAGCTTGAAACCCGCAAATGGCAGGACCAGAGCGGCCAGGACCGCTATTCGACCGAGGTCGTCCTGCGCCCCTATCGCAGCGAACTGACCATGCTGGACGGCCGCGGCGAGGGCGGCGGTGGTGGCGGCGGCCACATGTCCGACCAGTCCGGCGGTGGCTATGGCGGCGGCGGGGGCGGCTATGACAGCGGCCCCTCCGGCCCGGCGGGCGGTGGCGACATGGATGACGAAATACCGTTCTGAGGCCTGTCGATGGGCGCCCTTGCCCCGGAACTGAAGATCCTGGTCCTGAACGGCGTGGCGCTGGCCGTCGCCTACCTGGGCATCTATCCCAGCACGGAGCGCATCACCTTGCCGCGCCTGCTGCGCCAAGACCTGGCGCTGTCGGCGCTGTTGCTGGTGGTGGCGGGGCTGATGTTCGCGGGAAGTGGCACGCGGTTCTCGCTACTGCTGTTCGACACGAATTGGTGGGTCTTCACCCTGCTGACGGCAGGGCTGATGGAATGGCCGCTCTTCCTGCGATTCTGCAGGCGCCACGGCATCGACCCGTTCAGCGATGACGCCTGGCGCGACGGCGACTAGGCCGCGTCCTCGAGCACTTGAAGCACCACCTCGCGCGGAACGTCGGTGGTGACGAAGGCCTGCCCGATCCCGCGCGCCATGATGAAACGCAGCTGGCCATCGACCACCTTCTTGTCCTGGCCCATCAGGTCGACCAGCGCGGCGGCACCCGGCAACTCGCCCGGGATATCGGACAGGTCTGTCTTCATGCCCATGGCGGCCAGGTGTTCGCGCACGCGGCTCGGCTCTTCCTGGCTGCACAGACCCAGCCGCGCCGAGGCCTCGAAGGCCAGCGCACAGCCGATTGCCACGCCCTCGCCATGCAAAAGCCGGTTGGAATAGCCCGTCGCCGCCTCGAGCGCGTGGCAGAATGTGTGGCCGAGGTTCAAGAGCGCCCGGTCGCCCTGCTCGGTCTCGTCGCGCATGACGATCGCGGCCTTCATCTGCACCGACCGCCTGACCGCATGGATCAATGCGGCCGGGTCGTCGCGCAGGCGCGGGCCGTTCGCTTCCAGCCAGGCGAAGAAGTCGGCATCGCCCAGCAACCCGTATTTCACCACCTCGCCATAGCCCGACAGGAAATCCCGCTCGGGCATCGTTGCCAGAAGCCCGGTATCGGCCAGCACCAGCGACGGCTGGTGAAAGGCTCCGATAAGGTTCTTGCCCTGCGGCGCGTTGATCCCGGTCTTGCCGCCCACGGAACTGTCGACCTGCGCCAGAAGCGAGGTCGGCACCTGCACGAAGCGCACCCCGCGCCGCACCACGGCGGCGGCGAACCCCACAAGGTCGCCGATCACGCCGCCGCCAAGCGCCACGACGATATCGCCACGCTCGACCTGTCGGTCCAGCAACCATTCGACGGCAAGGGTGAACTGTGGCCAGCCCTTGGTGCCCTCACCCGGCGGCAGTGACAGCGCGAAGCTGTCGATCCCCTCGGCGCTTAGCGCGTCCTGCAAAACGGCCAGGTGCAGCCCGGCGACGGTGTCCTCGGTCACGATGGCCACGCGGGGGCGGCGCAGTAGCGGCGCGATCTCTGCCCCGGCCGACGCCACCAATCCCGGCCCGATCCGCACCTCGTAGGCCCGTCCGGGCAGGTCAACGGCAACGGTTTCAACTGTCATCGGCAAGCTCCAGGATGTCAGGGCGGGCGGCCAGCGTGGCGATCACCCGGTCGGTCATGTCGTCGATGGAAAAGCCCGGCTCGGCCTTGGCCCGCAACCCCGCCTCGGCATAGATCGGGGCGCGGTCCTCGAAGATGCGTTCCAGGGTCGCCCGTGGATCGGGCGTGCGCAACAGCGGGCGGGTATCCTTGTGGCGCACCCGTTCCCAGAGCAGGTGCAGCTCCGCGTCCAGCCACAGCGCCACGCCATGCTCGGCGATGGCGCGGCGGTTACGCTCGGCCAGGAACGCGCCGCCGCCGGTGGACAGGATGCACGGCGCGCCCTTCAGCAGGCGAGCGATGACCTCGGCCTCGCGGTCGCGAAAGAAGGCTTCGCCGTCGCGGGCGAAGATCTCGGCTATGCTGGCATTGGCGGCGGCCTCGATCTCGGCGTCCGAATCAAGGAAAGGCACGCCCAGCCGCGCAGCCAAGTTGCGCCCGATGGCGGACTTGCCCGACCCCATCATGCCGACCAGAACGACGGTGCGGTGAAGAACCGCCCCGCCTGCGCCCTGTCTGCCCTGCATTCTGCCCGTGGCCACCGAACCCCTTGCCTTTCCGATCGGCACCGCTTTGCCGGTGCCGGAGATTTCCCATTCAATGACGTGAAATTCCTTGAAAGGCCATATATAAAGCCAAGCAAGGCCGGGCGAAACCGGCCCTTGGGGCAGGACAGGAAAGATGGGGCAACGACATGATGTGGCGGCTTACCAAGGCGGTGCTGGTATTGGTGGTTCTGGCGGCACTGGCCTTCATGGCCTATGCCTATATCGGCCCGATCTTCTTCGCCGAGGATTTCGCGGCCCCCGTGGACGAGGTCACGAAACCCGTGACGCTTGAGGTGGAGTAACGGTGAAAGCCCTTGCAACATGGGCGGTTCTGGCCTGTCTTGGGGCCACCGCCGCAATCGCACAGCAGGAGGGGACCGAAGACATGCGGCCCCTGTCGGCGATCGACTGGCTGTCGGAAAGCGTTCGCGATCCTGCCCCGGCAGCGATCGCACCGGGTCCCGGATCAAGCGCCACCCGCGTGCCGCCCCCCGACGAGGACCCCGTCACCGACAGTGCCACGATTCCCGATGTCAGCGTGCGGCCGCTCGATGCGCCCTCGCCCGACCGGGTCGGGCTGATGTCGCCGGCCACCACCGGCCTGCCCGCGACGCTCTGGACCGGAAGCGAAACCGCCACACTGGTGGACCTGATGCGCGCCGAAAGGGTCGAGACCCTGGCCCCGCTGCGCGAATTGCTGATGCGGCTGATCCTGACCGAGGCGGACGCGCCTGCCGATGCCGGGCCCGAGGGGCAATTGTTCCTGGCGCGGATCGATACCTTGCTGGACATGGGCGCCCTGGACCCGGCCCTTGCGATGCTCGAGGCCGCCGACCCGGACAGCCCAGCCCTGTTCCGGCGATGGTTCGACGTGGCGCTTCTGACCGGGACGGAACGGCGCGCCTGCCAGGTGATGCAGGCCAAGCCCGGCATCGCGCCCACGCCCTCCGCGCGGATCTTCTGCCTGGCGCGGGCGGGCGATTGGTCGGCGGCGGCGCTGACGCTGAACACCGCCCAGGCGCTGGGGGATATCGACACCGAAACCGCCGACCTTCTGGCCTGGTTCCTCGACCCCGAACTGTTCGAAGACGCCGCGCCGCCCCGGCCGGACCGGATCACGCCCCTGGTCTTTCGCATGCGCGAAGCGGTCGGCGAGGACATGGGCACCGCCGCCCTGCCCCGCGCCTTCGCCCAGTCCGATCTGCGCGACACGGTCGGCTGGAAGTCCCAGATCGAGGCGGCCGAGCGGCTCATGCGCACCGAGGCGATCTCGGAGTCGGTGCTGCTGGATCTCTACACCCAACGCGTGCCCTCGGCCTCGGGCGGGGTCTGGGAACGGGCGCGCGCCGTGCAAAGGCTGGAACGCGCCCTGGCGGCGGGCGATGCGGCCGACAGCTCCGAGGCGATGATCGAGGCCTGGACGCAACTGCGCGCCGCGGGCACGCAAGCGGTCCTTGTGGGCGGCTTCGCGGATCGGCTGGCCGAGGCCGAGCTGACCCCGCCTGCCGCCGATCTGCGCTACCGGCTTCTGATGCTGACGCCGGGTTACGAAGCCCACGCGCTGGACCTCGAGGCACCGCCCGACCGGGCGCTGCTTGCATCGGTGGCCCGGGGCCGGGTCGGGCCGGATGTCACGGTGCCCCGCACCGCGCAGCCGGTCGCGGCGGCCTTTCGCAACCCGCAGCCCGACACCGCCCTGGTCACCATGGCGGAGCAGGACCGCCTGGGCGAGGCCATTCTGCGGACCATCGCCACCATGCAACAGGGGCTTGACGGCGACCCGGTCGCCATGACCGAAGGCCTGTCAACGCTGCGCGCGCTGGGGCTCGAGGACATCGCACGGCGCACCGCGCTGCATCACCTGGTGCTGTCGGCGCCATGAGCGCCGCCGACCAGCCGCAGGCGCACTGGATCCAGGCCTTCCTCGAGGCGCAGGCGGCGGAACTGGATGCCGCCGACAATACCCTGTCCGCCTATGCCCGCGACCTGGCCGCCTTTGCCGAGTGGCTGGACAGCCGGGGCCGGGACCTGGCCTGCGCCACCCGGGCGGACGTGGAAGACTACCTTGTCTCCTGCGAGGCCGAGGGGCTGGCCCCGGCCACCCGTGCCCGGCGCCTGTCGGCGATCCGGCAACTGTTCCGCTTCACCTTCGACGAAGGCTGGCGCTCGGACAACCCCGCCATCCAGATCGCCGGGCCGGGCCGCGCCCGGCGCCTGCCCAAGACCCTGAGCACCGAGGAGGTCGACGCGCTGCTGCACGCCGCCCGGCACAGCCAACGGGACCGGGCTCGCAACATCTGCCTGATGGAAGTGCTCTATGCCACCGGCATGCGGGTGTCGGAGCTTGTCGCCCTGCCGGTCTCGGCGGCGCGAGGCGATCCCCGCATGCTGCTGGTGCGCGGCAAGGGGGACAAGGAGCGCATGGTGCCGCTGTCGCCGCCGGCCCGCGCGGCGCTGGCCGACTGGCTGGCCGAGCGCGACGCGGCCGAGGACAAGGTCGCGGCGCAGCGCAAGCCCCGCTCGCCTTTCCTGTTCCCGTCACGGGGAAAAGCCGGCCACCTGACCCGGCAGAGCTTTCACGGGCTGATAAAGACCTGGGCCGCGAAGGCCGGTATCCGCCCCGACCGCGTCAGCCCGCATACCCTGCGCCATGCCTTCGCCACGCACCTTCTGGCCGGGGGCGCCGACCTGCGGGCGATCCAGACCCTGCTGGGCCATGCATATGTGGGGACCACCGAGATCTACACCCACGTCCTCGAAGAGCGTTTGCGCGACCTGGTGCTGGACCATCACCCCCTGGCCCGGCACGATCCCGATGACGCTTGAAGCCGCGCCGCGGTGGCCCCATAAGGGGCCAATGCAACGGGACTACCTGTCATGATCGACGCTGCCTTCTGGACGACCGCCGGCGCCATCGGCGTTCTGCTGGTGCTGTCGGGGTTTTTCTCCGGCTCGGAAACCGCGCTCACCGCCGCCTCGCGCGGCAAGCTGCGCTCGAATGCCGACAAAGGCGACAAAGGGGCCGCCCGCGCCCTGACCATCACCGAGGACAGCGAACGGCTGATCGGCTCGGTTCTGTTGGGCAACAACCTGGTCAACATCCTCGCCACCTCGCTGGCCACGGCGTTGTTCACCCGCGCCTTCGGCGAAAGCGGCGTGGCAATGGCGACCCTGGTCATGACCCTTCTGGTGCTGATCTTCGCCGAGGTGCTGCCCAAGACCTATGCCATCACCAATGCCGAGAAGGCCGCCGGGCTGGCCTCGGGTCCGATCTCCATCGTGGTCACGGTGTTCGCGCCGGTCGTGGGTGCGGTGCGCCTGCTGGTGCGCGGGGTGCTGCGGGTTTTCGGCGTGAAAACCGACCCCGACACCAACATCCTGGCCGTGCGCGACGAGATCGCCGGGGCGCTCCAGCTGGGCCATTCCGAGGGGGTGGTCGAAAAGGAGGACCGCGACCGCATCCTCGGCGCGCTCGACCTGGGTGAACGCGCGGTCGAAGAGATCATGCTGCATCGTTCGGACATCGAGATGATCGACGCCAGCCTGCCGGTCATGGATATCCTGTCCCATGTGCTCGACAGCAAGCACACCCGCCTGCCGCTGTTCCGCGAGGACCCCGAGAACATCGTCGGCGTCCTGCACGCCAAGGACCTGCTGCGCGCCATGCACCGGATGCTGGGCGACGGGCGCATCGACCCCGAGGAGTTGCAGGCCTTCGACATCATGACCGTGGCGATGGAGCCCTATTTCATCCCCGAGACCACCTCGCTGGACGACCAGATGCGCAAATTCCTGGCCCGGCACACCCATTTTGCCCTGGTCGTGGATGAATACGGCTCGCTTCAGGGGCTCATCACGCTGGAGGACATCCTCGAAGAGATTGTCGGAGAGATCACCGACGAGTTCGACACCGACGAAGATGACGACTTCATCGCCGATGATGATGGCAGCATCACCGTCGATGGCGGCATGACAATACGCGACCTCAATCGCGCCATGGACTGGTCCCTGCCCGATGACGAGGCGAACACCATCGCCGGTCTGGTCATCCACGAGGCGCAGATGATCCCGGCGGCGGGCCAGGTCTTTTCCTTCCACGGGTTCCGTTTCGAGGTCACGAGCCGCGAGGAAAACCGCGTGAGCGAGCTTCGCATCAGCCGCCTTTAGCGGCCCTTGAACAGCCCGCCAAGGACGCCGCGCACGATGCGGCGGCCCGTGGTGCCCTTGAGTTCCTTTACCACCACCTTGGCGATGCTTTCGCCGATCCCGTCATCATGGCGGTGGCGCGTGGACCAGAGCCGCGACTTGCCGCCCGACCGGCCGCCGCCGTCATAGCGCCGGGCATTGCGAAACTCGCGCTCCTCCTGCCCAAGATCAGCCTCCTGGCGCTCGGCCTCTTCGGCGGCTTGTGCAGCCTCTTGGGCGCGTTGCGACAGAATCTCGGCTGCGCTGTGCCGGTCCAACGCCGTGTCATATTTGCCGGCCATCGGGCTGGCCGCCATGATCGCCACGCGTTCCTCGGCCATGATCGGCCCCAGCTGGGACGAAGGCGGCCGGATCAGCGTGCGCTCGACGATCCCCGGCACGCCCTTGTCCTGCAGCATCGAGGTCACCGCCTCGCCTGTGCCGACCTGGGTGATCGCCTCGGCTGTGTCGAACCCGGGGTTGGGGCGATAGGTCTCGGCGGCCTGTTTCAGCGCCCGCTGATCCTTGGCCGTGAATGCGCGCAGCGCATGTTGAAAACGGTTGCCCAGCTGGCCCAACACGTCCTCGGGCACGTCCGCAGGGTTCTGGGTGACGAAATAGACGCCGACCCCCTTGGACCGGATAAGCCGCGCCACCTGTTCGACCTTGTCCACCAGCGCCTTGGGCGCATCGTCGAACAGCAAGTGCGCCTCGTCGAAGAAGAAGACCAGTTTCGGCTTGTCTGGATTGCCCACCTCGGGCAGGTCCTCAAACAGCTCCGACAGCAGCCAAAGCAGGAAGGTCGCATAAAGCGACGGGTTCGCCATCAGCGTATCGGCCGCCAGCACGTTCACCCGGCCCCGCCCGTCGGGTGCGGTGGCCATCATGTCGGACAGGTCCAGCGCCGGTTCCCCGAACAACCTCTCACCGCCCTGGTTTTCCAGCACCAGCAATTCCCGCTGGATAGCCCCCACCGAAGAGGTCGCCACGTTGCCATAGCGCAGCGACAGGGCCTTGGCGTTCTGGCCGACCCAGACCAGCAGCGATTGCAGGTCTTCGAGGTCCAGCAGCGGCAGCCCCTCGTCATCGGCCACGCGGAAAGCGACGTTCAGAACCCCCTCTTGCGCCTCCGAAAGCCCCATGAGCTGCGACAGAAGAAGCGGCCCCATCTCGGAAACGGTGGTGCGGATCGGATGGCCCTGTTCACCGAAAAGATCCCAGAAGGTCACGGGCGTGTCGGAATAGGACAGGTCCAGGCCGATGGTGTCGGCCCGCTCGGCAAAGGCATCATGCAGCTTGAATTCGGCCGAGCCGGACTTGGCCAGCCCCGAAAGGTCGCCCTTCACATCGGACAGGAAGACCGGCACGCCGGCGGCAGAGAACCCCTCGGCCAGGATCTGAAGGGTCACCGTCTTGCCTGTGCCCGTGGCCCCGGCGATCAACCCGTGCCGGTTTGCATATTTCAAAAGCAGGTGTTGCGATTGCCCATGGCCATCGCCCCCGCCGCCGATGAATATCCCGTCGCCCATGCCGGTGGTCCTTTCGCCGTCACATTCGGTCCGACGGCCAAAATACATTCTTAACCCTTCTGTGCCAGTCTCTAATCGCCCCGCCGCACCCCTCCTCCCGCGGTGTGGGCATTCCTCCCTGTCAGACTTGCCGCGCCCCCGGGCGCGGCTTTTTTCCCGGCCCATCACGGAACGGAATGGACCCCATGACAGATTGCCGCTTTTGCCTGTTGACGGATGCCCCGGCTTTTCGTAGCGTCCCCCACAATAAGTCGGCTAAGTCCGACAGGGAGAAATGGAGAAGGGTCCGCAAGGGCCCTTTTTCATTTTGAAATCAAGATCATAGGCCGCATGTGCACCAACTGGGCAAGGCGTTGCCGAGGCGCTTTTCGGCGCAAATTGGGTCTGACAGTCGGGCCGATCCGTGCTACGCGGTGGTCGACCACAATGAAACGGACGCAAACATGACCTTTCAGAAACTACTTTCGCTTGCCGCCGTCCTCGCCATGCTGGGCCTTCCGGCCACGGCGCAGGACGACACCGCCTCGAACGAGGCGCAGGATCCCGCCGCCGAGCTCGACATGGGCACCCCCGTCGATGATGAGGGCAACCCCATCGCCGGCGAACCCCAGGTCGGCCAGCAATATGTCCGCGAAGAGCATGACGACTGGATCGTGCGCTGCCTGCGCACCGAAGAGGGCGACGACCCGTGCCAGATCTACCAGTTGCTCTCCGATGACGAGGGCAATGACGTGGCCGAGATCTCGATGGTCAACATCGAAGAGGGCCAAGCCTCGGCTGGCGCCACCATCGTCGCGCCGCTTGGCACGCTGCTGACCGAACAACTGACCCTGCGGGTCGATGGCGGCACCGCCCGGCGCTTTCAGTTCACCACCTGCAACCAGGGCGGCTGCATCGCCCGCGTGGGCTTTACCGCCGAGGATGTCGGCCTGTTCAAGGCAGGTGCCACCGCAACACTGCGCCTGGTGCCCTTCGCGGCCCCCGACCAGGAGGTCGTGCTGACCATTTCCCTGTCTGGCTTCACCGCGGCCTTCGACTCGCTCTGATCCGGGCTCGGACCCAATCCGCGGCGCCGCCCCACCGGGGGCGGCGTTTCGCGTTTCAGGGGGCTTTCTTCAGGGCCAGCACGGCATTGAGCCCGCCGAAAGCGAAGGCGTTTGACAGCGCCACCTCGACATTCGCCCCGCGGGCCTCGTTGGGCACCACGTCCAGGGCGCATTCGGGGTCGAACTCCTCGTAGCCGATGGTCGGCGCGACCACCCCGTCGCGCAGCGCCATGATGCAGGCCAGCAATTCCACCGCGCCGGTGCCGCCGATCAGGTGGCCGTGCATGGACTTGGTCGAAGACAGCATCAGCTTGTCGGCCTGCGCGCCGAAGACATCCGCCACCGCGGCGCACTCGGTCTTGTCATTGGCGGCCGTGCCGGTGCCGTGGGCGTTGATGTAGCCCACCTGCCCGCGGTCGATCCCGCCATCGCGCAGCGCGCCCGCGATGGCCCGCGCCGCGCCCTGTTTCGACGGCATCACGATATCCGAGGCGTCCGAAGACATGGCGAATCCCGCCACCTCGGCCAGGATTTCGGCGCCGCGCTTCTTCGCGTGGTCCAGCCGCTCGAAGACGAAGACGCCCGCCCCCTCGCCCTGGACCATGCCGTTGCGCGTTGCGCTGAAGGGGCGGCAGGCATCCTTGGACATGACCCGCAGCCCCTCCCAGGCCTTGACGCCGCCAAAGCACAGCATGGATTCCGATCCGCCGGTGATCATCACGTCGGCCATGCCAGACCGGATCATGCTGAAGGCCTGCCCCATGGCATGATTGGACGAGGCACAGGCCGTGGCCACGGTGAAGGACGGGCCGCGCAGGTTCCATTCCATGCTGACATGGGACGCGGCGGCGTTGTTCATCAACTTGGGCACGATGAAGGGATGGACCCGGTTCTTGCCCTCTTCGTAGACCGCCCGGTAATTCTCATCCTGGGTGTTCAGCCCGCCGCCCGAGGTGCCCAGCACCACGCCGGACCGATCCGCCAGGTCCCCCGAGAAGGTAAGCCCAGCCTGCCCCAGCGCCTGGCGCGCGGCCAGCAAGGTGAACTGCGTGAAACGGTCATAGAGCGATATCTGTTGGCGATTGAAATGGGCCTGTTCGTCATAGCCCGTGACCTGCCCGCCGATCTTGACCGCCAGCCGGTCAACGTCGCGGATATCCAGCGTGCCAATGCCGCAGCGCCCCTCGCGCATGGCCTCCAGCGTGGTGGGCACATCATGACCCAGGGCGTTGATCGTGCCCGCCCCGGTAATGACGACCCGGTGGCTCACGCCTGGTCCCTTACAAGGCCCTCGACCGCGCCGATGATCGCCCGGACCGAGGAAATGTCGAATTCGCTTTCCGATGGGTCATTGGCGTTGAAGGGCACCGAGATGTCGAAGGCCTCTTCGATGGCGAAGATGCTTTCGACCAGGCCCAGGCTGTCGATGCCGAGGTCTTCGAGCGTGTGCTCGGGTTTCACGTCAGCCGGGTCCAGCATGGCCTGGTCGGCAATGATGGCGATGACCTTGTCGGCGATGGCGTCGCTCATGATGTCCTCTTGGCGGTTCCCTGCGGGGGATTTAGTGCCTTGCCGGGCCGATGGGAACCGTTATTCGCCCCCCGGCCCGCGGGCCAGACGCCGCAGGGCCTTTTGTTCGGCGCGGTGCGCGCGGGTCGGCTTGGCCGGGTGGCCGCTGACGAACTGCCCGTCGGCCAAGTCCGACAGGATCACGGCCCCGCCGCCCGCGACCACGTCGCGTCCGATCGTCAGGTTGTCGGCGACCCCGGACTTGCCGCCCAGGATCACCCGTGGCCCCAGCACGCTGGACCCGGCAATGGCCGCATGGGCGCAGATCAGGCAATCGGCGCCCAGCACCACGTTGTGTCCGATCTGGACCAAGTTGTCGATCTTGGCGCCATTGCCGATGCGGGTCGCGCGGATCGTGCCGGCATCAACCGTGCTGTTGGCCCCTATCTCGACATCGTCGCCGATTTCGACCCCGCCCAGCGAATGGATGCGGTGCCAGGCCCCGTCCCTGTCAGGGTCTGCGGGCGGGTCGAGCGGCGCGTCCCCGCGCTGGCGCATCGCGCGTTCCACGTTGGACGGGCCGGCATTGGTGAAGGAAAAACCGTCGCCACCGATCACCACGCCGGGCTGGGCGACGAAGCGGTCGCCGATCCGCACCCGCGCACCGATCCGCACCCCTGCATGCAGCGTCGCCCCGGACCCGATCCGGGATTCGGCGCCGATAGTGACATGCGCCCCGATCCGCGCGCCCGGCCCGATCACGACACCCGGGCCGATGACGCAGAACGGCCCGATGATCGCATCCGCGGAGATGGCGGCGCCGGGCTCGATCACCGCCGTCGCATGCCGCCCGGACAGCCCCGCGAATGCGGGGTCATCGTCCAGCAGCGCGGTCAGCCCCGCCATCACCAGCCGCCCGCGTGGCGCCACGATGGCCCCATCGAGCCCCAGCGCGGCCAGGTCCGCGCCGGGCCAGACCACGGCGGCCTGTGCCCGGCTGGCGGCCAGCTGGTCGGCGAATTTCGGGGCAACGGCCAGGGCCAGGTCATCCGGCCCCGCCTCACCCGGTTCGGCCAGCCGGTCCACCAGAAGCGACGCGTCGCCAAGGGTCTCGGCCCCCAGCGACGCGGCAATCTCTTTCAGGCTATGGCGCATTGTGACCCCCTTGGTTCGGGGTCAGGATTAGCCGCCGATGGCGCGAACCGCCACCCCCTCGTTCGCCAGCGCGCGCCAAATCCGGGCGTCGCGCCCGTAGACGTCGTCGCGGAAATTCAGCTGGCCGGTCGTGTGGGTGAAGGCCGTGCGGTAGACGATATGCACCGGTACCGGCTGGTCCAGGTCGACGCGCGTCTCGCGGCCCGTGTCCAGACGGCTGTGAAAGAAGCCTTCGGGATCGCTGGTCTGACGCGACAGAAGCTCGTAGGCGAACTCGAACGGATCGTTCAGACGGATGCAGCCATGGCTGAAGGTGCGGGTCTGGCGGCTGAACAGGTTCTTGGCCGGCGTATCGTGCAGGTAGATGTTGTAACGGTTGGGGAACATGAACTTGACCAGCCCCAGCGCATTGCCCCGGCTGGGCGGTTGCCGCATGGAAAAGGGAAAATTGCGCTGATTGTACTGGCTGAAATCCACCGCTCCGCGATTGATCTGGCGCCCCCGGCTGTCCGTGATCTCGATATGGCTGACGGCGTTGGGATTGCGCTGCAGCATCGGCAGGTATTCCTTGGTGATGATCGAGCGCGGCACATACCAGCTGGGATTGATCACCATGAATTCCATCACATCCGAGAATTCGGGGCTTTGACGGTCGCTGTCACGAGCGCCGATGACCGAGCGGGTCACGAAGGTCGGGTTGTCGTTGTCCATGATGATCGCGTGGAAATCGGCCAGGTTGACCCAGATATGGCGCGCCCCGCGCGGCCGGTTCATCCAGCGTTCGCGCTCCATCGCGACGATCACGCTTTGCAGGCGCGTCTGGACGGGCACGTTGATGGCCCGCAGGGTGCCCTCGCCGACGATCCCGTCGGGGTTGAGTCCGTGGGCCTGCTGAAAGCGCTGAACGCCCGCCTGAATCGCGGTATCATAGACCTGGGTCGCACTGCGATCCATGTAGCCCATTCGCACCAACCGGTCGCGCAGGGCCACCACCGCAGGGCCCGAGGACCCGGCCTCGAGCCGCCCGCCGGGCACCGGCGCGCCCCAGCCGCCCTCGGCCAGCAACCGTTCCAGCCGCATCTTCTCGCGCAACAGGCGCGCATATTCGGGAGAACTGGGCGGAAGCGAGGCCAGGAATCCATCCGGGCTGGATTGCTCGAACGCGGTGATCAGCGCCAGACGCGACCGGTAGGGCACGTCACGCTTGATCGCCGAGACGACCGCGCTGGGCCTCAGGGTTCCGGTTTGAACGTCGCGGGCATAGTCCAGGAAAAGCCGGCTCAGATAGACCTCCATAGCGCCCTTCTCGGCAGGGGTTTCGGCGGCCTGAAGCTGGGCCATGATCCGGTCGGGGTCATAGTTTTCCGTCGGCAAACCATGGTCACCGGCATCAGCAAAGGCGCCCATAAGCGCGTTGCGCCGGGCCCGGTCGCGCCAGGTTGTGCCCGTCCAGATTCCCTCGAAGTCGCGGCCACGATAGAATTCGGCAAGCGCCTCGTCGCGGGCGGCATTTTCGGCCACGGCCTGGCGGAAGGCGGTAACCTGCGCGGCGACCGGCGCCGGTAGAAGACCGACGATCAGGGCCATAAAGGCCCCCACCAGAAGGATAAAATGGTTGGCAGAACGAACCGACATTGACTTTCCCCACTAAAAACAGGCGTTTTCTGATCCAGATCAGTGTGTTCACCCTTCTACCGGATGAGTCTACTCACAATCACGCAAGCAGGCGACGCCTTGGGATTGGTGTTGCCTCGCTGCGCACGTGAGCGTGGCCAACGCGGCCCCAAAGCCACAAGTCAGGGAATTCTGACCTTTTGCGCAAAAACTCGCCGATTTTCACCTTGTCGTCCCGGATTCTGTCCGACGGGGTTGGTCCCCGAATCGTTTTATGGCATAGAGATGAGGCATCTGGGGGTGAGATAGCAGAGAAGCTGGCCGAAGCGCCGGCGAAACAAAGCGACGGGACAGGCGCTCTACCATGACGACTGACAGCTCTTCGGGCATCACGAGGCGCGGCTTGCTGCGCGCATTCGCAGCCACCACCATCACTGCAGCTCCAACCTTGTCCAGCGCGGCGGGCTTTCTGCGCGGGGGCGGCGATATCCGCCGGCTGCGCATGTACAGCGGTCGCACCGGTGAACGGATCGACACGATCTATTGGATCGAAGGCGAATATATCGGCGAGGCGGTGGCGGAGATCAATCGCTTCATGCGCGACTGGCGCAATGGCCAGACCCACAACATCGACACCCGCACCATCGACATCATGGCCGCAGCCCATAACCTGATGGATGTGAACGAACCCTACCTTCTTTTGTCTGGCTACCGATCGCCGCAGACCAACGCGATGCTGCGGCGCCGGTCCTCAGGCGTGGCGCGCAATTCCCTGCACATGCAAGGCCAGGCCGCCGACCTGCGCCTGGATAGCCGGTCGGTCAGCCAGATGGCCCGCGCTGCCCTGTCCTGCCGTGCCGGCGGCGTCGGGCGTTACAGCGGCTCGAATTTCGTGCACATGGATTGCGGCCCGGTGCGCAGCTGGGGACGCTGACCCGGCCGAAACAGCGCACCAGAACGACCCGTGCAGCCCGCTGCGCGGGTTTTTCACATCCGGCCCGGGCCGGAACCTGCTTGGCCTGCCGAGGAATGCCCCCTATCTGGTAGGGAAAGGTATCGGGGGCGCGCCATGTTTCTTGAAATCCTTCTGGTTCTTTGCCTGGTCTGCCTGAACGGCTTTCTCGCCATGTCGGAACTGGCCGTCGTCGCCGCCCGACGCGCCCGGCTGGAGGCCAGCGCCGCCAAGGGCCAGCGCGGGGCACGCATCGCGCTGCGCCTCGCCGATGACCAGGGACGGTTCCTCTCGACCGTGCAGGTCGGCATCACCCTTGTGGGCGTGCTGGCCGGGGCCTTTTCGGGGGCCACGATCGGCGTGCGGCTGGCCGATTACCTGCCCGCCCTCGGCGTGCCCGAACGGTTCGCCGACGAGCTTGGCGTCGCGCTTGTCGTTATCACCATCACCTACCTGTCCCTGATCGCCGGGGAACTGGTGCCCAAGCAGATCGCCCTGGCCGCCCCGGAAAAGGTGGCCGCCCGCGTCGCACCTGTCATGCTGATCCTGTCGCGCATCGCGGCCCCCGTGGTCTGGGTTCTGGAGCGGTCCGGGCGATTGCTGCTGCGCCTGCTGGGACAGTCAGACCGTCAGGAGGCTCCCGTCAGCGACGAGGATATCCGCTTCATGCTGTCCGAGGCCGCCGGTGCCGGGGTGATCCACCGCGCCGAGAAGGACCTGATCGGCGGCGTCATGCGCTTTTCCGACCGGCGGGCCCGCGGCCTGATGACCCCGCGCCCGGATGTCGAGATCGCCGAGGCCGGTGAGAGCCGCGCCCGCATCCTTGACCGGCTGCGCGCCTCGGGCCATTCCCGCCTGCCCCTGCGGCGCGGCGGCCCCGATGACATAATCGGCGTGCTGCACAGCCGCGACATCCTCGACAGTTCAGATACCGGGTTCGACGCCGCCGCCCTGATGCGCCCCGCGCCAGTGATCCCCGAGAGCCTGCCGGCCCTCGAAGTGATCGACCGGCTGCGGCAATCGGTCAGCCACATGTTGCTGGCCTATGACGAGCACGGCCATTTCAAGGGCATCGTCACGCCCATGGACGTGCTGGGCGCCATTGCCGGCGGCTTCGACGAGCCTGAGGAGCGCCCGCCGGAATTCATCCAGCGCGCCGACGGTTCCCTCGTGGTGTCGGGCGCGATGCCGGTGGACGAGTTCCGCGACCGTCTTGGCCTGGCCCTGGCACTGGAGCCCGACTACGACACCGTCGCCGGACTGGTCCTGTCGCGGCTGGGTGACATGCCGACCGAGGGACAGGAGATCGAGATCGACGGCTGGCGCCTCGAGATCGTCGACATGGACGGACGCCGGATCGACAAGCTGATCGTCACGCGAATCGCGGATTGACACGGATCATCCGCCTGCCGGATCGAGCTGCTATAAGGATGTCGCGATGCAGCGAACGAGGTAGACCATGACTGCGCCAGACATCCCCGACGCGCCCAAGGACAGTCATGCCCGGCCGGGCCCCGAGGTAATGCAGGCGCTCCGCGCTGCCCCTGCCGGGCTGAGCGCCGACGAAGCGGCCCGCCGCCTCGACTGCTACGGCCCCAATCGCCTGCCCCAGCCGCCCCGCCGCAACCCGGTGCTGCGTTTTCTTTCGCATTTCCACAACGTCCTGATCTACGTTCTGATCGGCTCGGCCGTGGTGACGGCGGCCCTGCAACACTGGGTCGATACCGGCGTGATCCTTGCCGTGGTCCTGGTCAACGCGGTGATCGGCTATGTCCAGGAGGGCCGCGCCGAACAGGCCATGGCCGCGATCCGCGAGATGCTGGCCCCGCACGCTTCGGTGCTGCGGGGTGGCCGCCGCCAAAGCGTCGAGGCCGCCGAACTGGTGCCGGGCGACATCGTCCTGGTCGGGGCCGGCGACCGCGTGCCCGCAGACCTGCGCATAATTGAGGCCCACGGCCTGCGCGCCGAAGAGGCGATCCTGACCGGCGAATCCGTTCCGGTGGACAAGGACACGGGCGCGGTCTCCCCGGACGCGCCCCTTGGCGACCGCAGGTGCATGCTGTTTTCCGGCACGCTGGTCGCCGCCGGGACCGGTCGCGGCGTGGTGGCGGCCACCGGCACGGCAACCCAGATCGGCCGGATCAGCGGCATGTTGTCCGACGTCGCCCCGCTCACCACGCCGCTGGTCCAGCAGATGGATCGTTTCGCGCGTTGGCTGACCCTGTTCATCCTGATCGTCGCGGGCAGCCTTCTGGCCTATGGCTACTTCGTCGGACACATGGCCTTTTCCGAGTTGTTCATGGCGGTGGTCGGCCTGTCCGTGGCGGCGATCCCCGAGGGCCTTCCGGCGGTCCTGACCATCACCCTGGCCGTCGGTGTGCAGGCCATGGCGCGGCGCAACGCCATCGTGCGCCGCCTGCCGGCGATCGAAACGCTGGGGGCGGTCTCGGTCATCGGCACCGACAAGACCGGTACGCTGACCCGCAACGAGATGAACGCCGCAACCCTGGCCCTGGCAGGGGCAACCTACAAGGCCACGGGCGAAGGCTATGCGCCTGCGGGCGACATCCGGATCGCCTCCGGCGCGGAACCGGACGACGATCGCGGTGTTCTGACGGAATGTGCCCGTGTCGCGTCGCTGTGCAACGACGCCGAGTTGCGACAAGGCGACGCCGGCTGGCAGGTAGCGGGCGACCCGACGGAGGGCGCGCTGCTGGCCCTTGCGGGGAAGATCACCGGCGAGGGGGCCGCGTCCTTTGCCGGCTGGACCCGGCGCGACGCGATCCCCTTCGATGCCGCCCATCGCTACATGGCCGTCCTGGCCGAGGATCGCAACGGCCGTGCCACTTTCCTGGTCAAGGGCGCGCCGGAGGCGGTGCTGTCGCTGTGCGCCGACCAGCGCGGCGCAGAGGGCGGCACCCTGCCGCTGGACGCCGAAGGCTGGCATGACCGGGTCGAGGAACTGGCCGCCGGCGGCCAACGGGTCATCGCCCTTGCGACGGCCGAGTCGACCGGCGACGCCCCGCGGCTGGATCACGGGGCGCTCAAGGGCCGGCTGACCCTGCTGGGGCTTGTCGGCCTGATCGACCCGCCCCGCCCCGAGGCGATCTCGGCCGTGGCCGAATGCCATTCGGCCGGGATCCGGGTCAAGATGATCACCGGCGATCACGCCGAAACCGCCCGCGCCATCGCCGGCCAGATCGGCCTGCGCAATGCGGACACCGTGCTGACAGGGGCGGAACTGGCGCTGATGAACGACGCCGCCCTGGTCGAGGCGGCCGCGCAGACTGATGTCTTCGCGCGCACCTCGCCCGCGCACAAGCTGCGTCTGGTCACGGCCCTGCAATCGCGCGGGCTGACGGTGGCCATGACCGGCGACGGTGTGAACGACGCCCCCGCGCTCAAGCGCGCCGATGCGGGCATCGCCATGGGCCGGAAAGGCAGCGCCGCGGCGAAAGAGGCGGCGGCGCTGGTGCTGGCCGATGACAATTTCGCCTCGATCGCGGCGGCGGTGCGCGAGGGACGCACCGTCTATGACAACATCCAGAAGGTGATCAGCTGGACCCTGCCCACCAGTTTCGGCGAAGCGGCGACGATCATCCTCGCACTGCTTCTGGGCATGGCCCTGCCCGTCACGGCGGTGCAAATCCTCTGGATCAACCTGATCACCGCCGGCACGCTGGGCCTGGCACTGGCTTTCGAACCCACCGAGCCGGGCACCATGCGCCGCCCACCGCGGCCACGCAACGCGCCGCTGCTTTCGGGCCGGCTGGTCTGGCAGGTCGTGCTGGTCTCGGCGCTGTTCCTGGTGGCCGTCTTCGGCATATACAGCTACGCGATCGACCGCGGCTATCCGCTGGCCCTGGCCCAGACCATGGCGCTCAACATGCTGGTGGTGCTGGAAATCTTCTACCTGTTCTTCATCCGTAACCTGCACGGCTCGTCGCTGAACTGGCAGGCGGCGAAGGGCACGCCGGTGATCTGGGCCTGCGTGCTGATCATCACCGCAGCCCAATTCGCGATCACCTACCTGCCACCGTTGCAAACCGTCTTCGGCACCCACCCGGTCGGCCTGTTCGACGGGGGTCTGATCGTCGCCACGGGGGTGGTCTTCTTCGCGCTGATCGAGGTCGAGAAACAGATGCGCCGGGCAATTCGGCGCGACTGACCGGCAGAATGCCGATTATCGTCGCACGGGAAATAAGCCATGGCGGACCCTAGAGGATTCGAACCTCTGGCCTCTGCCTTCGGAGGGCAGCGCTCTATCCAGCTGAGCTAAGGGTCCAACGGGGTCTCGCTTACCGCGCCATGGCGGGCCGCGCAACCACTTTCGGCTTGCCCTAGGCGCGGGGGGCGGCACAAATGGCGGCATGGAAATCCGGGGACACATGCCGCTCTGGCTGCTGGTCGCGATCCAGGTGGTGGTGTCGGCCGCCTCGCTGGTGGTCGAGATCGTGGCCGGGCGGATGCTGGCCCCCTACGTGGGCATGTCGCTTTATACCTGGACGGCGATCATCGCCGTGGTGCTGGCCGGGTTTTCCGCCGGGCACTGGTGGGGCGGGCGCATCGCGGGGCGGCCCGACGCGCTGCGCTATACCGGCTGGACGTTGATCGGGGCCGCGCTGACAACGGCCCTGGCGGTCGGCCTGTTGCGCTGGATCGCCGGGCCGGTGCTGGCCGGTATCGACGACCCCGTCTGGTCCATCGTGGTGCTGTGCGGCGCGGTGTTCTTACTGCCCTCGCTTTTTGCCGGTGTGCCCGCGCCGGTGCTGGCCCAGATCGGCATCGAGACCGGGCGCGACAGCGGCAAGGCGCTGGGGGCACTGTTCGCCGCCGGGGCCATCGGGGCCATCGCGGGCACGTTGCTGGCGGGGTTCGTGTTCATCTCGTGGCTGGGCTCGGCGCTGACGCTGGCGATCGTCACCGCGGTCTACGTGCTTTGTGCCATTCTCTGCCTGGCCTGGGGCAAGGCGCGGCTGGGCCCGGCCGGGCTGGCCTCGGTGCTGTCGCTGGGACTTGCGGGATGGGCGATCTCCGCACCCTCGCCCTGCGACGTGGAGAGCGATTATTTCTGTATCCGGTCCGTCGACATGTCCACCGATCCGGACCGTCCCATTCGCATGATGGTGCTGGATCACCTCGTGCACGGCATGAGCGCCCGGGACGATCCGCAAGTGATGTTCACCGATCATGCCGCGATGCTGGACGGGCTGTCGCGCATCCGCGCCACCCGGCCGGACTATTCCAGCTTTCACATCGGCGGCGGCACCTATTCCATACCACGTGCCATCGCCGCGCGGGGTGGCGGGCCCGTCACGGTGGCCGAGATCGATCCGCAGGTGACCCGCATCGCCGCGCGCGACTTTTGGTTCGATCCGGCCGGGACCGAGATCATGCACAGGGACGCGCGCGTGGCGCTGGCCAGCCGGGCCAACCGCTACGACGTCATCGTCGGCGACGCCTTCACCGAAATCGCCGTGCCCGCCCACCTGATCACCCGCGAATTCTACCAGCTGGTGCGCAGCCGCCTGAGGCCCGGCGGCAGCTACCTGATGAACGTGATCGATTTCGAGGACCGGCTGCAGGTGCTGGGCGCCGTGGTGCGCACCTTGCAAGAGGTCTTTCCGGTGGTCGAGGTCTGGACCGAGGCGGCCCAACCCCGACCGGGGCAACGCATGGTTTTCGTCGTTGTCGCGGGCACCGAACGCACGCCCCTGCCCGGTTTCCGGACCCGAAGCCCCGAGCCGATCGAGTTCGCCGCCCTGTCCGACGTCATGGTGGCCCGCATCACAGGCGCCGATGACCTTGTCCTGACGGACGATTTCGCCCCGATCAACAGGTTGATGGGTCCCGCGAACTGAGCAGCACCCGCCCTGTCAATCCAACAGCTTGTGGCACAGCTCCAGCGCATCGACCAGGGTGTCGACCTCCTGCGTAGTGTTGTAAAGGCCGAAGGACGCGCGGCAGGTGGCCGCCACGCCCAAATGTTCCATCAACGGGCCGGTGCAATGCTGGCCCGCCCGGACCGCCACGCCCTTCTTGTCGAGGATCGTGGAAATGTCATGGGCATGGGCCGCCCCTTCGAGCGTGAAGGAAAAGATCGCCGCCTTGCCCGCCGACCGGCCCTGCACGTTCAGCCAGTTCAGCCCGTCCAGCCGGTCGCGCGCATAGTCGCGCAGCTGGCGTTCATGGGCGGCGATGTTGTCCATCCCCAACCCCATCATGTAATCGAGCGCCGCGCCCAGGCCGATCATCTGGACGATGCCGGGAGTGCCCGCCTCGAACTTCATCGGCGGGTCGTTGTAGGTGACGGCCTCCTTGCTGACCTCGCGGATCATGTCGCCGCCGCCCATGAAGGGCTGCATCTCGGCCATGCGGTCGCCGTGGATGTAGATCGCGCCCGACCCGCTGGGACCGTAAAGCTTGTGCCCGGTGATGGCGTAGAAGTCGCAGCCGATCTCCTCGACATCGACCGGCATGTGCACCGCCGCCTGCGAGCCGTCGACCAGCACCGGCACGCCCTTCTGGCACGCGCCGTCGCAGATGGATTTCACGTCCACCACCGTGCCCAACACGTTGGACAGGTGGGTCACCGCGATCAGCCGGGTGCGGTCGGTGATGGCGCCCAGCACCTTGTCCGGATCGAGGTCGCCATTGGCATCCACGTCGACCCAGACCAGTTTCACGCCCAGCTTTTCGCGCAGGAAATGCCAGGGCACGATATTGGCGTGATGCTCCATGACCGACAGGATGATCTCGTCACCCGCCTGCATCCGCGGCATGGCCCAGCCATAGGCCACCGTGTTGATCCCTTCGGTCGTGCCGGAATTCATGACGATCTGGCGCTCGTCCGACACCCCGAGGAACCGCGCGATGGTGCCGCGCACGGCCTCGTATTGCTCGGTCGCGAGGTTGCTGAGGTAATGCAACCCGCGATGCACGTTCGAGTATTCCTGCGCATAGGCCCGGGTGATCGTGTCGATCACCACCTGCGGCTTCTGGGCGCTGGCGCCATTGTCGAGATAGACCAGGGGCTTGCCGTTCACCTCGCGTGACAGGATCGGGAAATCGGCGCGTATCTTGGCGGTGTCGAAGCTCATTGAACTGCTCCCGTCGGGGTTGCGCCGCCCCCGCCTATCCCGAAGGCGGACAGGAAAAGGACCAGCGCGAAGGAAATGGCGAGGAAGGACAAAGCGATCACTCCGGCCGAGCGACCGAGACTGGAAAAGCCATGCGCCAGGTTGACGAAATGCGCCATGGCCCGGAACGAGATCACCAGCCCGGCGATCAAGGCCAGAACCGACAGGGGCGGCGCCACCAGGATCAGGACCACCTGCAGGGCCAGCACCAGCACCATGAAGAGCTGCAGCCAGGCCATCAGGTTCAGCATGAGGGTAAAGCCGGCCTGCCCGCCCATCATGCCGCCGATCCGCCACAGCGCTGCGGTCAGCAGGGCGGCGCTGGCCACCGAGATCACGCCCCACAGTAGCGGCGACATGCGCGGCGGGGTCATGACTTCGCCCGAGGCCAGCGTCACCGGCTGCGGCGGCGCCAGCAAGTCCGCCAGCCCGGTCAGCACCGCCGAGGCGACGCCGGCCAGGATCAGCACCATCCAACCGATATCGCGCGGCAGGTCCAGGCCGCGAATTCGTTCGCCGGCCTCGACCGGCCTTTCCACGGTCAGACGCGCCAGCGCCCAGATATCTGCATTACGGATCGGCATGGACTGCCCCTTTCGACGCTTCGGCCAGGCCAAGGCCCCAGAAGACCAGCAAAACCAAGAACCAGACCCCGCCGATCAGTTGGGTCGCCGGGGCGTCCGACCCGTTCAGCCCCACAAGCAACCCGTAGAACAGCGCCACCGGCGTCGCGGCCAGCCAGGCCCAGAACAGCGCGACCCTTGCACCATAGCCCGATGGGCGCCCGCCCAAAAGGTAGGCGATGCCACGCCCCGCCAAGGCCAGGCCATAGAACAGCAGCGGCGCCAGCATCATCAAGCCGAAAAAGGCATAGGCCGCGTCACGGGTGAAATCCCCCCCGGCCATGACCGCCTCGCGTTGCAGGGCGGGCAAACGCGAGATGAACACGATCAGGCAGCCAAACATCAGCCACATGATCGCCCGGTCCTCGCGCTGGCCCATGGACAGAAGGTCCCGCACCACGCGGCGCGGGCCCCTGTAGGTCCGGACGATGTCGCTTGAGACCGGCATCAGGCGGCGCGGCGCTCCAGCCAGCCGCTCAGGCGTTCGACCATTTCCTCGGCGATGCTCTCGTCCTCGATCTCTTGCAGCGCCTCGGCCAGAAAGGCCAGCACCATCAGGTCCGTCGCCTGCGCCTCGGGCACCCCGCGCGAGCGCAAGTAGAACAACGCGGTCTCGTCGATCGCCCCCGAGGTGGACCCGTGCGAACAGGCCACGTCATCGGCGTAGATTTCCAGCTCGGGCTTGGCGAGGAACTGGCTGTCATCGTCCAGCAGAAGCGACTGGCTGATCTGGTAGCCGTCGGTTTTCTGGGCGCCGTCCTTGACCAGGATCTTGCCCTGGAACACGCCGGTCGCCCCGTTGCGCAGCACCTTCTTGAAAACCTGGCGACTTTCGCAATTCACCGCGTCATGGGTGACGAAAACCGTGTCGTCATGGTGGAAATCGTCGCCGTCACCGACACAGGCCCCGGCCACATGGGCCACGGCATCGTCGCCGGTCAGCTCGATCACGCATTCATTGCGTGTCAGCACGCCATTCACCGTCATGGTGAAGGACTTGAAGGTGCTTTGGGTGCCCAGCCGGGCGAAGGTGCCCGTCACACAGCGGCGTTCATGGTCGCGGCCTTGGGCACGGACATGGTGGAAGGTGGCGGTATCGGCCACGTCCACTTCCATCACCTTGTTGAACCGCGCCGCAGCCGGGCCGGTCTCCAGCAGGGTCATCTCGGCCCCCTCTTCCACGCGGATCAAGTGGTGCAGGATCGCGTCCGAGGTCTCGTCCTCGTGCAGGTAGGTCAGGCAGACCGGCTTGGCGGGCTTGCCGGTGACACGGATCACCACGCCATCCGAGGCATAGGCGGTGTTGAGCGCCGCCAGCGGGCGCTGAACCGGGTGCTGGCCGTTCGCCTCGAGCACGCCATAGACGTCGCGGGCCCAGTGGATGTCCTTGGCCATGGCGTCGGACAGGCGCTCGATCTCAATCCCGTCAAGCGCCAGCGCGTCCGAGGCGGATGTGTCCAGCACACCGTCGCGGAACACCAGGTGAAGACGGTCGCGGTCGTGGAACAGGTGCGGCTCGCCCCCGTCGAACAGCGAAGCCTTCGGCGCCTCGGCGCGGGTCAGCGTTTCGGGGCGGGTGAACTTCCAGTATTCGTCGCGCGGATGCGGCAGGCCCATATCGCGCACCCGGGCCAGCGCTGCGCCGCGCGCGTCACCTGCCCAGCCCGCCCCCTCGGGCAAGGTCATGGCCTCCAGGCGATCCTCGGTCGCGCCGCGCTTCAATTCCGCCAGTTTCTGTTTCGCAACCGCGGGCATCAGGCCACCTCCGCCATGATGTCGGCATACCCGTTCTTCTCGACCTCGAGCGCCAGCTCGGGTCCACCGGTCTTGACGATGCGGCCATCGGCCATGATGTGCACCACGTCGGGCACGATGTGATCCAGCAGACGCTGGTAGTGGGTGATGACGAGGAACCCGCGCCCCTCGCTGCGCAGGGCGTTGACGCCATCGGCAACCAGTTTCATCGCATCCACGTCCAGGCCCGAATCCGTCTCGTCCAGGATGCACATTTTCGGTTCCAGAACAGCCATTTGCAGGATCTCGTTGCGCTTCTTCTCGCCCCCAGAGAAGCCCACGTTGACCGGGCGCTTGAGCATGTCGGCATCGATCTTCAGATCCTTGGCCTTCTCGCGGATCAGCTTGAGGAAGTCGGCGGCGCTCATCTCATCCTCGCCCTTGGCTTTGCGCTGTGCATTCAGCGCGGTGCGCAGGAAGGTCATGTTGCCCACGCCGGGGATCTCGACCGGGTATTGAAAGGCCAGGAAAACACCCAGGGCCGCGCGTTCCTCGGGTTCCAGCTCCAGCACGTCCTCGCCCTCTAGGCTGATGCTGCCATCGGTCACCTCGTAGCCGTCGCGGCCCGACAGGATATAGGACAGGGTCGATTTGCCCGACCCGTTGGGTCCCATGATGGCATGAACCTTGCCGGCCTCGACCGTCAGGTCGACACCCTTGAGAATCTGCTTATCCTCTTCTTCAAGCTTGACGTGCAGGTTATTGATTTCCAGCATTTTTTCCTCTTTCCACAGCAGGACACAGGGCGCGCGTCACCGCGGCCCCGGATCGGGTTCTTGTTAACGGGTTTAGAGTGGTCAGCCGGTCAGCACGCTGGGCCGGGACAGCATGTCGCTGACCCATGCCGGCGGGTAGAACGCGGCGTAGATCTCCGGCGCGACGCGCACCAGCTCGTATTCGTAGAAAAGCAGCGCAACGAAGCCCGCGGTCAGGGCCGCGGCGCGTTTGACGGTGGTCAGACCCAGAATCAGCCCGATGAACAAGGCCAGGACCAGCGGCACCGCAAGGTCGGCCAGCATCGGCCCCAGCAGCTCGACCAGGTCCACCTCCAGCGGGTTGTCCGCCCCCAGGAAGGCATAGCTCAGCCAACGGCCCGATATGACCGCGACCGCCCCGGCCACGACGGCCAGCGGCATCATCACCAGATCCTTGAGCACGCCCGACGGCTTGCGCGTCGATAGCCGGGTGCCACTGGCGATCCGCCCCTCCTGCTTGTGAGAGGCAAGGCCGCCACCCGGCACCGTCCAATGGGTGGTCTTGCCGGAATTGATCCGGTTGATCCGCTTCGAAAACTGGTCCCGCTGCGCCGAAGGCATGTCCGCGGTCCTCCGCTATCCCATTAATTGCACTCACGAGTTGCAAAGATGAATGGCCGAAACATGGCAGGGGTGCGAAGAATTCCGGGCGCGCGCCATCGGGGCGCAGCGCACCCGTCCATCGGCGATATGCCCGTGTCATTTCCATGGATCAGTCCCGCGCGATGCTGACGGCGGTGCCCGAGGCGCTGACCATCAGCATGTTGTTGATGACCTCGTAATCGAGATCCACGCCCACCACCGCATTGGCGCCCAGCGCCGCGGCTCGGTCCTCCATTTCCTGCATGGCGGTTTCGCGGGCCCGGCCCAGTTCCTGTTCATAGGCCCCCGACCGCCCGCCGACGATATCGCTGATGCCGGCAAAGATATCGCGAAAGATGTTCGCGCCAAGGATGGCCTCGCCCGTGACGATGCCTTTGTAGGCGGTGATGCGATGGCCCTCGACGGAAGGCGTGGTCGTGACGATGATCATGATGGTCCCTTTCGGTTCTCGAGCGGGTTAGGGCGGGATCAGCCCACCGACCCCTCCAGAGAAATCGCCACCAGCTGCTGCGCCTCCATGGCGAATTCCATGGGCAGGGCCTGCAGCACCTCCTTGGCAAAGCCGTTCACGATCAGCGCGACGGCCTCTTCCTCGTCCATGCCGCGGCTGCGGGCATAGAACATCTGGTCGTCGTCGATCTTCGAGGTCGTCGCCTCGTGCTCCACGCGCGAGGAATTGTTCTTCACCTCGATATACGGCACCGTGTGCGCCCCGCATTTGTCACCGATCAGAAGGCTGTCGCACTGGGTGTAGTTTCGGCTGTCCTTGGCCTTGGGGTGCATGGACACAAGCCCGCGATAGGTGTTCTGGGCTTGGCCCGCGCTGATCCCCTTGGAGACGATCCGCGACTTGGTGTTCTTGCCCAGATGCACCATCTTGGTGCCGGTATCGGCCTGCTGCCAGTTGTTGGTGATGGCGATGGAATAGAATTCGCCTTGGCTGTCGTCGCCGCGCAGGATGCAGGACGGGTATTTCCAAGTGACGGACGACCCGGTTTCCACCTGCGTCCACATGCACTTGGCCCGGTCGCCCCGGCAATCGGCGCGCTTGGTGACGAAGTTGTAGATGCCGCCCTTGCCGTTCTCGTCGCCGGGGAACCAGTTCTGCACCGTGGAATATTTCACCTCCGCGTCTTCCTCGACGATGATCTCGACCACGGCGGCGTGCAGCTGGCTCTGGTCGCGCTGGGGCGCGGTGCAGCCTTCGAGGTAGGACACGAAGCTGCCCTTGTCGGCGATGATCAGCGTGCGTTCGAATTGCCCGGTATTTTCGGCATTGATGCGGAAATAGGTCGACAGTTCCATCGGGCAGCGCACCCCCGGCGGCACATAGACGAAAGAGCCATCGGAAAACACCGCGCTGTTGAGCGTGGCGTAGAAATTGTCGGACACCGGCACGACCGAGCCGAGGTACTTCTTGACCAGCTCGGGGTGTTCCTGGATCGCCTCGGAGATGGAACAGAAGATGACGCCGGCCTTCTTCAACTCCTCTTGGAAGGTGGTGCCGACCGATACGGAATCGAACACCGCGTCCACCGCCACCTTGCGGCCCTCGGCGGGCGCGTCCTCGGCCCCCTCGACGCCGGCCAGGATCATCTGTTCCTTCAGCGGAATGCCGAGCTTTTCATAGGTGGCCAGCAGCTTGGGGTCGACGTCATCAAGCGACTTGGGCTTCTCGGCCATGCTCTTTGGGCGGGCATAGTAATACTGGTCCTGGAAATCGATCTGCGGGTAATCGACCATGGCCCATTCGGGCTCTTCCTTTTCCAACCAGCGTTCATACGCGGCCAGGCGCCACTCGGTCATCCATTCGGGCTCCTCGTTGCGCTCGGAAATCAGCTTGACGATATCGCGGGTCAGCCCCTTGGGGGCATAATCCATCTCGATATCGGTTTCCCAGCCATACTTGTATTTGCCAAGGGATTTGACCGCGTCGACCGTTTCCTGGTCGACCCCTTCCTTGACGTCCACATCGAGCTTGTCCATCGCGGTCATGTCTTGTTCCCTCTCGGTTGCGCGCCCTTTATGCAGCACGGGCGCGGTGTTTCTTCAGTTTTTCGGCCCAGACATCCGCGAAGCGCAGGATGTCCTCTCGTGCTGTTCCAAGGCCCAGCGACACGCGAACCGCGTTGCCCGCATCGGCCCCAAAGCCCATCGAGCGCAACACCCGGCTCTCCCTGACCTTGCCGCTGGAACAGGCCGACCCGGCACTGATCGCGAACCCCGCCAGGTCCATCGCCATCACCTGTGTCTCGCCCTTCCAGCCCGGTGTGAGGACACAAGATGTATTCGGCAGGCGCTGCGCATCTTTCCCGACGAAAATAGTCTCCTTTGAGGCAGCCTCAAGAGCCTTTTCTAGAATATTTCTAAATTCTTCGATCTCGGCCCAGCGCCCGGCGGCAAGATCGCCCACCGCCGCCGCGATCGCGGCGCCCATGCCGGCAATGCCGATGATGTTCTCGGTGCCCGACCGGCGGCCCATTTCCTGCCCGCCGCCCGGTTGCAGGGCCCCGATATCGACACCGTCGCGCACGATCAACGCCCCGGCGCCCTTGGGCCCGCCGAACTTGTGCGCCGACAGGATCGCGAAATCCGCCCCCGACCAGGCAAAGGAAAACGGCATGCGCCCGATGGCCTGGGTCACGTCCAGGCACAGCCAGTCGGCCCGCGCCCGGCCCACGGGCCACTGCCCCCCGACCTTTTCCGGCGGCTGGGTGATCACCCCGGTTTCGCTGTTGGCAAGCCCCATGGCCAGCGTGTGGCCCGGCCCCTGGGGACGCTCGGTCCAGGCCACCTCGCGCCGATGCGCCCAAAGCGCGTCATGGGCCGTCTCCTCAACGAAGACATCCAGCCCCTCGGGGACCCGCCCCACGAACGCCGCCGCCTCGGTCGCCCCAGAGGTGAAGACCACCTCGGCCGGCTTGCAGCCCACCGCCTCGGCCACCTGCGCGCGGGACTTTTCCACCAGCGCCTTGGCCGCGCGCCCCTCGGAATGCACGCTCGACGGGTTGCCCACCACGTCTAGCGACGCGATCATCGCGCGCCTCGCCTCCTCTCGAAGTGGCGCGGTGGCATTGTGGTCCAGGTAAACCCGCCCCATCAGGTCCCCCTTTCTTTGGGCCGGAAATATCCCGGGGTTTGGGGCAGAGCCCCAATCGAACAAGAAAAGCGTGCGCAGCACTCATTTTGGAAACGCCTGCTCATTCGTCCACCAGCTCGAACAGGGACGGCACGGCCGGGCACGGGGCCAGCGAATTGCCCACCACATCGGACAGGCGGGTCTGGTGCAGGAAGACATAGACATGCGCCGACATGCCTTCCCACAAGCGGTTGGTCAGCGATTGCGCCTTGGATCCCGAAATCGCCCCCGATGCACCGGCCCCGGTATGCATCGCGTCCACGGTCTCATCCACCGCTGCAAGTACATCGACCACGCGGATCTCGGCCACCGGGCGCGCCAGGCGATACCCGCCACCGGGGCCACGGACGCTTTCGACCAGGCCCGCGCGGCGCAGTTTCACGAATAGCTGCTCCAGGTAGGGCAAGGAAATGTTCTGCCTCTTGGACAATTCGCCCAGCGAGGTCAGCGTATCCTCGGGTTGCAGGGCGATATCCACGAGCGCAACCATCGCGTAGCGCCCTTTCGTGCTCAGTTTCATGGCCCTTATCCCTTTGCCGGACGCGTCCGTCAGTTGACGACGGCGCGGCGCCCCATTAATGCATTACAGCCGGTGCGCCCGCACCGAATTAGAATTATTCTAAGGTGGCCGAGCATTTTCGTCAAGAATGCCCTGCCCCTGGACATGAACGGACCAAAATGCCCGAAGTCATCTTTCCCGGACCCGAAGGCCGCCTCGAAGGCCGCTACCACCCGCAGCGGGACAAGGACTCCCCCATCGCCATCATCCTGCATCCGCATCCGCAATTCGGCGGCACGATGAACAACAAGGTCGTCTACAACCTGCATTACGCGTTTTTCAAGCTCGGCTTCAACGTGCTTCGCTTCAATTTCCGCGGCGTGGGCCGCAGCCAGGGGGAATACGACCAGGGCGTGGGCGAATTGTCCGATGCCGCCTCGGCGCTGGACTACCTGCAAAGCATGAACCAGAACGCCAAGCATTGCTGGGTCGCGGGATTTTCCTTCGGCGCCTGGATCGGCATGCAGCTTCTGATGCGCCGCCCCGAGATCACCGGCTTCGTCTCGGTCAGCCCGCCGGCCAACATGTATGATTTCTCGTTCCTCGCGCCCTGCCCCTCTTCGGGGCTGATCATCAACGGCGGCGCCGACCGCGTGGCACCGCCCGCCGATACCACGAGCCTGGTCGGCAAACTGCATGAACAGAAGGGCATTACCGTCACCCACGAGGAAATCGAGGGCGCCGGCCATTTCTTCGAAGAACCGCACATGGACTCGATGATCGACACCGTGTCCGACTATGTGACCCGCCGCTTGACCGAGAATACCCGCTGATGGCCGACGACATCGTGACCTTGGCCGCCAAGCTGGCCGATGACGTGATCGAGATCCAGGACGCCACCGGCGAGGACCGGCTGTTCGTCGAGGTCGGCGACGTGATCGGCGCCGCCTCGCAGACCCTGGAAGAGGCGTTCCTGACCCAGGTCCGCATCCGTCTGGCCGAACGCAAGGCACGCAGCTTTCTCAAGGGCCGGTTGCAACAGATCGAGGCCGAACTGAAGGCCCGCCGGGACGGGTGAGCGGCGGCCTGCGACAAATCTGGTATACAGTCGCATACCATCTTCCCCTGACCGTTGATTTCCGCTAAACGGCGGCCAATATGGTACGCCCGGCGATTGCCCCCGGCGTTCCACTTCGTCAACGTGAACGAGAAGGCACCGCCCCCATGTCCCAGACCGACACCCCCGATATCGTCTATACCAAGGTCGACGAGGCCCCCGAACTGGCCAGCGCGTCGCTGCTGCCGATCATCCAGCGCTTCGCCGCCGCCGCCGGCGTCACCGTGGGCAGCAAGGACATCTCGCTGGCCGGCCGCATCATCGCCACCTTCTCGGACGAGCTGGCTGCGGACCAGCGCATCCCCGACGACCTTGCGGCCCTGGGCGAGCTGGTCAAGACGCCCGAGGCCAACGTGATCAAGCTGCCCAACATTTCGGCCTCCGAACCGCAGCTGGTCGCCGCCGTTAAGGAACTGCAGGACAAGGGGTTCGCCCTGCCCGACTATCCCTACGAGCCACGGACGGACGCGGAAAAGGCCGTGCGTGCCAAGTACGACACGATCAAGGGCTCGGCTGTGAACCCGGTCCTGCGCGAGGGCAATTCCGACCGCCGCGCCGCCGGGGCCGTCAAAACCTACGCGCAGAACAACCCGCATCGCATGGGCGACTGGAGCGCCGAAAGCAAGACGCGCGTGGCCTCGATGCAGGGCGGCGACTTCTTCTCCAACGAGGTGTCGGCGACGCTGGACCGCGCCGCGACCGCCCGGATCGTGCTGGAGACCGCAGATGGCGAGACCGTC
>JAAAPD010000051.1 GCA_009908505.1 Alphaproteobacteria bacterium | reverse complement strand
AGTTGGGCCTGGAGAACCTCAAGATCGCGTTGGTGCTGGCCTTGCCCGCCATCGGCGCGGTTTTCGTCGGGTTGAAACTGGTCAGGATCATCCCCGAGGCGCTGTTTTTCCGCTTCGTGAACTGGGCGCTGCTGGCGATCTCGGCCAAGCTGATCTGGGACGGGTTGGCGGCGGCCTGACACACGCGGGCCATCAGGCGCCGTCGTCGGTTCCCGGAAGCGCATCCGTGACGGGCTGATACGCCTCGCCGCTGGCGACCAGGCAGGTGGGCTCATCGGGGCGGGTCACTGTGATCGTCCAGGTTCCGGTCTCCGGTGCGGCGAAAACCTCCACCAATGAATTGCCGGCCCCCAGCGCGATCGACTGGCGGCTTTCGCCCCATTCGCTGGCCAGCCAGTCCACGATCACCTCGTGCGGTGCGCAGGTGCCGGTCTGGGCCTGTGCCTTCTGGGCGGCCAGGGCGGCCCCGGTCAGCGCCATGGCGCAGAGCATCATGCGGCGTGTCATCGGGTGTCCTTTCTGCGTGCGGCCGGAACCGGGCGCCCCGGCATCTGTCGTCGATCGTGCATGGGAGCAAACGAAGAGCCGGTTAACGGACCGGTGCGCTGGTGTTGCACAAGCCGCGTTTCTGCGACGCGGCATTTTCGGGTTGCAAGATCGGACATAATATGGCCCTTTCCGCGCAACATTGTTGCCAGGAGGCCAGATCATGACCCGCCCCTATCGCTCGGCGCTGTACATCCCCGGATCGAAACCCCGCGCCCTGGACAAGGCACGCGGACTGGCCACGGATGCGATCCTGTTCGACCTGGAAGACGCTGTCGCCCCCGACGAAAAACCGGGGGCTCGCGCCACCCTGGCCGCCGAACTGGCCAAGGGGGGCTATGGCCCGCGCATGCGGATCGTGCGCATCAACGGGCTGGACACCGAATGGGGCGCCGATGATGCCCAGGCCGCCGCCGAGATGGATTGCGACGCGGTGCTGCTGCCCAAGGTGAACGGGCCGGCCGACGTGGACGCGATTTCCGGCCTGGTCCCGGACAGGCCGATCTGGGCGATGATGGAGTCGCCGCGCGGCATCCTGAACGCTGCTGCGATCGCCGCGCATCCGGCCTTGCAGGGCTTCGTCATCGGCACCAATGACCTGGCCAAGGATCTCGGCACCCAGGCGACCCAGGACCGCGCCGCGCTCTGGACCGCGCTGCAAACCTGCGTGCTGGCGGCCCGCGCCCACGGGGTGGTGGTTCTGGACGGTGTCTACAACGCCTTCAAGGATGCCGACGGCCTGCGCGCCGAATGCGAACAGGGCCGCGACTTCGGCATGGACGGCAAGACGCTGATCCATCCCGCCCAGCTCGAGGTCGCCAACGCCGTCTTCGCCCCGACCGAGGCCGAGGTCGAGACAGCACGCCGCCAGATCGACGCCTATGACGCCGCCATTGCCGACGGCCAGGCCGTCGCCGTTGTGGATGGCAAGATCGTCGAGAACTTGCATGTCGCGACCGCGCGCGCGACGTTGGCCAAAGCACAGGCAATCGCGGAACTGGAATCGGCATGACACTACTTATCCTCGGCATCCTTCTTTGGGTCGGTGCACACCTTTTCAAACGCCTGGCGCCCAAGGCGCGCGCCCGCATGGGTGACAAGGGCAAGGGGCTGGTGGCGCTGGCGCTGCTGGCCAGTATCGTGTTGATGGTGATCGGCTATCGCGGCGCGGCCTTCGTCAATGTCTGGTATCCGCCAAGCTTCATGGTGCATATCAACAACCTTTTGATGCTGATCGCCTTTTTCGTCTTCGGCCTGTCGGCCACCACCGGCAGCCTGCGCGGCAAGCTGCGCCACCCGCAGCTGCTGGCCGTCAAGATCTGGGCGGTGGCGCACCTTCTGGTCAATGGCGACCTGGCTTCGATCGTGCTGTTCGGGTCGATGCTGATCTGGGCCGGGGTCGAGGTGGTGGTGATAAACCGCGCCGAAAGCTGGGATCGCCCCGCGCCGGGCGATCCGAAGCGCAACGTCCTGCTGGTGGTCATCACGCTGGTGACATTCGCCATCACCGCCGCCATCCACGCTTGGCTGGGCGTCTGGCCCTTCCCGCGGTGAGGCCATGAAACTCTACCGCTTCCTGACAGCCGATGACACCTCGGCCTTCTGCCACAAGGTGACCGAGGCCCTGTCAAAGGGCTGGGTGCTTTACGGCGACCCGCAATACACCTTCGACCAGGCCAATGGCGTGCTGCGCTGTGGCCAGGCGGTGACCAAGGATATCGATGGGGATTACCACCCCGACATGAAGCTGGGGCAGCAATGACGACCAAGACCAATCCGGGCCACTTTTTCGAGGACTACCAGCTGGGCCAGGTGATCGAGCATGCGGTCCCGCGCACCGTGGGGGCGGGGGAACGGGCGCTGTACCATGCGCTCTACCCGGCGCGGCATGCGCTCTATTCCTCGGATGAATTCGCGCGGGACTGCGGCCTGCCCGAAAGCCCTCTGGACGATCTGGTGGCCTTCCACGTGGTCTTCGGCAAGACGGTGCCTGACATCTCCCTGAACGCCGTGGCCAATCTGGGCTATGCCGAGGGGCGCTGGCTGCGGCCGGTCTACGCGGGCGATACGCTGCGGTCCTCGTCCGAGGTTATCGGCCTCAAGCAGAATTCCAACGGCAAGACCGGGGTGGTCTGGGTGCGGACCACCGGCACCAACCAGCGCGGCGAGGCGGTTCTGGATTACGTGCGCTGGGTCATGGTGCGTAAGCGAAATTCCGATGCGCCGGCGCCGGAAACCACCGTGCCCGAGCTCAAGAAGGCCCTGGCGGTCGAGGACCTGACCATTCCCGAGGGGCTGGATTTCACCAATCATGATTTCACCCGGTCGGGCGAGCCGCATCGCTGGGCCGATTACCAGGTGGGCGAGGTGATCGACCATGTCGATGGCGTCACCATCGAAGAGGCCGAGCACATGATGGCAACGCGCCTGTGGCAGAACACCGCCAAGGTGCATTTCGACCTGACCTTCCGCCGCGACGGGCGCCTGATCTATGGCGGCCACGTTATATCCATGGCGCGGACGCTGTCCTTCAACGGGCTGGCTAATGCACAGATGATCGTGGGCCTGAACGGCGGCGCCCATGCCAATCCCTGTTTTGCCGGCGATACGATCAAGGCCTGGTCCGAAGTGCTGGACAAGGCCGAGACCGCCGCGCCCGGGGTCGGAGCGATCCGCTTGCGCCTGGTCGCCACCAAGGACGGCCATGTAGGCCACGCCCATGGTGAGGACGGCAAATACCTGCCCGGTGTTCTTCTGGACCTCGACTACTGGGCGTTGATGCCGCTGTGACCGGTATCGATATCGGTCCCGGGGCGGGGCGGGTGATGCCACCGCGACGGCCGAGATCGGTTGCGCTAACAGGCTGTCGAGACGTGATCACAGCGACTTTTCATGTGATCACGAATCCGAAAAAGTGCTGCCCTGCGGCAAGATTCCCTCCATCCCCCCCTGTCCAAAGGCGTGACTCTTCTGCCAAGATGGCTAAAACAGGGGTTGATATACCATTGTATACCAAGACAATGGTCCCGATCACAAAAGGGAGCCGGACATGGCCGACGTGAACCGGGGGGATCGCCCCCTTTCGCCTCACCTTCAGATCTACCGTCCACAATGGACATCCGTCACTTCGATCTTCGTGCGCATCACCGGCAATGCCTTGCTGGTCTCGGCGCTGTTGGCGGTCTGGTGGCTGGCCGCGCTGGCGCGCGGTCCCGAGGCCTACGCGGTGGCCAACGGGGTGCTGACCAGCTGGTTCGGCGATCTGGTGATGTTCCTCAGTGTCGGCGGCGTCTGGTATCACCTCTTGGGCGGCCTGCGGCACCTGATCTGGGACAGCGGCCACATGCTGGACGTGGACCGATCCGAGATGTTCGGGCAGGGCATGGTCGTCGTCTCCGTCCTGCTGACAATCTTCACCGCAATCGTCCTTTGAGGGAGTTCCGGATGCGTTACCAGACAGATCGCAAACGCGCCGCCGGGCTGGGCTCGGCCAAGTCCGGCACGGATCACCACTGGCACATGATGGTCACCTCGGTTGCCCTTGTGGGGCTGGTGCCGCTGTTTGTCTTCACCTTCGGGCGGGCGCTGGGCATGGGCTACGAGGATGCGCTGGCCTATTACGCGCGCCCCTTCCCCGCCATCGTCGGCATCCTGACCCTGCTGGTGGGATTCTATCATTTCAAGGGCGGTGTTCAGACGCTGATCGAGGACTATGTTCATGGGTTGGCCGGCAAGGCTCTCATCATTGGCATGACCTGCCTTTCCTACGCGGCGGCCGCGGTGGGCGTTTTCGCCATCGTGCGCATCGCTCTCTGAACCCGGGACGAAAAAGACATGGCTGAATACGAATACGAAACGCACGAATATGACGTGGTCGTGGTGGGCGCGGGCGGCGCCGGGCTGCGGGCCACGCTGGGCATGGCCGAACAGGGCTTGCGCACCGCCTGCATTTCCAAGGTGTTCCCGACCCGGTCGCACACCGTGGCAGCGCAGGGCGGCATCGCGGCCAGCCTGGGCAACATGGGCCCCGACAGCTGGCAGTGGCATATGTACGACACCGTCAAGGGGTCGGACTGGCTGGGTGATACCGACGCCATGGAATACCTTGCCAAGGAGGCGCCCAAGGCGGTCTACGAGCTTGAGCATTACGGCGTGCCCTTCAGCCGCACCGAAGAGGGCAAGATCTACCAGCGGCCCTTCGGCGGCCATACGACCGAATTCGGTGAAGGCCCGCCCGTTCAACGGACCTGTGCCGCCGCCGACCGCACCGGTCACGCCATCCTGCACACGCTCTATGGTCAGAGCCTGAAGCAGAAAGCGGAATTCTACATCGAGTATTTCGCCATCGACCTGCTGATGTCCGAGGACGGCCAGTGCGAGGGCGTATTGTGCTGGAAATTGGACGATGGCACGATGCATGTCTTTGCCGCCAAGATGGTCGTCCTGGCCACCGGCGGCTATGGCCGCGCCTATTTCAGTGCCACCAGCGCCCATACCTGTACCGGCGATGGCGGCGGCATGGTGGCCCGCGCCGGCCTGCCGCTTCAGGACATGGAATTCGTGCAGTTCCACCCCACCGGCATCTATGGCGCCGGCTGCCTGATCACCGAGGGCGCGCGCGGCGAGGGCGGCTACCTGACCAATTCCGAGGGCGAGCGGTTCATGGAACGCTACGCCCCCAACTACAAGGACCTGGCCCCGCGCGACTATGTCAGCCGCTGCATGACCATGGAAATCCGAGAGGGCCGCGGCGTGGGCGCGAATGGCGACCATATCCACCTGAACCTCAACCACCTGCCCGCCGAGGCGCTGGCCGAGCGCCTGCCGGGCATCTCCGAAAGCGCCCGCATCTTTGCCGGGGTGGACGTGACCAAGGAACCGATCCCGGTCATTCCCACCGTGCATTACAACATGGGCGGCGTGCCGACGAATTACTGGGGCGAGGTGCTGAACCCGACCGAGAAGGACCCCAACGCCATCGTGCCCGGCCTGATGGCCGTGGGCGAGGCGGGCTGCGCCAGCGTGCACGGGGCCAACCGCCTCGGCTCCAACTCGCTGATCGACCTGGTGGTTTTCGGCCGCGCCGCCGCGATCCGCGCGGGCGACGTGGTGGACCGCGGCAAGGCGGTGCCGACACCCGCCAAGGCCGCGATCGACAAGGCCTTCGACCGGTTCGACGGGCTGCGTCATGCCGACGGCGGCACCCCCACGGCCGAACTGCGCCTGGAAATGCAGAAGACCATGCAGCAGGACGCCGCCGTTTTCCGCGCCAGCGACACGCTCTCGAACGGTGTCCAGAAGATGACCGAGGTGGCCGGCAAGATGGCCGATATCAAGGTCACCGACCGCAGCCTGGTCTGGAACAGCGATCTGATGGAAACGCTGGAACTGGACAACTTGATGCCCAATGCGCTGGCGACGGTCTTCGGCGCCGAGGCGCGCAAGGAAAGCCGCGGCGCCCATGCCCACGAGGATTACGCCGAGCGCGACGACAAGACATGGCGCGTCCACACGATTTCGCGCGTTCAGGGCAGCAAGGTCGCGCTGAGCTATCGCCCGGTGATCGAGGCGCCGCTGACCAAGGAAAAGGAAGGCGGCATCAACCTCAAGAAGATTGCGCCAAAGGAACGGACCTTCTGATGCTGCGCATCGTCCCCGTTCTGCTGGCCCTCGCGGCCTGCGCCCCGCAGCCGATCAGCCCGGAACGGGCGGCGGAGCTCTGCGAGGAACGGGCACGGGCCGCGCAGGGGCCGACGGGACGTGTTACAGTGGGCGCCAACAGCAATGACGGTCCCTTCGCCGGGGCACAGATCGGGCTGTCCGCGGATTACCTGGCCGGGCGCGACCCGGCCGAGGTCTACGAGGAATGCGTGTTCGCACGCACCGGGGCGGCCCCGATCCGCCCACCGGTGCTGCGCTAGAAACAAGGAGTATGAAGATGAAAAAGATCGTTCTGTCCCTGGTTGCCGCCGCCGCACTGGCGGGCTGCGACATGCCCGGCATGTTGGCCGACCCGACCGCGACCACCGCGACCGACCTTGTCACCGCCTCGATGGTGGGCACTGAACTGTCCGGCGGCATCGTCGTGACCGAACGTATAGCCCGGCCGCTGGCCGAATGCGTGGCCGAACACGCCACGGCCGAGGAACTGGCCCAGATCGTCGCGGCCTCGGACGATGCCACGCGCAACGCCATCACCAGCGCCGTCTTGGCCCGCCCCGAGGCCATCGGCTGCGCCACTGCAGCCCTGACCGCCTGAACCTGAAAGGAGCCAGACCGCCATGGTCCAGCTAACCCTTCCCAAGAACAGCCGGATGACCACCGGCAAGACCTGGCCCAAGCCCGAGGGGTCGGCAAACCTGCGCAAGGTGCAGATCTATCGCTGGAACCCCGATGACGGGCAGAACCCGCGCCTGGACACCTACTGGGTGGACATGGATACGTGTGGGCCGATGGTCCTGGACATCCTAATCAAGATCAAGAACGAGATCGACCCGACCCTGACCTTCCGTCGGTCCTGCCGCGAGGGCATCTGCGGCTCCTGCGCGATGAACATCGACGGGATCAACACTCTGGCCTGCATCTATGGCGCCGACGAGGTCAAGGGCGACATAAAGATCTACCCGCTGCCGCATATGCCGGTGGTCAAGGACCTGATCCCGGACCTGACGCATTTCTACGCCCAGCATGCCAGCATCATGCCCTGGCTGGAAACCAAGACGAACCGTCCCGCCAAGGAATGGAAGCAGTCCATCGAGGACCGCAAGAAGCTGGACGGGCTGTATGAATGCGTGATGTGCGCCAGCTGCTCGACGGCCTGTCCGTCCTACTGGTGGAACGGCGATCGCTACCTGGGGCCGGCCGCGCTGCTGCATGCCTATCGCTGGATCATCGACAGCCGCGACGAGGCGACGGGCGAACGGCTGGACCAGCTGGAAGACCCGTTCAAGCTCTACCGTTGTCACACGATCATGAACTGCGCCAAGACCTGCCCCAAGGGCCTGAACCCGGCCGAGGCCATCGCGCATATCAAGAAGATGATGGTGGAACGCCGGGTCTGACCCGGGCTGCGCCACCAAATCGGGCGCTTCCGCGCGCTTTGCTGCCGGAAAACGACGAGGCGACGCCCTGCTCCGGGGCGTTGCCTTTGCTTTGGCAGGGGCCTCCGGCGGCGGCATTTCAGACCCAGAGATCCGGTGATTGCCAATTCCCGGGCGCTGGTGTTTCTTTCGACCATGGAACCAAAAGACGCCGATGCGCGCCGGGCCGTGGCCCCGGTGATCTGTTACCCGACCGATGACCTGCCGCGGCCTGACCTGGCGCTTTACCAGTCCGCCGCCGATGGCGCGCGGGTGGTCGACACCGTCATGGTGCCGCCCCGTGATGCAGCGGCGATAGAGGTGCCCGCCGGGACGTTCCTGCGGATCACCTGCACCGAGGGACCGCAGGTCGGTGACCTGAACCTCTTCAATGCCGATGATCTGTCCGAGCGGTTCTATTCCGGCAAGACCCGCGCGCTGCACGGCACTCATGTGACGACGGGCGACCGGCTCTGGTCGTCCTTTCCGACGCTGCGGCCCATGGCGACCGTGGTCGAGGACACGTTGAACTGGTACGGGATCGACACCTTTGGCGGATCGGTTCATGACGTGATCGGCACGCGCTGCGATCCGTATACCGGAAATCTGCTGTCCGGCAGCCAATACCACCATTGCTGCCATTCGAATTTAACGCGCGCATTGGCCGTGGCGCGGGACCTGCCCCTGGCAGGGGCCGAACGGCACATCCATGATGTTCTGAACGTTTTCATGTGCACGGGGTTCACCCGCGATACCGGGCAATATTTCATGAAGGCCAGCCCGGTGCGGCCCGGCGACCATATTGAGTTCCTGGCCGAGATCGACCTGCTTGCGGTGCTGAGCGCCTGCCCCGGCGGCGATTGTGGGGCCGAGCATTCCAGCGATACCGTGCCCTGCCATCCGCTGCGCATGGATTGCCGCCGGCCGGAAGAGGGCGCGTTGCGGGGCTGGGCCCCGCCGCCGGTCAACGGCTATGACCGCAGCCACGGCGCCTAGGCGAAGGCCGCGTTCAGCGCGATCTCGATCATGTCGGCAAAGCTGCGTTCGCGTTCTGCGGCGGGCAGGGCCTCGCCGGTCTGAAGGTGATCACTGACGGTCAGCACGGCCAGTGCGCGGCGGCCATAGCGGGCGGCCAGCGTGTAAAGCTCGGCCGCTTCCATCTCGACCCCGAGGATGCCGTGCCGGGTCATCTGTTCGTTCAGGTCCGGGCGCTCGTCATAGAAGGTATCCGAGGAATAGATGCCGCCGACATGCAGATCGACGGACCGATCCTGCGCGGCGCCGGCGGCGGCGGACAGAAGGCCGTAATCGGCGCAGGGTGCGAAATTCAGTTCTCGGAACATGGTCGAGGACGGGGTGGCCACCGTCGAGGCGGTCATCGCAAGGATCACGTCGCGCACCTTGACCTTGGGCTGCATGCCGCCGCAGGACCCCACTCGGATCAGCGTCTGCACGTCGAAATCGCGGATCAGCTCGTTGGCATAAATCGACATGGACGGCATGCCCATGCCCGACCCCTGGATCGTGACCGGGTTGCCGTTCCAGGTGCCGGTAAAGCCCAGCATGCCGCGGGTTTCATTGATGCAGGTCGCGTCGGTAAGAAACGTTTCGGCCGCCCATTTCGCGCGATAGGGATCGCCGGGCATCAGTACTGTTTCCGCGATCTGGCCCTTTTCGGCCCCGATATGGATGGTCATCTTTGATCCCTTTCCGGCTTTGGTCTAGATTGGGATTGGTATCCGCAGATGGAGCATTTGCCAATGAGAGCTTTCGCGCTGGCCACGGCCCTGATTGCGGCAGGCGGGGTGCAGGCGCAATACGTGCCCGACCCAAACTGGGAAGAGATCGATTTCGCCAAGTCGGTTTTCCGGGATATCCAGGAAAGGTCCATCAACAAGCGACGTGAATATTGCGGCTATATCGGGCGGGATGCGGCCGGCGCACTGGTCGCGACCGAGGCGGTGCCGGGCGACATGGCCTCTTGCCTTCCGGTCTGGCCGCGCGCCGGGGAAATGGAGGTGATCGCCTCCTACCACACCCATGGCGCCTTCGACCTGGGCTATTTCAACGAGATCCCCTCGGATATCGACCTGGAAGGGGACATGTCGCTGGGTATTGACGGCTGGGTCGCCACGCCTGGCGGGCGGCTGTGGTTCAACGACGGCAAGGCTGGCGAGGCGCGTCTGATCTGCGGTGTCGCCTGCCTGCCTGTTTCGCCGGAATTCTACAAGGGCACAAACGGCCATATCGCCAAGCGGTATTCCCTTGGGGATCTCTTGACGAAAATGGGGGGCTGAATTGCCAGGGCAATGAGCAGGGGCACTATGGCCCCGTTCTCAGATTTTCATGCTTTCGGGGGATTTGCCGGCGGCGATGGCGTCCTTGTACCATTGCGGTTGCCGGCCCTTGCCGGTCCAGGTCTGGGACGGATCGGCCGGATTGGCGTATTTCGGAACGCCGGCGGATTTCGACCTGCCGCGGCTTGCGCGCGTTTTCTTGCCGCTGTCGCCGATCACTTCGTCCAGCGAAAAGCCCAAGGAGGCGGCGGCCTTTTCGGCGGCGTCGCGGGCCTTCTTGAGATCCTGCTGTTTGAGGCGCTCGATTTGCTTGTCGATATCGCGGCGGAGTTTTTCCAACTCCTTGCGGGTCATCGTCTTGAGGTCGATTGACATGAGTGGTCCTTGATAAGGCTGTCTGTGGGTGAAAACCAATAGGTACTATTCCTGCTAGTGTGAAGCAAGATTACGCCTCTATTGGACTAAAGGCTACTGAATTGAGCAAAAGAAGCGGAAAGGCGCCTTATTCCGCGGCAATTCTTTCCGGATCAGCCAATTCGATGATGTCGCGCATGATCGTATTCAGCTCGAAATCCTTCGGTGTATAGACCCGTGCAACTCCCATCGCACGCAAGCGATCGGCATCATCTTCGGGGATGATTCCGCCGGCCACGACGGGAACGTGGCCGAGGCCATTTTCGCGCATTTTCTCAATGAAATCGGAAATCAGTGGGATATGTGACCCGCTGAGGATCGACAGGCCGACGACATGGGCATCGTCGCGCCTCACCGCCGCGATGATCTCGTCCGGGGTCAGGCGGATGCCTTCATAGGTGATGTCCATGCCGCAATCGCGGGCGCGGGCGGCGATCTGTTCGGCACCGTTGGAATGGCCGTCCAGCCCCGGCTTGCCCATGAGAAATTTCAGGCGCCGACCCAGTTTGTCCGATACCGCATCGACCATCTCGCGCAACTCGTCCAGCCCTTCGGTCCGGTTCGACGGGTTGGGCGAAACGCCTGTCGGCCCGCGATACTGGCCGAAGGCATCGCGCACCACGTCGGCCCATTCGCCGGTGGTCACGCCGGCCCGGGCGCAGGTGATCGAGGCGGGCATGACATTGGCGCCGGACAGGGCGGCTTCGCGCAGGTCGGCCAGCGCCTGCTTGACGGCGGCCGCGTCGCGCGCCGCGCGCCAGTCGTTCAGTCGGCCGATCTGGTCGGCCTCGACCTGCGGGTCGACGGTCATGATCGCGCCCTCGCCGCTGGTCAGGGGCGACGGCTCTCCGGTCTCGTACCTGTTGACGCCGACGACGACCGTTTCGCCCCCCTCGATCCCCGAGATGCGTTCGGCATTGGCCTCGACCAGGCGCGATTTCATGTAGTCGATGGCGCCCACCGCGCCGCCCATGGAATCGATCTGGGCCAGTTCTGCGCGGGCCCCTTCCTTGAGCGCCGCGACCTTGGCCTCGACCGCGGGGTTGCCCTCGAACAGGTCGTCATATTCCAGAAGGTCGGTCTCGAACGCCAGGATCTGCTGCATCCGCAGGGACCATTGCTGGTCCCAGGGGCGGGGCAGGCCGAGCGCCTCGTTCCAGGCGGGCAGCTGCACGGCGCGGGCACGGGCCTTTTTCGACAGGGTGACGGCCAGCATCTCGATCAGGATGCGGTAGACGTTGTTCTCGGGCTGCTGTTCGGTCAGGCCCAGTGAATTGACCTGCACGCCATAGCGGAACCGGCGAAATTTCGGGTCCTCGACGCCATAGCGGTCGCGGCAGATCTCGTCCCACAATTCGACGAAGGCGCGCATCTTGCACATCTCGGTCACGAAGCGGATGCCGGCATTCACGAAAAAACTGATCCGTCCGACCATCGCCGGGAAATCTTCTGCGCTGACCTTGCCCTTGAGATCGTCCAGAACCGCGGTCGCGGTGGCCAGCGCGAAGGACAATTCCTGTTCCGGCGTCGCCCCGGCCTCTTGCAGGTGATAGGAACAGACGTTCATCGGGTTCCACTTGGGCAGATGTTCGCGGGTATAGGCCGCGACATCGGTGATCATCCGTAGGCTGGGTTCAGGCGGGCAGATATAGGTGCCGCGGCTCAGGTATTCCTTGATCAGGTCGTTCTGGACAGTGCCCTGAAGCTGGTTGACATCGGCGCCCTGTTCCTCGGCCACAGCGATGTAGAGCGCCAGCAGCCAAGGGGCGGTGGCGTTGATCGTCATCGAGGTGTTCATCTGGTCCAGCGGGATCTGGTCGAACAGCATGGCCATGTCGCCCAGGTGGCAGATCGGCACGCCGACCTTGCCGACCTCACCGCGGGCCAGTTCATGGTCGCTGTCATAGCCGGTCTGGGTGGGCAGGTCGAAGGCCACGGAAAGGCCGGTCTGCCCCTTGTCCAGGTTCGACCGGTAGAGCGCGTTCGAGGCGGTCGCGGTGGAATGGCCGGCATAGGTCCGGAACAGCCAGGGGCGGTCCTTGGGGCGATCTTGCTGCATCTGCGACATCGGGTGGCCTCATGAATCGGCTGGAGTAATTTTCTTACGTTGCGGCCGGGTTTATCGGACATTTTGTGGCGCTGTCAATTCGCTGCATCGCGGCATGTGCGCATTTACCCCCCCGTAGTTTCCTGCCAACGTGGCGGCCATGTTCCAAATGGTCACCTTGCCGCTCTGGCTGTTCCTCCTGATCGTTGTGTTCGCGGCGGTGACTTTCGCGTCGCATTTTTTGTTTCCATCCGTGCGCTGGTTCTTTCGGCGCCGGGCGGAAAAGGTGGTGTCGCGGCTGAACGAGCGGCTGCAAAAACCGATCGAGCCATTCAAGCTGGCCCGGCGCTACGACATGATCCAACGTCTTGTCTATGATCCGCAGGTGGCCGAGGCGATCAACGATCATGCCCGCCGCAACGGCGTGCCCGAGAACGTGGCCTTCGAACGCGCCCGCCGCTATGCCCGCGAGATCGTGCCGTCCTTTTCCGCGACGCTCTATTTCACGTTCGGGGCGCGGTTGGCCAAATGGTTGTCGCGGTCAATGTACCATGTTCGGGTGGGGCGGTTCGACCGCGACCTTTACGACCATATCGACCCCGAGGCGACAGTGGTCTTCGTGATGAACCACCGCTCGAACATGGATTACGTGCTGGTCACGCACCTGGTCAGCCAAGCCTCGGCCCTGTCCTACGCGGTGGGCGAATGGGCGCGGGTCTGGCCGCTCTCGGCGCTGATCCGGATGATGGGGGCCTATTTCATCCGCCGCAAGTCGCGCGGGGATCTCTATCGCCGGGTGTTGGCCCGATACGTGCAGTTGGCGACGCAAGGCGGCGTGACACAGGCGGTCTTTCCCGAGGGCGGGCTGAGCCTGACCGGGGGGCTGGGCCAGCCCCGGCTCGGTATCCTGTCCTACATCGCCGCGACCTACGAGCCCGAGGGGCGCAATATCGTTTTCGTGCCGGTCGGGCTGAATTATGACCGCGTGCTCGAGGACCAGATCCTGCTGGATGCCGGAAAGTCCGAGAATCGGCGGTTTCGCCCGCCGCTTCTGCCCGCGGCGCTGCGGGTCTTGCGGCATACGGGCCAAAGGATAACGCGCAGGTTCCGCAAGTTCGGCACCGCCACGGTCAGTTTCGGCGAGCCGCTGTCGTTGCGGGACCTGGACGATCCGGCGGATGTCGAGGCGCTGGGCCGGCTCTTGATGGATCGGATCGCCCGGGTCGTGCCGCTGCTGCCGGTGCCCCTGGTCGCGCATGCGCTTGCCGACGGCGCCGCCAGCCGTGACGAGGTGCGCGCGCATATCGACAAGGTGATCGGCGGGTTGGACGATGCGGGCACGGTGCTGCCGCGCCGCTCGGTGGACCAGGTGGTCACCGACGGTATCGCCATCCTGGTGCGGCGGGGCCTTGTCCGGGACGGCGACGGCGGCCTTGCCCTGGCCGACGACAGCCGCGATCTGCTTGACTATTATTCCCGGTCGATCGGCCACCATGTTCAGTCCTCCGGAAACGCCGCGACGCGGCAGACATAAAATTACAAAATGTGGCCCGCATTGGTTGCAATGTTTCGTGCACGAAGTTATTCCTCCGAAAGCGCGCCGATTCTGCGGCGCGGCGTAATCTTGCATTCCTTGCCGACGGAGAATTCCATGGCCCTCGATCAGCCGCCC
>JAAAPD010000045.1 GCA_009908505.1 Alphaproteobacteria bacterium | reverse complement strand
TCGGTGCCCAACGTGGCCCAGGTGCGCGTGCAATCGGCCGAGGACGTGTCGCACCGTTTGCTGTTCGATCCCGGCCACGGGCTGGAGGAGCGGTTGATCAGAGAGCAGTTTGCCTAAGACCGGTGGTCGGCTATGCGGGGCGAAGCAAGCGTTCGCTTCGGCCGCGCCAAGGACCGCTCGCGGGAAACGCGCGGGTTACACCGCGCATGTTCCGCCTCGGCAAGGCAACAATAGCGGCGGCTTGCCGCGAAGGCAGATCGCCTCTTGGCTTTAAACGATCATTCCCCGCGCCCTCAGAGGCCCAACTCGTAGTAGCACACCCGAAGCCCCTCGGGCCGCATGCAAAGGTAGAAGGGCACAACGCTGCCCAATTCTTCGCCGGGAACCGCAAATTCGGCTGGAAACGTCTCGAAAGACACCAGGCGTGGGTCGGGCAGGGGTTGGAATGGTTCCGTCATGGCGTCTTGCTCGGTCAAATAGGGTCGCAGGACCGCACCTTCGATGCCGCTGGACATCGCCCCGCGTTCTAGCAGGGCGTCCACCACATATTGCAAATCTTTACCGCCGATCGATTGACCCACGCGCGTCAAATACGGCTCGGTCAGTTCCGTCCAGGTTTCGACATCCCGGTCGGCATACGCCTGATGCAGTCGCTGGCCGAATTCCCAGACCAGCTGTCTGGTTTCAGGCGTGTCCGGCAACTCGGGCGAGTCCGCCCAGGGCACTGGCGCCAGCGACGGATCGTTGATTGTGAAATCAATCCGAATGCGGCGCGCGTGGTCGCCGGAGTTGCGGCTTCGGTAGGTGATATCGACCGGCGCAATATCTACGTCAGTAACTTCAACAAATTGATCGCCGAGTTGATCACCGGCGCCTTGTACCTGCACCAGAGAGTCTTCTTCCGGCGAGTAGCGCAAGGTCAGCAAGGTGGTCCGACCGGTCGTTAAACCTTTCAACTGCGTGAGCGTCAGCCTGAAGTATATTCCGTCGTGCGGCACATAGTCCCGCTCATCCAGATCAAAGGGCTCGTAATCTATTATGACGCGATTCTCGCCGTGTTGCAGGGCTTTTTCGGCCGGACGCGTCTGACTTCGGTCGAGGAACTTGGCGTTACTGTCAATGGGGGCCCCATTCGCGTAAAGCCTAAAGAAACTGCTCCGCGTCAAAATGTGCATTGAATACACGTGCTCAAACGCAGGTTCTGTCATTTCAGCGTCCTCCGCCTGAGCCGGCCAAATGGGCCCCAGCGCAAGGCCAACCAGCAACGCGGCAGAAAAAGTCCAGACACGCCATGGTCGATATCTATTCAGACTCATTCTCGCTTCCCTCCCGGCGCATGGGCCGAACCGAACAATTCGGTTCTTCCAAATTGGACCCAACCGAAACGACATCTCGTGCTTCGATTGTCCCGACCGCACCATTGGACGTCATTTCAACTGGGTTTTGCAAGGGTGTGCCGGTCTGTGCCACGATGCCGTGCCGGGCGCGTCCTGACAACAGTTTTGGGCAAAAGGCCCATTCGCGATCCCTTTGGCTTTGGCGGTTGGCGGCCCCGGGCTGACGCGCCACCGGGCGCGCGCGGGAGTTTGCGGATCTTCATCCTCCCGCATACCCCAGCGGGCGCAACGCGTCCTTGATCTCGTCCAGTATCGCCGGATCGTCGATCGTCGCGGGCATCTTGAAGTCCGCCCCGTCCGCGATCTTCACCATCGTCGCGCGCAGGATCTTGCCGGATCGCGTCTTGGGCAGCCGGTCCACCACCGCGCAGAGCTTGAACGCGGCCACCGGCCCGATCCGGTCGCGGACCATCTTGACGCATTCGGCGGTGATTTCCTCTGCCGGGCGGTCGACGCCCTTGCTCAGGCAGACAAAGCCCACGGGCAATTGCCCCTTGAGCTGGTCCGTGACCCCGATCACGGCGCATTCGGCAACGTCCGGGTGTGCGGCCAGAACCTCTTCCATGCCTCCAGTGGACAGGCGGTGCCCGGCCACATTGATCACGTCATCGGTCCGGGCCATGATGTAGAGGTAGCCGTCCTCGTCGATCAGCCCCGCGTCGCCGGTCTCGTAGTAGCCGGGGAAGGTCGACAGGTAGCTTTTGACGAAGCGGTCCTCGGCGTTCCACAGCGTCGGCAGGGTGCCCGGCGCCAATGGCAGCTTGATCGCGATGGCGCCAAGCTCGCCAGCGGGCAGGGGGGTGCCGTCCTCGCCCAGGATCTGGATGTCATATCCCGGCATGGGCACCGTGGGACTGCCCAGCTTGACCGGCAGCGGCTCAATCCCTACGGGATTGCCGGCGATCGTGTAGCCGGTTTCGGTCTGCCACCAGTGGTCATAGACCGGCTTGCCGGTCATCTTTTGGGTCCATTCGATCGTGTCCGGGTCGGCACGTTCCCCGGCCAGGTAGATGGCGCGCAGGCCCGACAGGTCGTATTCCCCGACGAATTCGCCCTTGGGATCCTCGCGTTTGACGGCGCGGAAGGCGGTCGGCGCGGTGAAGAAGCTTTTGACGTCATGTTCTTCGATCACGCGCCAGAACGTGCCCGCATCGGGGGTGCCCACGGGCTTGCCCTCGAAGACGATGGTGGTGTTGCCGGCGATCAGCGGCCCGTAGGCGATATAGGAATGGCCCACGACCCAGCCCACATCGGACGCGGCCCAAAAGACCTCGCCCGGGTCGACGTTGTAGATGTTCTTCATGGTCCAGTTGAGCGCGACGAGGTGCCCGGCCGTGGGCCGGACCACGCCCTTCGGCGCGCCTGTCGTGCCCGAGGTGTAGAGGATATAGGCCGGGTGGTTGCCCTCGACCGGCACGCATTCGGCCGGTTCGACACCGTATTGGAAGCCGTGCCAGTTGACGTCGCGCCCCTCGATCAACTGGGCCACTTCCTGTTCGCGCTGGAAGATGACGCAGAAATCCGGCTTGTGGTCGGCCATCTCGATGGCGCCGTCGAGCAGCGGCTTGTAGTGCACCACGCGGCCCGGCTCCATCCCGCACGAGGCGGCGATGATCGCCTTGGGCTTGGCATCGTTGATGCGCACCGCCAGTTCGTTGCTGGCGAAGCCGCCGAAGACCACCGAGTGGATCGCGCCAAGCCGCGCGCAGGCCAGCATCGCCTCCAGCGCTTCGGGGATCATCGGCATGTAGATGATGACGCGGTCGCCCTTTTCGATGCCCTTGGCCCGCAAGGCACCGGCCAGATTGGCAACGCGGTTGCGCAGCTCGACATAGGAAATTTCGCGCTTGGTATGGGTGATGGGGCTGTCATAGATGATGGCGGTCTGTTCGCCCCGGCCGTTTTCCACGTGGCGGTCCACGGCATTCCAGCAGGTATTGACCTTGGCATCCGCGAACCATTCATACATGTGGTCGCCCCGGTCGAAGAGCGCCTGTTTGGGGGCCTCGTCCCAGTCGATGGCCTGGGCCGCCTCCATCCAGAACCCTTCCGGATCGGCCTTCCAGCCCTCGTAGACCTCACGGTATCCCATTTCCTGTCTCCTCCAGTTCGTTGCAACCGGGATAGGGCAGCGCGGGCCCTCGCGGCAAGCGTGTTAGCGCCTGCCGGTGGTAATCGGACGCGAAATATTTGCAGACTTGGCAGAGGTGATCCGCAAATGTTTGCAAACCGCCCTCTTTCGTCGAAATTCGGGCAAATCGCGTGTGGTGGCTGCAAACCTGCAAACTCACCTCTCGCAGAATCAGCCGAGATTCTGCAGTTACCGCCGCCGTTTCATGCGCCCCACCAGTCGATAGACGAGAAATGACAGTCGCAGCCGCACCCGATCGAAACCCGACAGAGCAGGCAAAGTGGCGGGCCTGTAGCGCGTCAACAGCGCCATCTCGTCTTCGGTCAGGACCCGCGCCAGGTCGTCCCAGACGAAGGCATGCTCTCGCGGGGTCAACTTGCGTGCGTGATAGGCGAAATCCGTCGGGTTCTCGCGGGTCGTCGCGCCGCCGCCCGCGGCCTGGTTGCGGTCATAGGCGGCGCGGCTGGCCTCGCCCGCGGCGCTCCACTCTCGTGCGACACGTTCCGCGGTCGGGGTCTCTCGCCCCTCTGCGACGGGCAGGTCCAGAAAGTCGAGAACGGCCCACATCGCGGCGGGGTCGGCAACAATGTCCTCGTAATAGGCCACAAGTGTCTCGCCTCGGGCCAGCGTCAGGTATCGAATGTTGCTGACATAGGCGCGAAAGCGCGCGGGCTGCTTGCGAAAGGCGCGCTGAAAGACCGAGGCCGGATCACGCAGGATCAGCAGGCTCTTGTCCTGACTGCGCGCCTCGGGATCGAAACGGGACCAGGACCGCACACCATGACGCGCGGCACGTGTATAGCCAAGCGCATCATGGGAACGCCGAAAGACCTTCGGGTCCGGGGTGCCGCGTGGCAGGATCAAGGGGCGGCCCGGTGTCTGTTGCCCATAGAAATACTCGATGCAGAACCGCAGCCAGTTCAGGCCCGACCGGGGACAGGACACGACGAAGCGTTCCATGCGCTATCCGTAATGCTGCACCGGCGTGCCCGCGATGGCCGCCATGTTCAGCAGACCGCGCGCCGTGATGCCGGGCGTGACCACGTGGGCGCGGTTGCCCATGCCCATCAGGATCGGTCCGACCTCCAGCCCGCCGCCCTTCATCTTGAGGATGTTGCGCACGCCGCTTGCCGCATCGGCATGGCCGAAGATCAGCACGTTGGCCGCGCCCTCCAGCCGACCGCCGGGCAACAGCCGGTCGCGCAGTTCGGGGTCCAGCGCGGCATCGACGTTCATTTCACCCTCGTACTGGAAATCGGTGTCCATTCCGTCGAGGATCGCGATGGCCTCGCGCAGGCGCTTGCCCGATCCTTCGGCCTGGTTGCCGAACTGCGACTGCGAACAGAAGGCGACCTTGGGTTCCACCCCGAAACGCCTTGCATGGCGCGCCGCGCCCAGCGCGACCTCGGCCAGGTTCTCGGGGGTGGGCAGGGACCAGACATGGGTGTCGGCCAAGAACAGCGGCCCATCCTCCAGGATCATCATGGACAGCGACCCGTGCGGGCGGTGAGTGGCATCGCCCAGCACCTGCGTGACGTAGTTAAGGTGCCAGCGATATTCCCCGAACGTGCCGCAGATCAGGCTGTCGGCCTCGCCACGCTGCACCATGACCGCGCCGATCGCGGTGTTGTTGGTGCGCATGATGGCGCGGGCCAGGTCGGGGGTGACGCCGCGCCGCGCCATGATCTGGTGATAGGTGCCCCAGTAGTCGCGATAGCGGGGGTCGTTCTCGGGGTTCACGATCTCGAAATCCCGGCCCGGGCGGACCACAAGTCCGGCCCGTTCACAGCGCGCCTCGATCACCTCGGGGCGGCCGATCAGGATGGGCTTTTCGGTGGTCTCCTCAAGGATCGCCTGGGCGGCGCGCAGCACGCGTTCATCCTCGCCCTCGGAAAAGACGATGCGGCGTGCGGCCTGGCTGGCGGCCATGAAGACCGGGCGCATCAGAAGGGCCGACTTGAAGACGCTTTCGTTGAGTTTTTGCTTGTAGGCCTCGATATCGGCGATCGGGCGCGTGGCGACGCCGGTTTCCTGCGCGGCCTTGGCCACGGCGCTGGACACCACCGCCGAAAGGCGCGGATCGAAGGGCTTGGGAATCAGGTAGTCGGGCCCGAAATTGAGCTGCTCGCCCTTGTAGGCCGCCGCCGCCTCGGCGCTGGTGGTGTGGCGGGCCAGTTCCGCGATCCCGTCGATACAGGCCAGCTGCATGGCGTCGTTGATCTCGGTCGCGCCGGCATCCAGCGCACCGCGAAAAATGAATGGAAAGCACAGAACGTTGTTGACCTGGTTGGGAAAATCGCTGCGCCCCGTGGCAATGATCGCGTCCGGGGCGACCTCGCGCACGGCGTCGGGCAGGATCTCGGGCGTGGGGTTCGCCAGGGCGAAGATGATTGGACGGTCCGCCATCTTCTGGACCATCCCGGGTTTCAGGACGCCTGGGCCCGACAGGCCAAGAAACAGGTCCGCGCCCGCGATCACGTCATCGAGCGTGGCCGGGGCGGTGCCCTGGGCAAAGGCGGCCTTTTGCGGGGTCATTTCGGTTTCGCGACCTTCGAAGATCAACCCCTCGATATCGCACAGCCAGACGTTTTCGCGCTTCACGCCCAGTTTCAGCAACATGTTCAGGCAGGCGATTCCGGCCGCGCCGCCGCCGGTGCTGACGATCTTGATGTCCTCGAAGGCCTTGCCCGCGACACGCAGCGCGTTGGTCGCCGCCGCACCGACCACGATGGCGGTGCCGTGCTGGTCGTCGTGGAAGACGGGGATGTTCATCCGTTCGCGGCAGATCTCTTCGACGATGAAGCAATCGGGGGCCTTGATGTCTTCCAGGTTGATGGCGCCGAAAGTCGGCTCCAGGGCACAGACGATCTCGGCAAGTTTCTCGGGGTCTCTCTCGTCCAGTTCGATGTCGAAACAGTCGATGCCGGCGAATTTCTTGAACAGGACGGCCTTGCCTTCCATCACCGGCTTGGAGGCCAGCCCGCCGATATTGCCCAGCCCCAGCACCGCAGACCCGTTCGAGACGACGGCGACCAGGTTGCCGCGTGCGGTGTAATCGCGCGCGGTGTTCGGGTCGGCCTTGATTTCAAGGCAGGCTTCGGCAACGCCGGGGGAATAGGCGCGGGCCAGGTCGCGGCCATTGGCCAGGGGCTTTGTCGCGCGGATCTCCAGCTTGCCGGGTTTCGGGGTGCGGTGGTATTCCAGCGCGGCCTCGCGCAGGGATGTGTCGGGCTTGTCGGCCATGGCGTGCCTCGTGCGGTGGTTTTGTTTAACGTTAAACAATATTTCGGGCGATGTTGGAACCCACCATTCCCTTCAATCACGAATAGACTCTGTCTTGCAAATCCGAATGGGGCCGGCTGGCATCGAAAGAAATGTCGCAAAATCGACAAATACGGTCGTTTTCTGCTTGCGCTTTGATGCGTTCAGCCTAGGCTCCGCCCCACGATCGGTTTCCCGCATATCCTCGAACCAAATTCCCGGCCTGCCCGCCAGGTCGGGTCGGACTTGTTCGTCTTGATCGGTGCGCGGGCCGGAACCAGAAACCAGAAACCGAAAGGTCCATGATCAGCCATGTGTGGCTTCGTCTGTCTTTACAATATCGGTGACGAGGCGCTTGCCGCCTCGATGATCCGCAAAATCTCTCATCGCGGCCCTGATGCCGTCGACGTCATCCGTGGCCAGGGTGCACCGGTCGTGATGGCCCATTGCCGACTGTCGATCATCGGCCCCGAGGACGGCCAGCAGCCGATCTACCAGGATCGCGACCTGCTGGTCGCGAACGGCGAAATCTACAACCACGCCGACCTGCGCGCGATCCTGGGCGAGTCAGCCTTCGAAACCGAAAGCGACAGCGAGGCGATCCTGCACCTGTTCCGGGGCGGTGATCTGCGTTGGGTGGCGCGGCTGGACGGCATGTTCGCCTTCGTGCTGGCGACCCGGAACCGCATCATCGCCGCCCGCGATCCGCTGGGGATCAAGCCGCTCTATCTTGCGCGGATCGGCGACGGCATGGCCTTCGCGTCTGAACTCAAGGCCTTCGACGGGCTGGCGCTGGACAGTGTCGAAGCGATCGAGCCCGGATGCCTGTTCGACAGTATCGACGGCATGCGCCGCTGGTATCGCACGCCCCATGGCGCCGCCGAGGCGGAAGAGGGCCTGGATGTCGAGGCCACCGCGCGTGAATTGCGGCTGGTCCTGGAAGAGGCGGTGTCGAAATGGATGGTCGCCGATGTCGAGGTGGGAAGTTTCCTGTCGGGCGGGCTGGACAGTTCGATCATAGCCGCCCTGGCCGCGCGGCAGCGCCAGGCGCCGCTCAAGACTTTCGCCGTCGGCACCGAGGGCAGCCCCGACCTGTTGGCGGCACGCGAGGTGGCCACGCATATCGGTTCGGACCATCGTGAATACGCCTTCACCGCCCAGGACCTGGCCGAGGTCCTGCCGCACGTGATCTATCACCTGGAAAGCGCCGACGTGGACCTTGTCCGGTCCGCCGTGCCCACGCATTTCGCCGCGAAACTGGCGGTGCAGCATGTCAAGGCGGTGCTGACCGGTGAGGGCGCGGACGAACTGTTCGCGGGCTATACCTATCACCATGACTACGTCGACCACCCGCAGGAGCTGTCGCAGGAACTGACCCGCAGCCTCAACGCGATGCACAATATCAACCTGCAACGGGTTGACCGCGTGACCATGGCCGAAAGCCTGGAGGCCCGCACGCCGTTTCTCGACCGCGACCTGATCGACTTCGCCCAGTCCATCCCGGCCACGCTGAAACTGCGCCGGACCGACCCGGAGGCGGTGGAAAGCACCGGGCGGACCACGGAAAAATGGATCCTGCGCAAGGCCTGTGCCGACCTGCTGCCCGACAGCCTTGTCTGGCGCAAGAAGGCGCAGTTCGACGAGGGGTCCGGCACGGTGGCTGCGCTCGACGAGGCGCTGATGATCGTCAGCGGATCCGACAGCCCGCTGGACCGCGACGCCGAAGCCGCGCTTTACGAGAAACTGCTGCGGCAGGCCTATGCCGACCCCGACCTGATCCTGTCCAACGCGGGCACCTGGGACAGCGACGAACGGGTCCTTGCCGACTGACCCGACGCCAAGGCTTGCATCCCTCCGGCCCTCATCCCAATCTGGGGGCCGGAGGAAGCGAACATGTCCCTTGTCGACGATGCCCGCGCCGTACGCGAAAACGCCCATGCGCCCTATTCCAAATTCAAGGTCGGGGCGGCGATCCGGGCGGCCAGCGGCGCGGTCTATCGCGGCGTGAACGTGGAAAACGTGGCCTACCCCGAAGGCACCTGCGCCGAGGCCGGGGCCATCGCTGCGATGGTCGCCGCCGGGGATGTCGCCATTGCCGAGGTCGCCGTGATCGCGGACAGCCCCGTGCCCGTGTCGCCCTGCGGCGGCTGCCGCCAGAAACTTGCTGAATTCGGCGCGGGCGACGTAAAGGTCACGCTGGCCACGACCGACGGGACGATCTTCGAGACAACGATCGGCGATCTGCTGCCCGGGGTCTTCGACGCCCACCAGATGAGCCGGACCTGAAGCATGGACGCCCGTGCCATCATCCTGAAGCTGCGTAAGGGGCAAAGCCCGGACCGCGAGGAACTGACCTGGTTCGCCAAGGGGCTGGCGACCGGGGCCGTGTCCGATGCGCAGGCCGGCGCCTTTGCCATGGCCGCCTGCCTTAACGGCCTGGGCGACACGGGGCGCGTGGCGCTTAGCCTGGGCATGCGCGATAGCGGCGACGTGCTGGGCTGGGACCTGCCCGGCCCGGCGATGGACAAGCATTCAACCGGCGGTGTGGGTGATTGCGTGTCGCTGATCCTCGCCCCGGCGCTGGCGGCCTGCGGGGTCTATGTGCCCATGGTATCCGGCCGGGGCCTGGGCCATACCGGGGGCACGCTGGACAAGTTGGAGGCGATTCCGGGCCTGTCCACCGACGTGGACGAGGCACGGTTCCGGTCCATAACGGCGGATGTGGGCTGTGCCATCGTCAGCGCCACCGGCAACATCGCCCCCGCCGACCGGCGGCTGTACGCGATCCGCGACGTGACGGCGACGGTGGAAAGCGTGGATCTGATCACCGCCTCGATCCTGTCCAAGAAGCTGGCCGCGGGGCTGGACGGGTTGGTGCTGGATGTCAAATGCGGCTCGGGCGCCTTCATGAAGACACGGGGCGAGGCGCGCAGGCTGGGGCAGGCCCTGTGCCAGACCGCGACCGGCGCGGGCACGCCCACCGCGGCGATGCTCACGGACATGTCGCAGCCGCTGGCCCCGGCGCTGGGTAACGCGGTGGAGGTCGGCGTTTGCATGGAGGTCCTGGCCGGCAACCGCATCGCCGCGCCGCGCCTGCATGACCTGACCGTGGCGTTGTGCGCACGGGTCCTGGCGCTGACCGGCGAGGAAGAGGCGGCGGCGAAAACCCGTGTCGAGGACGCGATTTCCAGCGGCCACGCGTTGGAGATTTTCGCCGCCATGATCCGCAGGCTGGGCGGCCCGCCCGACATGGAAAATGACTGGCCCACCCACCTGCCGCAAGCGCCGGTGGTGGGCGAGGTGACGGCGCCGCGCGCGGGCCATGTCGCGGCCATCGACGGCGAGGCGCTGGGCCTGGCCGTGGTGCGGCTGGGCGGTGGGCGGCAGGTCGAGAGTGACAGGGTCGATCCCGCCGTCGGCCTGACCGAGGTCATCCCGCTCGGCGCGCAGGTCCAACCGGGCGACCCGCTTGCGGTGATCCATGCCGCCGACGAAGCCCGGGCCGAGGCCGCCGCGCAGGCCGTGCGCGCGGCGATCACCATAGGCGAGGCACCCGCGCCGGCCGAACTTGTCCTTGAAAGGATTGACCCATGACCCGTGCCTTCCTGGTCGTCATCGACAGTGTCGGCATCGGCGGTGCGCCCGATGCCGATGCGTTCTTCAATGACGGTGTGCCCGATAGCGGGGCCAACACCGTGGGCCATATCGCCGAGACATGTGCCAGGGGCGACGCCGAAGGGGCGCGTAGCGGCCCGTTGCAACTGCCCAACCTGTCGCGGCTGGGTCTGGGCCACGCCCTGCAGCTTGCCAGCGGCCTGACAGCGCCGGACCTTTTGGCCGACCCTGCCGGCGCCTGGGGTGCGGCCACGGAAATCAGCCCCGGCAAGGATACGCCCTCGGGCCATTGGGAACTGGCCGGCGTGCCGGTGCCCTGGGACTGGCACTATTTCGACAAGCTGACCGACAGCTTCCCGCCGGACCTGGTCGAAAAGGTCAAGGACCTGGCCGGAACCGACGGGATTCTCGGCAATTGCCATGCCTCGGGTACCCGGATCATCGCCGATCTGGGCGAAGAGCATATCCGCACCGATTGGCCCATCTGCTATACCTCGGCCGACAGCGTTTTCCAGATCGCCGCGCATGAGGACCATTTCGGCCTGGACCGATTGCTGGACCTGTGCCGCGACTTGGCCCCGACATTGCACCGGATGAAAGTGGGCCGCGTCATCGCCCGGCCCTTCGTCGGCGAGCCCGGCGCGTTCACCCGCACCGCCAACCGCCGGGATTTCGCCATCGCCCCGCCAGAGCCGACCCTGTGCGACTGGGCACAGGCCGCGGGGCGCAAGGTGATCGCGGTGGGCAAGATCGGCGACATCTTTTCGATGCAAGGTATCGACGAGGTGCGCAAGGGCGCGGATATGGCCCTGATGGGGCACCTGAACGACCTGGTCGACGAGGCGTCGGACGGCGCGCTGGTCTTCGCCAACCTCGTGGAATTCGACAGCCTCTACGGCCACCGTCGCGACGTGTCGGGCTATGCCAGACACTTGGAGTGGTTCGACGCCGAGCTGGGCCGTCTACTGCCACGATTGCGTGACGGCGACCTGTTGCTGGTCACGGCCGATCATGGCAATGACCCCACCTGGATCGGCACGGACCATACCCGCGAAAGGGTGCCTGTGCTGGCGCATGGGCTGGGCGCGCGGGCGCTTGGCCAAATGGGGTTCACCGATGTCGCAGCGCTGGTCGCTGGGCATCTGCGGTTGGAAAAGGTCACTGTATGAGCTTTCGCGACATTCCCAAGGTGGAATTGCACCTGCACCTCGAGGGCGGCGCGCCGCCCGCCTTCATCCGGGGCCTGGCCAAGGAAAAGGGCCTTGATCTGAGTGGGATATTCACCGCGGATGGCGGATATGCCTATCGTGACTTCGACCACTTCCTGCAAGTCTACGAGGCCGCCTGCACCACCCTGCAATCGCCCGAGGATTTCCGCCGCCTGACCCTCGCGGTGCTGGAGCAGAGCGCCTCGCACGGCGTGGTCTATTCCGAAACCTTCCTGAGCCCCGATTTCTGCGGCGGCGGCGACCTGGAGGCCTGGCGCGACTACCTGGCCGCCATCGAAGACGCCGCCGACGAGGCCGAGGCGAAGTTCGGCATCACCCTGCGCGGCATCGTCACCTGCATCCGCCATTTCGGCCCCGAGCAGTCGCGGCCCATTGCCCGCTGTGCGGTTGAAACCCATGGCCGGTTCATCCGGGGGTTCGGCATGGCCGGGGCCGAGATGATGGGACGGCCCGGCGAATTCGCCTGGGCCTTCGATTGCGCGCGCGAGGCCGGGATGCGCCTGACCTGCCATGCCGGCGAATGGGGCGGGCCGGACATGGTGGCCGACACGATGCGCGATCTCGCGCCGGCCCGGATCGGCCATGGCGTCAACGCGATCAAGGATCCGGCGCTGGTGGAAACGCTGGCCGAAAAGGGCACCGTGCTTGAAGTCTGCCCCGGCTCCAACGTCTTCCTCGGGGCCACGGGGGATTGGGCCGCCCATCCCATTGCGCGCTTGCGCGCCGCCGGGGTGAAGGTCACGGTCTCGACCGATGATCCGCCCTTCTTCCAGACGACAATGACCCGCGAATTTGACATGCTGGCGCGAACCTTCGGCTGGGACGAGGCGGATTTCGCCGCGCTCAACCACACCGCGCTGGAGGCCGCCTTCTGCGACGACGAGACCCGCGCCGCCGTGGCCAAGAAGCTGGAGGCCGCATGACCGACCTGCCCCACCTGACCCATGTGACCCACCCGCTGGTGCAGCACAAGCTGTCGCTGATGCGCCGAACCAGCACGCCGTCGAACCAGTTCCGCCAGCTGTTGCGCGAGATCTCGCACCTTCTGGCCTACGAGATCACGCGCGACCTGCCGCTGTCGACACAACGCATCGAAACCCCGCTGCGGCCCATGGATGCCCCCATGCTGGAGGGCAAGAAACTGGCGCTGGTCAGCATCCTGCGGGCGGGGAACGGGTTGCTGGACGGTGTGCTGGAGTTGATCCCCTCGGCGCGGGTCGGCTTCGTCGGGCTGTATCGGGACGAGGAGACACTGCAGCCGGTGCAGTATTACTGCAAGCTGCCCGATGCCCTGGAAGATCGCGTGGTGATCGCGGTGGACCCGATGCTTGCGACCGGCAATTCCTCGGCCGCGGCGGTGGACCTGCTCAAGCAGGCGGGCGCGACAGACATCCGTTTCCTTTGCCTGCTGGCGGCGCCCGAGGGCGTCGCGCGAATGAAACAGGCACACCCGGACGTGCCCATCGTCACAGCATCTGTGGATGAATGCCTGAACGACCATGGATATATTGTTCCGGGACTAGGGGATGCGGGTGATCGCATGTTCGGCACGAAATAAGCGAACATTCCCTTTACAAAATAGGTATTATCCCGCATCCTCCCACAAAATATTGTGGGGGTACCAATGGGCAGAGCAGGCCTTCTCTCGACAGCGGTGGTTATACTCGGGGTCTTGGGTGCTCCGGCTGGGGCGCAGAACTTGCGCAATCCGGGTCCGCCGTCGGAAACGCCCCCAGACGGGTTTTCCGGAACACAGTTCGTCGACAGCCGTGGTTGCGTCTATGTCCGCGCGGGCATTGGCGGGACGACCAACTGGGTGCCGCGCGTGAACCGCCAGCGCAAGCAGCTATGCGGGTTCGAGCCGACCATCGCGGCCATGGCCGCACCGACCCCGGCGCCGCAGCCGGCCCCGGCCGCCCCCGTGCCTGAGCCGACCCAGCCGCGCGCGGCCAGCGCAGCGCCCGCAGCATCGGCCCCCGCCACGCCCGAACCGGCGCCCACGCCGCGCGTGGTGCGCCAGCCGGCCCCGACCCCGGTCGCCGAGGCAGCGCCCGAACCCCGCCGGATCACCCGCGGCGAGGCTTGCGCCGGGCGCAACGGGATCCAGCCGAACATGGTTTCGGCCCGCACCGGCGAGCCCGTCGATTGCGGCCCGGGTCCCGAGGCCATTGCCGCTATGACGCCAGCGACCCCTGCGGCACCTGCCGCCGCGTCGCGGCCGACCATCACCCGCGCCGAGGCTTGCGCCGGGCGCAGCGGGATCCAGCCGAACATGGTGTCGGCCCGCACCGGCGAGCCCATCGATTGCGGCCCCGGCCGCGAAGCGATCTCTGCCGTTGATCCATCCGCGCCGCTTGCCGCCCCCCGACAGCCGGGGCCGCGCCGCATGACGATGGCACAGATCTGCGCCGAACAGGGGCGCAGCGACCACCGCTTCGTGAATGCGCGCACCGGCCAGCCGATCACCTGCGCCATGCCGGGCACATCGGCCCCGGTGGCCGGACCCGCGCCACAGCCCATGGGATTGCAAGTGGCGCAGTCCTTGCCGCAGGCCCCCTATTCCAACCCGCTGGATTGGGCGCCTGGATCGGCGCGCCTGCGTGACGGGGCGCGGAGCCCAAGCGTGCAGGCCGCCCCGCAACCCACCGGCAACGTGGTCGTGGACGGGCTGAACGCGCCGGTCGTGCGCTCGCTCAACCCGCTCGATCACGCTCCGGGCACTGCGTCGCTGGCCAATACCTCTGCCGGGCAGGTGCAGACGACCCGCGCCCGCAACAGTTGGACCTTCGGCGCACCGGCGCCCTATTCGAACCCGGCCAACGCGCAGCAGGCGATCACGCCGGCCCCGCCAGAGGGCTATGAGACCGCCTGGAATGACGGTCGCCTCAATCCCAATCGTGGCCTGCCGAACCGCGTTCGTTATGCCACCCAGCCCAGTGCCGCGCCGCAACCCCAGGTTTCGACCCGCAGCGCCCCGCAAACCAGCCGCCAGCCCGCACCGGAGCCGACCCAGCGCGAGGCGATCTCGGGCCAGCTTTATGTCCAGGTTGGCACTTTTGCCAGCCGCGATGCCGCCCAAGGCGTGGCACAGGGTCTGCGCGCGCGCGGACTGCCGATGCGGATCGGTGTCTATGAGCGCGGCGGAACCCGGTATCGCATCGTCCTGGCGGGGCCATTCGCATCGAATGGCGAGGTCCGGAACGCCTTGAACACGGCCCGCGGTGCGGGCTACGCGGACGCCTTCGCGCGCCGCTGACCGGTTCTCCCGGGGGAAGGCCTCGCATCAAGACGCGGGGTCTTTCCTTGTGAAACGGGGCCGGGGTCGGCTGGCTCAGGCGCAGATGCCCTGAATACTGATCCAGTCGCCGTCGCTCAGCAAGATAGGGGGCTGTTGGCCGGACATCGGATCGGCCTCGATCAGCGGCAGGGTGCTTTCGCCGGTGATGTCGACCGCGTAGGCATAGGGCGTGCTGGGGACCTCCGCCGCCTCGAAAAGGGCGATCAGGCGCTCTGTCTCGATTCGGGGCCGCGGGGTGGTCAGCAGGTCCTCGGCATAGGCGCGCAGCGCCTCGGGCGGCAACTCGCCAGTGGTCAGCAGCCGCACGGTCGTTCCCAGCCCGGCATGATCCAGCACGCCGACAAGCGGGTCTTCGGCCTGCACCTGGCCGATGGCGGCCAGGACATGGCCCGCCGCGACCGCCGGGTCCTCGGTATCCTCGACAAGGTCCCGGGTCATGACGATCAGCCCGCCGGGCAGGTAGAGCGCGCGATCCGGTCCGTCGGGGACGATCACGATCTGGCCGGGCGCGTCGGGGCCCAATACACGGTCATGCAGGTGGCCCAGGGCCGTCGTTCCCAGGGGCGTTCGGCAGCTTGGGCCGGTCAGGCGCTGGATATGGCCCAGCAGGGCGGCACCGATCTCGGTCCGCTTCACGGGGGGAACCACCGATTGCGCCTGCCGCACCAAGGCGTTGGGCAACCAGAAGACCCCGGCCGAGAGGATCGCCAGGACAACCGCCGCCAGTCCGAAATTGCGCAATCGCCCGGGATGGGGACGTGATCGCTGGATCGTCTTGCGCACCTTCTCGATGGCGTCGATCATCAGCGCATCGGCGATTTCCAGCGTTTCGGTTCCGTCGGGGTCGGGGGTGAACAGCGCCGGCTGTTCGCCGGGGTTGAGCCGCGCGATCGCCGGCAACGACCAGTGGGTCAGTGCCCGCCCAGCGCTGTCGGTGATCACCAGGGTCGCATCGCCGAACGACAGAAGCACCTCGCGCCGCTGATCCTGGGGATCGGCGCGCCACAGCCCTTCGCTTTCCAGCCGTGCGAATTCCTTGAGTGCGGTCATCTGCGGGGCCTGCTCTGCCACCTTCTTTGGGGCAGGATAGGCCAGATTCCGCGACAATGCTACTTGAAGTGCTTGCGCAGCTCGAACTTCTGGATCTTGCCGGTCGAGGTCTTGGGCAGTTCCTGGAACACGACCTTCTTGGGCCGCTTGAACCCGGCCAGACGCTCGCGTGCGAAGGCGATCAGGTCTTCCTCGGTGCAAGTATGCCCGTCTTTCATCTCGACGAAGGCGCAGGGCACTTCGCCCCATTTGTCATCCGGCATGGCCACCACGGCGCAGAGCAGCACATCGGGGTGGTGCATCAGCGCCCCTTCGACCTCGACCGAGCTGATGTTCTCGCCGCCCGAAATGATGATGTCCTTGGACCGGTCGGCAATCTTCATGTAGCCGTCGGGGTACTGGTAGGCGATGTCGCCAGAGTGGAAATAGCCCCCTTTGAAGGCGTCTTGCGTGGCCTTGGGATTCTTCAGATAGCCTTTCATCACACCGTTGCCGCGAAACATGATTTCGCCCAGGGTCGCGCCATCCATGGGAACCTGGTCCATGCTGTCTGCGTCCAGGACGCTCGTATGCTCGATCACCGGCATCCCGACCCCGGTGCGGCCCTTGATTTCGTATCGCTCCTGTTCGGGCAGATCGTCCCAGTCCTCTTGCCACAGGCATTCAGTGGCCGGGCCATAGGTTTCGGTCAGCCCGTAGACCTGCGTGACGTTGAAGCCCAGCGGTTCGAACGCCTTGAGCGTCGCGACCGGCGGCGGCGCCCCGGCAGTGAAGACCTGCACCACATGGTCGAAGGCGCGCCGTTCCTCGTCACGGGCGTTGATGATCGTGTTGAGCACGATGGGCGCGCCGCCGAAATGTGTCACGCTTTCGTCGGCTATGGCGTCATAGATGTTCTTGGCCGTCACGTCGCGGCAGCAGATCACGGTGCCGCCCAGAACGGGCATCATCCAAGTGTGGCACCAGCCGTTGCAGTGGAACAGCGGCACGATGGTCAGGTAGCGCGGATAGAGCGTCAGGCGCCAGGACACGACCTGCGCCATGGCGTTCAGATAGGCCCCGCGATGGTGATAGACCACGCCCTTGGGCCGCCCGGTGGTACCCGAGGTATAATTAAGCGAGATCGACTCCCATTCATCTTCGGGCATGATCCAGTCGAAATCGGCGTCGCCGCTGGCGATCATGTCCTCGTAGGTCATGGCGTCCGACACGGCATGCACGCCGGCCTGATCGTCGGGGGCCTCGATCACGGTGGGGGCCGGGCCGTCCATTGTCTCGATGGCGCTGGCCAGCATCGGCATGAACTGCGCATCGCAGATCACCACCTTGGCGCCGCCATGGTCCAGGATATAGGCGACGGTATCGGTCTCGAGCCGGGTATTGATGGTGTTGAGCACCGCACCGCAGGCTGGCACGCCGAAATGCGTCTCGGCCGCCGGCGCCACATTGGGCAGGATGGTGGCGACCACGTCGCCGGGTTCCACACCCATTTTCGACAGGCCCGACGCCAGCCGCGTCACCCGGTCGTGATAGTCCTGGTAGGTCCGCCGGATGGTGCCATACACCAGAGCCTCGCGCCGGGGGAAAAGCGCCGCCGCCCGCCGCAGGAAGGAGAGCGGGGTCAGCGGCGTGTAATTCGCCGCGCATTTTTCCAACCCGGTTTCGTCGGCTAGCCACCCCATGGCAGTGTCCCCTTGCTGCATATTGCGATCCGACAAGACTATGCTGCGGCTGCGCGGTCAAGAAAAGGCTGTTAGCCGTAACGGCCCCGGCCCGAATGCGAAAAGCCGTTTTCAGCCACCGCCAAACCCCCTAGTTTGCCGCCATGATCCTTTCGCGCGGGCGCCGCTTCATCTTCGTTCACATTCCCAAGACCGGGGGCACCTCGATGGCGCTGGCGCTGGAGGACCGGGCCATGGCCGATGACGTGCTGATCGGGGACACCCCGAAGGCACGCCGGCGGCGCAAACGTTTGAAGGGGGTCGAGACCGCCGGTCGGCTGTGGAAGCATTCGACGCTGGCCCAGGCCGAGGGGCTGATCTCCCGCGCCGAAATGGCCGATTTCTTCACCTTCACGCTGGTGCGCAACCCCTGGGACAGGATGGTCAGCTATTATCACTGGCTACAGGACCAGGATTTCGATCACCCGGCGGCGGCGCTGTCCAAGTCCCTGCCGTTTTCGCTGTTCCTGCACCACGAAGTGACCGAACAGTCGTTTCGCGCCGCGCCTTATGGTCACTACATGACCGACGGGGCGGGGCGGGAACATTGCGACCTGTTCATCCGGCTGGAGCACTTGGCCGAGGATACCGCCCCGCTTTGGGCGCATCTGGGGTTCGAACTGGACGTGCCGCGCGTGAACGCCTCGGACAGGGCGCGGGACTGGCGGGCGTTCTACACCGATGACGACGCCGCCTGGCTGGGCGAACTCTGCGCCGAGGATATCGCCCGGTTCGGCTACGGGTTCGACGATATCGCCTGAAACGGACTTGCCGGAACCAAAAGGGGCCGGACCACTGGCCCGACCCCGATCCTTGTCACCGCGCGGTGTTCAGGCCGCCTTGCTGTCGTGCCCTTCGCCGAAACGGCCATAGAAGGTCTGACCCTTCTCGGCCATCTCGCGCAGCAGGGCCGGGCAGGCGAAGCGATCGCCATGCTCGGCGGTCAGCTGGTCGCAGCGTTCGGCGGCATAGGCCGCGCCCAGCATGTCGAGCCAGCCGAACGGGCCGCCGGACCACGGCGCAAACCCCCAGCCCAGGATTGCGCCGACATCGCCTTCGCGAATGTCTTCCAGCACGCCCTCTTCCAGGGCGCGCACCGCTTCCAGGACCTGTGCGAACAGCAGGCGGTGCTGCACATCGGTCAGGTCGGGCTGGTCTTCGGCCGGCGCGTATTTTTCGCCTAGCCCGTCCCAAAGGCCCTGCCGCTTGCCTTTGTCGTCATAGGCATAGAAGCCCGCATTGGCCTTGCGGCCCAGCCGGCCCTCGCCTTCCATCCAGAACAGGACCTCGTCCACCTCTTCATTGGGGTAGGCATCGCCCATGGCGGCCTTGGTGGCCTTGGCGATCTTCACGCCAAGGTCGATCGAGGTCTCGTCGGTCAGTTGCAGCGGCCCCAGCGGCATGCCCACCAGCTTGGCGGCATTCTCGATCAGGGCGGGGGCGACGCCCTCGCGCACCATGCGGATCCCCTCGTTGATATAGGGGATGATGCAGCGATTGGCGTAGAAGAAGCGTTCATCGTTGACCACGATCGGGGTCTTGCGGATCTGGCGCACGTAATCCAGCGCCTTGGCCACGGCCCGGTCGCCGGTTGCCGCCCCCTTGATGATTTCCACCAGCATCATCTTTTCCACCGGGCTGAAGAAGTGGATGCCGATGAACTGGTCGGGCTTGTCGGTGGCCTTGGCCAATTCCGTGATCGGCAGGGTCGAGGTGTTCGAGGCAAAGATGCAATCTTCGCCCACGACATCCAGCACCTTCTTCGTGACCTCGGCCTTGACGCTCATATCCTCGAACACCGCTTCGATGATCAGGTCGCACCCTTCAAGCGCGGCATAATCATCCGTCGCGGTGATCAGGTCCAGAGTCGCCGCCTTCTTTTCCTCGGTGGCTTTCTTGCGGGCGATGCCCTTGTCCATGTAGTCGGCGGTATAGGACTTGCCCTTTTCCGCCGCGTCGGCCGACTGGTCCAGAAGCACCACTTCCATCCCGGCCATGGCCGAGACCAGGGTGATGCCCGCCCCCATCATGCCAGCGCCCAGAACGCCGACCTTCTTGACCTTCTGGTCGGGCACGTCGGGCCGGTTGGCGCCCTTTTCCAGTGCTTCCTTGTTGATGAAAAGCGACCGGATCATGTTGGCCGAGGACGGGTTCATAAGCACATGGGTGAACCAGCGGGCCTCGATCTTCAGCGCCATGTCGAAGGGGACAAGCGCGCCCTCGTAGACCGCGCTCAGCAGGGCCTTTGCGGCGGGATAGACGCCCTTGGTCTTGCCATTGACCATGGCGCTGGCGCCAACGAAGGTCATGAAGCCCGCCGGATGGTAGGGGGCGCCACCGGGCATCTTGTAGCCCTTTTCGTCCCAGGGCTTGACGATGTTGGGCTCCGACAGAACCCAGTCTTTCGCAGCTGCAACCGGGTCATCCACGACCTCGTCGATGACGCCCGCTGCCTTGGCCTTTTTGGGGTCGTTCAGCTTGCCTTCCAGCAGCAGCGGGCTGGCCGCCATGGCGCCCATCTTGCGCACAAGCCGCGTGGTGCCGCCCGCGCCCGGGAAGATGCCGACCATGATCTCGGGCAGGCCGATCTTGGCCTTGGGATTGTCGGCGGCGAAAATGCGGTGACAGGCCAGCGGCAGTTCCAGCCCGATCCCCAGCGCCGTGCCGGGCAGGGCGGCTGCGATGGGCTTGCCGCCCTTGTTCTTGTCGTCCATGCCCGCGCGCTCGATCTTGCGCAGCATGTTGTGGCCTGCCATGGTGAAATCGAACAGCGCCTTGGCCGGCGCGTCGCCCGCCTCGGCGCGAATCGTGGCCAGCGTGTTCAGGTCCATACCGCCGGCGAAATCCTTCTTGCCGCTGGTGATGACGATGCCCTTGACGGCGTCGTCGGCCAGCGCCTCGTCGACCAGGTCATTGAGAACCAGCATCGACCCGCGGCTCATGACGTTCATGGACTTGCCGGGAACGTCCCAAATGATGATGGCGACGCCATCGGCGTCGGTTTTCATGGTGAAATCGGTCATTCGTCCGGCCCTCCTTACACGCGTTCGATGATGGTTGCCGCGCCCATGCCGGACGCGATGCACAGCGTAGCCAAACCGGTTTCCAGGTCGCGCCGTTCCAATTCGTCCAGCAGGGTGCCGATGATGATGGCGCCGGTCGCGCCCAGCGGGTGGCCCATGGCGATAGAGCCGCCATTGACGTTGACCTTGCTGTCCTCCACGTCAAAGGCCTGCATGAAGCGCAGAACGACCGCCGAGAAGGCCTCGTTGACCTCGAACAGGTCCAGGTCGGCCGGGGTCATGCCGGTTTCGGTCAGGATCTTGTTGGTCACGGGGACCGGCCCGGTCAGCATGATCGTCGGATCGGTGCCGATTTTGGCGGTGGCCTTGATCCGGGCGCGGGGCTTGATGCCCCATTTCTCGCCGAATTCCTTGGACCCGATCAGCACGCCGGCCGCCCCGTCCACGATGCCCGAGGAATTGCCCGCATGGTGGATGTGGTTGATCGCCTCCAGATGCGGATATTTCATCAGCGCGACCTGGTCGAATCCGGGCATGACCTCGCCCTGTTCCTTGAAGGACGGCTTGAGCGCGCCCAGCGATTGCATGTCGGTGCCCGGGCGCATGTGCTCGTCGCGGTCCAGGATGGTCAGGCCGTTCTGGTCCACCACGGGCACGATGGAACGGTCGAAGCGCCCCGCCTCCCAGGCTTCGGCCGCGCGCCTCTGGCTTTCGACCGCCAACGCGTCGGCATCATCACGGGAAAACCCGTATTCGGTGGCGATGATGTCCGCGGAAATCCCCTGCGGTACGAAATAGGTGTCCATCGCGACCGACGGGTCCACGGCGATCGCCGCTCCGTCGGATCCCATTGCAACCCGGCCCATCATCTCTACGCCACCGGCGATATAGCCTTCGCCCGCGCCGCCGCGCACCTGGTTGGCGGCCAGGTTCACGGCCTCCATGCCCGACGCGCAGAAGCGGTTGATCGCCAGCCCGGGAATGGATTGGTCCAGCTCCGAGGCCAACACGGCGGTCCGTGCCAGGCAGCCGCCCTGTTCGCCCACTTGGGTGACATTGCCCCAGATCACGTCCTCGACCGCGTGGCCGTCTAGGTTGTTGCGCGCTTTCATGGCGTTGAGAACCTGCGTGGACAGGCGCATGCTCGTCACCTCGTGCAGGGCGCCGTCCTTGCGGCCCTTGCCACGCGGGGTGCGCACGGCATCGTAGATATAGGCGTCGGTCATGTTTCCTCCTTCGGGGGTCCGGGATAGGCCCGGGTCATGAGTTCGTAAGGGTGTTGCCAGCCGGGCAGCGCCGCGATGCAGGACAGCCAGCGGTCGATATTCGGCCAATCCGCCCGGTTGAAGCCGAACGGTTCCGGGTAATAGAGATAGGAACAGCAGGACAGGTCCGCATTGGTGACGTCGCGGCCCACCATCCAGTCGCGGCCCGACAGATGCGCATCGAGCGTCTTGAACGCCGACCGCGCGCGGCTCTGGACAAAGGCGATGACGTCCTGCGGGCGTTTCTCCTCGGGGACAAAATGCATCAGAAAGCGCAGCATGCCAAGCTGCGAGGACAGTTTGTGATTGTCCCACAGCACCCAGCGCAGAACCTCGTATCTGTCGTCGCCCGCGCCGCCGAACTTGCCGGTTTGGTCGCTGATCCATTGCAGGATTGCGCCCGACTGGGTCAGGGTCAGCGTGTCGGTCTTGAGCACGGGGCACTCGCCCATCTCGTTGACATCACGACGAAATTCCGCGCTGCGGGCCTCGCCGGTGAAGAAATCGACAAAGACCGGGTGCCACTCCATTTCCGCCAGGGTCATGGCCAAGGCGGCCTTGTAGGAATGGCCCGATTCCGCGAAGCAATAAAGCCTGGGGGTCATTTCTTGCGCGCCTCCAGCTCGGAATTGAAGATCCGCAGGCGGTGGCCGAAGGTATCCTCGTCGATGATGCTGTCGAAGTTCTCGAACAGGAAGGACAGTGCCTCGCCCTCGTCCAGCCCGGCCTCGGCGGCGAATTTCTTCAACCGGCGATACCCGTCCTCGGTCATCGAGACGGGAAAGCGGCGGGTCAGGCGAAAACGTTTGGGCATCGGGTCCTCCGGCTGCGGGTCAGGGCGGGGCTGCGCGACAGGCGCAATCCCCGCCCCACCGTTCCATCAGAAATTCGCCGCCTCAAGGGCCATGACTGTTTCCGACCCGCTGTTTATGCGGGACAGGTGCATGGCCGTGGCCGGCAGTTGGCGCGCCATGTAGTAGCGGCCGGTGGCGATCTTGGTCTCGTAGAACGCCGTGTCGCCGCTCCCGGCCTCCAGCGCGGCCATCGCGGCCTTGGCTTGGCGTGCCCACATCAGGCCAAGGCAGACATGGCCCATCATGTGCATGAAATCATAGGATCCGGCCAGCGCGTCATTCGGGTTCTTCATGCCGTTCTGCATGAAATACATGCCCGCCGCCTGCAGGTCCTTCGACGCCGCCTTGAGCGGATCGAGGAAATCGGCCTTCAGCGCCTCGTTGTCCTCGTTTTCCTTGATGAAGGTCTTCACCATCTCGAAGAAGGCCATGACATGCTTGCCGCCCTCCTGGGCCAGCTTGCGCCCCACGAGGTCGAGCGCCTGGATACCGTTCGCGCCTTCGTAGATCTGGGTGATGCGGGCATCGCGGGCAAATTGGGACATGCCCCATTCCTCGATATAGCCGTGCCCGCCATAGACCTGCTGCGCGGCCGAGGCGTATTCATAGCCCTTGTCGGTCAGGAAGCCCTTGATGACGGGTGTCATGAGGGAAATCAGGCCCTCGGCGTCCGCGTCGTCGTTTTTGTGGGCCCGGTCGATCAGGGTCGCGCCCCAATAGGTGAAGGCGCGGGCCCCCTCGACGAAGCTTTTCTGGTCCATCAGGTTCCGGCGCACATCGGGATGAACGATGATCGGGTCGGCGGGGCCGCCGGGGTTCTTGGCGCCGGTCACATCCCGGCCCTGAAGCCGGTCGTTGGCATAGGCCACGGCGTTCTGGTACGCGATCTCGGCCTGGGCATAGCCCTGCAGGCCCACGCCCAGCCGCGCCTCGTTCATCATGGTGAACATGGCGCGCATGCCCTTGTGTTGCTCGCCCACAAGGTAGCCCGTGGCCTCGTCGTAGTTCATCACGCAGGTGGCATTGCCGTGAATGCCCATCTTTTCCTCGATCTTGCCGACCGAGACGCCGTTGCGGTCGCCCAGGCTGCCGTCCTCGTTAACCAGGAACTTTGGCACGATGAACAGCGAAATGCCCTTCACCCCGTCCGGGCCGCCGGGGATCTTTGCCAGGACCAGGTGGATGATGTTGTCGGCCAGGTCATGGTCGCCCGCCGAGATGAATATCTTCTGCCCGGAAAGCTTGTAGCTGCCGTCGTCCTGCGGTTCGGCCTTGGTGCGCATCAGGCCAAGGTCCGTGCCGCAATGCGGCTCGGTCAGGTTCATGGTGCCGGTCCATTCGCAGGTGGTCAGCTTGGGCAGGTAGGTCTGCCTCTGCTCATCCGTGCCGTGGGACCAGATCGCCGAATAGGCGCCGTGTGTCAGGCCCTGGTACATGTTGAATGCCATGTTGGAGGACACGAAGGCCTCTTGGGCGGCGGTGTGCATGATATAGGGCAGGCCCTGGCCGCCATAGTCGGGGTCGCAATCCATGGCGGTCCAGCCGCCCTCTTTCATGACCTCGAAGGCGTCCTTAAACCCTTTGGGCGTGCGCACAACACCATTTTCCAGGGCGCAGCCTTCTGTGTCGCCGACGATGTTTAGCGGTAGAAGAACCTCGGTCGCCACCTTGCCGGCCTCTTCGAGCACGGCGCTGGTGAAGTCGCGGTCCAGATCCTCGAATCCGGCGATGTCCTGTTCGCTGACGGCCAGAACGTCGTGCAGCAGGAATTGCATGTCCTTGGTGGGGGCGGTGTAGATCGGCATGTCTGGTTTCTCTCCCTTGGTCGTCGTGTCAGCCTGCGGCGCGGTCAGGCGCCAACTGTTCCAGGCGCTTCGCACCCCAGGCCATTTGCTCTTTCAACTCGGCGATCGCCTCGTTCAGCTCGTCGCGCTGGGCTTCCATCTCGGCGAGGTGCTTCTCGGCCAGCGTGTAGGTCTTGCGCAGCTGCGTTTCTTGGCTGTCATCCATGTAATAGAGGTCCAGCAATTGCCGAATCTCCTCGAGGCTGAAGCCGAAGCGCTTGCCGCGCAGGATCAGCTTGAGCCGCGCCCGGTCACGCTTGGTGAAAAGGCGCTTCTGGCCCTCGCGGATCGGGAACAGCAGCTCCTTAGCCTCGTAGAACCGAAGCGTCCTCGGGGTCACATCGAAGGCCTCGCACATCTCGCGGATGGTCATCTTCCGGTCCGTCATAGTCCTGGTGTCCTCGTCTTTCGCGTCATCTTGGGCGCGATGTGAGGAGTCAGGCACATTCCTACAAGGAAAGATGACGTGAACGTAAACGTAACGCCGCGTCAAAAGAAAATTGACGAAAGGTCAGCAAAGGTGACGCAGGGTCAGGCGCAATTTCCTGACGGGGAGGATAGGGCGAAAATTCCCCCTAGGCGGGAAATTCGCGAGTCGCGAACGCCCTTGGCGCGATCTAATCCAGCGACCCGGCAGTCTCGTCGCGCAGCGCCTTGAGCTCGGTCATCATCTCGTCGAGCTGGTCGCGTTGCTGGGCCAGGTCCAAGAGCTGCCGATCCGCCAGTTCGACGAAGGCCTGCATCTGCGCCTTGGTGCCTTCGTGTTCGTAGATCAGCAACCATTGGCGGATCTCCTCGAGGCTGAAGCCCCAGCGCCGCCCGCGCAGGATCAACGTCATGCGCGCGACCTCGCGCGGGCCGTAGAACCGGGACCGGCCTTCGCGCTCGGGCGCCAGCAACTCGATATACTCGTAGTAACGCAAGGTCCGGGGCGTCACGTCGAAGCGTTCGCACATGGCCTTGAAGCTCAGCCGTGTATCGGTCATGCAATCCTCCGTCGGCTTTACCCTAGAACGCCCCCGGGTCGGGGGCAACGGCGGGCTGGGGGCTTGCCCTTGTCCGCGTAAGAGGCGACCTTGCCGGCCAAGGAAAGGATACCCCATGGACGCAGACCGGCGCGCGAAACTGGCGCGGCAATTCATCGAGGCGATCCCCCATGCCAGGGCCATGGGCATGAATCTGGGCGAGATCGGCGCGGGCAGGGCGGTCCTGGACATGCCCTATGACGAACGCCTGATCGGCGACCCGGATACCGGCGTGATCCATGGCGGTGCGGTTTCGGCGCTTCTGGACACCTGTTGTGGGGCGGCGGTGATGATACACCCGGTCGCGCCGATCTCGACGGCCACGCTGGACCTTCGGATCGACTACATGCGCCCGGCCACACCTGGCCAGTCGATCACCGCGCGGGCCGAATGCTATCACGTGACCCGGTCGGTCGCCTTCGTGCGGGCCGTGGCGCTGGATGAGGACGCCGATCGCCCCGTGGCCAGTGCCGCCGGGGCTTTCGCCATCGAAAGGGCCGCATCATGAAACGTCCCGAACCCGTTCAAGTGGTCAAGCAACGCCGTGACACAGCGCTGCAATCGCTTGTCGAGGCGGTGCCCTATATTGGTTTCCTCGGCATCCGGTTCGACCGGCGCGGGGACGAGTTGACCGCCGTTCTGCCCTATCGCGACGACCTGATCGGCAACCCGATGCTGCCGGCGCTTCATGGCGGTGTCACGGCGGCTTTCCTGGAAACCACCGCGATCATCGAGCTGTCCTGGTCCAGCCGCTGGGACGAGATCGAGCGGAACGGCGCCGATATCCAGCTTGAGGATCGCCGCCCGCGCCTGCCAAAGACCATCGACCTGACGGTGGATTACCTGCGCTCGGGCTTGCCCCGCGATGCCTATGCACGCGCCCGCGTCGTGCGGTCGGGCCGGCGCTATGCCAGCGTCCAGGTCGAGGCCTGGCAGGACAATCGCGACCGGATGTTCGCCCAGGCCACCGGGCATTTCCTGATGCCCGCACGCGATGGCTGAAACGCCCCTGACGCATCGGCGGGTGCTCCATATCGCGGTGCCCATCGTTCTGTCGAATGCCACCGTGCCGATCCTTGGTGCGGTCGATACCGGGGTGGTCGGCCAGATGGGTGCGGCGGCCCCGATCGGTGCCGTCGGCATCGGCGCGACGATCCTGACGGCACTCTACTGGATATTCGGTTTCCTGCGCATGGGCACGACGGGATTCGCCGCCCAGGCGCTGGGCCGTGGTGACCGGGCCGAGGGCGCGGCGATCCTGACCCGCGGTCTGGCGATCGCCGCGCTTGGCGGTCTGGCCATCATCGCGCTGCAATGGCCGCTCTTTGCACTCGGTTTTCGGCTGTCCCCGGCAAGCGCCGAGGTCGAGGGGCTGGCCCGCGACTACATGGCGATCCGGGTCTGGTCCGCCCCGGCGCTGATCGCGATCTACGCCATCACCGGCTGGCTGATCGCGGCCGAACGCACCCGCGCGGTGCTGGTTCTGCAGGTGGTGATGAACGGGCTGAATATCGGGCTGGACCTTTTGTTCGTGCTGCAGCTGGGCTGGGGCGTGCAGGGGGTGGCTATCGCCACCTTCATAGCGGAATGGTCGGGCCTGGCCCTGGGCCTGTGGTTCTGCCGGGGCGCCTTTGCCAGCCCCGCCTGGCGCGACTGGACAAGGGTGCTGGACCCGGCCCGCCTGCGCCACTTCGCGCAGGTGAACACCGATATCCTGATCCGGTCGCTTCTGCTTCAGGCGATCTTCGTGTCCTTCCTGTTGCTGGGGGCCCGGTTCGGGGATGTGCCGCTGGCGGCGAACCAGATCCTGCTGCAATTCATGTCGATCACCGCCTTCGCGCTGGACGGTTTCGCCTTCGCCGCCGAAACGCTGGTGGGCCAGGCCATGGGCGCGCGCCGCCGGGCGGCCCTGCGTCGGGCGGCGGTGCTGTGTTCGGTCTGGGCCTTCCTGTCGGGCGCGGTTCTGGCCCTTGTCTTCGCCAGCTTGGGCGGCGCGATTATCGACGTGATGACCACGGCCGAGCCGGTGCGCGACACGGCGCGCATCTACCTGTCCTACATGGTGCTGGCGCCGGTGCTGGGGGTCGCGCCCTTCATGCTGGACGGCATCTTCATTGGCGCGACACGCACCCGCGACATGCGCAACATGATGGCGGTGTCTGCCCTGATCTATGCGGTTGCGGCGGCTTTGCTGATGCCGATCTTCGGCAATCACGGGCTGTGGGCCGCGATGCTGATCAGCTTCGTCGCCCGCGCCGTCACGCTGGGCCTGCGCTATCGCGCGCTAGAGGCTTCGGCAGCAGCATGAAAAAGGCCCCCGTCACCGATGCAACGGGGGCCGATTTTCGGGATAGGGACCGGCCCTAGTTGCCCGTCGTGGTGATGCGGCCGTCGGTATAGGGCGCATAGGGGCTGTTCTGGGCCAGGAACTCGGCGGTGACATCGGCCAGGTCGGGGCCGAAATCATAGGCGTTCTGGGCCCCCACGAACATGGAATAGCCATCGCCGCCATTGCGGACATAGTTGTTCGAGACCACGCCATAGGTCGCGTCCATGTCGATCGGCTCGCCGCCGACCATCACGTCCGAGATCCGGCTTCCGGGCTCGGCGGACAGGTCAACGGTGAATGACATGCCGGCGACCTGCGGGAAGCGGCCCGCGCCGTCTGCAACCTGGCTGACACCGTTTTCCAGTGCCGCGACGATGGTCTGGCCGGTGACCTCGAACGTGGACAGGGTGTTCTGGAAGGGCAGGACGGTCAGCACCTCGCCCATCGTGACCTCGCCCGCGTCGATGCTGGCGCGCAGGCCGCCGCCGTTCTGGATGGCGATCTGAATGCCCTGGTCGGCGACGCGGTCCAGCATGGCGTCGGCCACCAGGTTGCCCATCGGGCATTCCATCGCCCGGCAGACCTCGCGCGAGCCCTCGATGGGCTCGGCACTATCGGCGACCACCCGGGTCTTCATCTCTTCGATGGGCGCGCCCATCTCGGCGATGCGCGCGGTCATGTCGGCATCCGGCGTGACCGAGGCATCCAGCAGGATCGGGTCGCCCGAAGCGCCGGTGACGTTGCCGTCATCGTCGAAGGTCACGGTCAGTTCGCCCAGGTACTTGGTATAGGCATAGGCCTGCGCGATCGGCGTGTCGTTCACCATTTCCGGGTAGGCCGGGGTGTCGGCGTCGTCATTGCTCATCAGCGTGTGGCTGTGGCCGCCGATGATCACGTCGATCTGCGGCACCGCCTCGGCGATGCGGCGATCCACCGGAAGGCCCACGTGGTTCAGCGCGATGATGATGTCCACGCCCTCGTCGGTCAGGGCCTGGGCATCGGCGGCCAGGCTGTCGATCTCGTCCTGGAAGGTGACGTTCGGCCCGGGGCTGGAGGTTTCATCGGTATCGGTCGCAAGGGCCGAGATCACGCCGATGCGCTGGCCGCCCACTTCGAGGACGACGTGGTTTTCCACCCGGTCCTTGAGCAGCTCGGACGACGACAGGTCGAGATTGCCCGAGATCACCGGGAAGCTGACCGCGTCGATGAACTCGGCCAGCTTTGGCGGGCCATCGTCGAATTCGTGGTTGCCCACGGCCATCACGTCATAGCCGATATCCTCCATGAACTCGGCTTCGGCCGCGCCCTTGTAGGTGGTGTAGAAGAGCGAGCCCTGGAACGGATCGCCCGCATCCAGCAGAACGACGTTCTGATCGGCCAGTTCTTCGCGCTTCTGGTCGACCATGGTGGCGACGCGGGCAATGCCGCCAAAACATTCGCCGGCGGCCTCGTCCTCGGCCCCGCAGGTCGAATCGAAACGGCTGATCGATTCGATGCGGCTGTGCATGTCGTTGGTATGCAGGATCGTCAGCGTATAATCGGCCGCGGCCATGGACCCGGTCAGGGCCAGTGCTGCGGTGGTGGAAAGCAGGCGGATGGACATTTCGAACCCCCTTGGTGTTGGAATGAGATCAGCTTGGTCGCAAGCCGGGCGAGAGTCAAAGCCCTCGTCACCGGGGTCGGCGTAACGGGGGTGCGTGACGGTTGCGTGACAGGCTGCGCGCTTGACCTCGCGGCGGCCAGCGGCCAAACCGGCTGCCATGCAGATCTACAAGATACTGACCGCCGACCAATGGGCGGAACTTGACGGGACGGGCCGATTCGACGGCGCCCCAATTGACCTTGCCGATGGCTATATCCATGCCTCGACCGCCGAGCAGGTGCAGCAGACGGCCGAAAGACATTTCGCCGGGCAAGCCGGGCTGATGCTGGCCGCGTTGGCAGCCGACACCTACGGCGACGACCTGCGCTGGGAGGTATCCCGCGGCGGGGCGCAGTTTCCGCATATCTACAACCGGCCGCTGCTGCGCACCGACGTCCTGTGGGCCAGGCCCATTCCGGTTGAGGATGGCGTGCCCCGGGTGCCCCTGTCATGAGCGTGCTGGAACAGATCGGCCTGCGCGCGATCCGCGCGGTCAACCCGGAAACCGGGCACGGGCTCGCCTTGAAGGCGCTGAACATGGGGCTGGGCCCCAGGTCTGGGCCGGTCACATCATCGCGGCTGCGGACCACGCTGGCCGGTCTGGACTTGCCCAACCCTGTCGGGCTGGCAGCCGGGTTCGACAAGAATGCGGTGGCGCTGGACGCCCTGGCGAAAACCGGGTTCGGCTTCGTCGAGGTCGGGGCGGCAACGCCGCGCCCGCAACCTGGTAATCCCCGGCCGCGCCTGTTCCGACTGACCGAGGATAGGGCCGCGATCAACCGCTTCGGGTTCAACAATGACGGGATGGCGGCGATCTCCGAGCGCCTGTCGCGCCGTCCGGCGGGGGCCGTCGTGGGCCTCAACCTGGGCGCCAACAAGGACAGCGCCGACCGGGCGGCGGATTTCGCCACGGTGCTGCGCCATTGCGGCCCGCATATCGACTTTGCCACGGTCAATGTCTCCAGCCCCAATACAGAAAAACTGCGCGATCTGCAGGGCAAGGCGGCCTTGGCGGCCCTTCTGGCCGGGGTGATGGAGGCCAACGAAACCGGCCTGCCGGTCTTCCTCAAGATCGCGCCGGACCTGACCGAGGCCGAACTGGACGACGTGGCCGAGGTGGCGGACGCATCCGGCGTGTCGGCACTCATCGCCAGCAACACCACGTTGTCGCGCGACGGGTTGAAAGCGGCCCATCGCGACGAGGCGGGCGGGCTGTCGGGCCAGCCGCTTTTCGAAAAATCCACGCGGATTCTGGCCCGGCTTGCGACCCTGACGGACGTGCCGTTGATCGGGGTCGGCGGCGTCGGGTCGGCCGAACAGGCCTATGCCAAGATCCGCGCCGGGGCCAGCGCCGTGCAACTCTATACCGCGTTGGTTTATGGCGGCATCTCGCTGGCGGGCGAGATCGCCAGCAGCCTGGATGCGCTTCTGGCGCGCGATGGCTTTGCCAACGTGGCCGAAGCCGTGGGAACCGGAAAAGGAGAGTGGCTGTGATCCTCTGGCACAATCCGCGCTGTTCGAAATCGCGGCAGGCCTTGGCGCTGCTGCGCGAGAACGGGGTAGAGCCGACCCCGCGGCTTTATCTCAAGGACCCGCCAAGCCTGACCTAAATCGAAGAGGTCGGTCGCCTGCTGGGTGTACCCGCGCTGGGCATGGTGCGCCGCGGCGAGAAACTGTTCAGGGAACTGGGCCTTGCCGACGCCGATGACGCGGCGCTGGTCGAGGCGATGGCCTCCAACCCGATCCTGATCGAGCGGCCCATCGCCATTTCCCCGGCCGGCGCCCGGATCGGACGCCCGCCGGAAGAGGTGCTATTCCTGCTGGGCAACGGCGGCCAGTAGCGCCGCGTTGCCGCCGGCCGCCGTGGTGTCGATGCAGACATGGCGTTCAAGCATCACGTGGGCGGCGTCGGGCCGGGTCGTGACAAGCGCCACGATCGGGCCGTCACGGTCGGCCAGGGCGGCCTCGTAGGCGTGGCCGGTTTCCGTGTCACCCCACCAGATCACCGTCTCGGCGGGCAGATCGCGTAGCGACTCTGGCGGGACGGACCCGTCCGCCTGCACCGGTTGTCCGCCGAGCGTCCGAACCGCCTCGGCCTGGGCCTTTGCCGCCTCGGAACCGGGGCCAAGGCACAGGATCGGCCCCCGCGGCGCCTCGGACAGGCGATTGGATTCCCCGGTGGGGCCGGGCAGGTCCACAGCCATGCCCGGTTCGCTTGCCGCCGAACCTTCCAGCGCTTTGCGCAGTTTGCCAAGGTCGGCGGCACTGGCCCATGCGTCCGAGGATTCCCCCGCGGCCGGCATGAGGAAACGGGGCAGGTAATGTGGCCCGCCCGCCTTGGGCCCGGTGCCGGACAGCCCCTCTCCGCCGAAGGGCTGGCTTCCGACCACAGCGCCGATCTGGTTGCGATTGACATAGATGTTGCCCACGCGCATGGCCTCGACGATTTCCTGCACGCGGTCGTCGATGCGGGTGTGCAGCCCGAAGGTCAGGCCGTAGCCGGTGCCGTTGATCCGTTGCAGCACCCGCGGCAGGTCGTCGGCGTCGAACCCGGCGACATGCAGGATCGGCCCGAAAATCTCGCGCTCCAGCGCCTCGATCCCGTCGATCTCGATCACCGCCGGGGCGACGAAGGTGCCGGCCTCGGGGCAGGGCAGTTCATGCAGCACACGCCCCTCGGCGCGGGCCTCTTCGATGTGGTCGACGATGGTCTGGCGCGCCTCCTGGTCGATGACCGGACCGACATCGGTGGACAGGTGCCACGGATCGCCGAGGCGCAGTTCGTCCATCGCGCCCTTGAGCATGGTCAGCACCTTGTCCTTCACGTCGTTCTGAACGTAAAGGCAACGCAGTGCTGAACACCGCTGGCCCGCCGATTGGAAGGCACTTTGCAGGATGTCGCGGATCGCGTGTTCCGGCAGGGCGGTGCTGTCCACGATCATCGCGTTCAACCCGCCGGTTTCCGCGATCAGCGGCGTGCCGGGGGCGGCGCTTTTCGCCATCGCCCGGCGGATGATCCGGGCGGTCTCGGTCGAGCCGGTGAAGGCCACGCCGTTCAGGCGGCTGTCCGAGGTCAGGGCCGCGCCCACATCCCCCGCGCCAGGAAGCAATTGCAGGGCTGTCGCCGGCACACCGGCCTCATGCATAAGCTGCGCCCCCCGATGGCCGACAAGGCAGGTCTGCTCGGCCGGTTTCGCCACCACGGCATTGCCCGCCGCCAGCGCGGCCGCGATCTGGCCGGTGAAAATGGCCAGCGGAAAGTTCCAGGGGCTGATGCAGACCCAGCGCCCGCGCGGGGCCGGGGACTCGGCCCGTTCGATCTGCATCGCGTAGTAGTGCAGGAAATCCACGGCCTCGCGCACCTCGCCCACCGCATCGAGAAGCGACTTGCCCGCCTCGCGGTGCAGTAGCGCGAAGAGTTCCTCGGCGTTGTCCTCATAGGCGGCGGCGACCTTGCGCAGGGTTTCGGCGCGCGATGCCGCGCTTGCCTCCCAGGGCTGTGCCGCCTGCATCGCCTGGTCCACGTCCCCCGGCGTGGCGTCGGTGACCTCGCCCACGATGTCACCCGGAACGGCGGGGTTGACGATGCGGCGGGGCTGGGCCTCCGGGGCGGCATCGCCGGGGGGCGCCATCAGCGGTGCGGCCTGCCAGCGGGTCGCGCGATGCGGATCGCGACCCGTGTCGATCTCGGCCAGCGTCGGGCGATAGGTCAGGTCCCAGCCCTTGGAATTGGCCCTGTCCGGTGCGAATAGCGTCGGACCGGTCGCCAGCGGATAGCGGTTTTCCAGGTCGTCAAACGGGTCGGCGGCGACCTCTTCGGCGGGCACGTCCTCGTCCACGATCTGGTTGACGAAACTGGAATTCGCCCCGTTTTCCAGAAGGCGGCGGACAAGGTAGGCCAAGAGGTCCTCATGCGCGCCGACGGGGGCGTAGATGCGGCAGCGGGTGCCGTGATCGGCCATGACGATCTTGTGCAATTCCTCGCCCATGCCGTGCAGGCGCTGGAACTCGAAGGCGTCCTTGGCCACGCCCATCTGGTCGGCCATGTGCAGCACCGCGTGCACCGTGTGGGCGTTGTGGGTTGCGAATTGCGGGTAGATCACGTCGGTCATGCCCAGCATCTTGCGGGCATTGGCGATATAGCTGACATCGGTCGCTGCCTTGGAGGTGAAGACCGGGAAACCGTCCAGCCCCATGACCTGGGCGCGCTTGATCTCGGCATCCCAGTAGGCGCCCTTGACCAGCCGCACCATGAAGCGCTGGCCGGTGCGCCGGGCGAGGTCGCCAAGCCAGTCCAGCACGAAGCCCGCGCGTTGCCCATAGGCCTGTACGACCACGCCGAACCCGTCCCAGCCCCTGAGTGCCGGGTCAGAGGCCACCGCCTCGATCACGTCCAGAGACAGCGACAAACGGTCGGCCTCTTCGGCATCGATGTTGAAGCCCTGCCCTGCGGATTTCGCCAACAGCGCGAGCGACCGCAGACGCGGCACCAGCTCGTCCATCACCCGGTCGCGCTGGGCCTCTTCGTAGCGGGCATGCAGCGCCGAGAGCTTGACCGAGATGCCGGGGTTCCGCGTCACATCTCCTGATTTACAGGCCCCGGCAATGGCGCTGATCGCGCGGGAATAGGACAGGTGGTACTGCCGGGCATCGGCGTCGGTCCGCGCCGCTTCGCCCAACATGTCGTAGGAATAGGTGAAACCGATCTTCTCCATCCCGGCGGCGCGTTTCATGGCGGCCTGGATATCCTCGCCCAGAACGAACTGGCGGCCCATTTCGCGCATGGCACGGCCGACGGCGGTGCGGATCACCGGTTCCCCAAGGCGCTTGATCGCGTTGCGCAGATGGCCCGCTGGGCCCGGTTTCTGGTCGGCCAGCACCTTGCCCGTCAGCATCAACCCCCAGGTCGAGGCATTGACCAGCGACGAGGCCGAATGCCCGAGGTGCTTGCCCCAGTCGCTGGGCGCGATCTTGTCCTCGATCAGCGCGTCGATCGTTTCGGCATCGGGCACGCGCAGCAGCGCCTCGGCCAGGCACATCAGCGCGATGCCTTCCTCGGTGGACAGCCCGTATTCAGCCAGGAAAACCTCCATAAGCCCCGGCGACGAGGTGCCCCGGATGCGCCGCACCAGGTCGGCGGCGTTGTCGCGGATCGTCGCGCGGGCGGCCGGATCGAGGTCGGCCCGCGCCACCAGTGCCGGCACGAGGTCGGTTTGCGAAGCAAGGTAGTGATCGTCGATCCGGCGCCGCAGGCTGTCAGGTGAGGTCATGGCGAGTTTCCTGTATCCATTTTGCCGAGGATAAACCGTTGCGCCAAGTCGATCTGACCGGTATCGTCGGCAAACAAAGCCGATTTATCCGAAAAATGGGGGATTTATGGCTGATCGTTCTGCCGAGCTTGATGCCTTTGACCGCAAGATTCTCGACGTGATCGCGGTGGATGGCCGGATCAGTGTGACCGAGCTTGCCCGCCGCATCGGCCTGTCGAAATCCCCCACTCAGGCGCGCCTCAAGCGGCTGGAAGAAAGCGGCGTGGTGCGCGGCTACCGGGCCCTGTTCGACCCGATACGACTGGGACGGGACCACGTCGCCTTCGTCGAAGTCAAGCTTTCCGATACGCGCGAGGCGGCGTTGGCGGCCTTCAACGACGCGGTGACACGCGTTCCCGAGATCGAGCAATGCCACCTGATCGCCGGGGCGTTCGACTACCTGCTCAAGGTGCGGACTTCGTCCATGGGGGCCTACCGGATGGTGCTGGCCGACAGTATTTCGACCCTACCGCATGTCTCGAACACCTCGACTTACGTGGCCATGCAGGCGGTCAAGGAGGAAGGGGTGGCCGCCGTCGCGGAGGCGTGACTTGACCTTGCGGCAAGGCAGGCCATGCTTGATGACATGAAGATCCTGCTGCCCCTTGCCCTGATCGCGGGCCCCGCCCTTGCCGACTGCCCCGAACCGCCGGACTATGCCGAGGCCATGTCGGACGCGCTGGCCCAGTTGCAGGCCAGCGACAACGAGATGGAAGCGCGCGAGGTCAATGGCCAGCTGTGGGAAATGTGGCTGGACGCGCCCGATGAACGGGCGCAGGCCATGCTGGACGAGGGCATGGCGCGGCGCGAAAGCTATGACTTTCTGGGGTCGATCGACACCCTGTCGCGGCTGGTGGACTACTGCCCCGACTATGCCGAGGGCTACAACCAGCGCGCCTTTTCCTATTTCCTGGCGCGCGACTTCGAACGCGCGGTGGCGGACCTGGAGCGCACGATCGCGCTGAACCCCGAGCATATCGGCGCCCTGTCGGGCATGGCACTGGCGCTGATCGAACAGGGCCGTCCGGCCGAAGCGGTGCCCTGGCTGCGCCGGGCGGTCGACCTGCACCCCTATCTGGCCGAACGCGCCCTTCTGGACAGCCTGCCGGGCGAGGATATCTGACTTTTCCCCGGCGTCCATGGCGCCTATGCTGCGCGAACCCGGCAACGGGGCCCGCGTGGTGGAATGGTAGACACAGGGGACTTAAAATCCCTAGGCCGGAAGGCCGTGCCGGTTCAAGTCCGGCCGCGGGTACCAAAAGGGGCGCTACCGCGCGCTTTTCATTCCGAAATCCGCGGGGCGACGCGTCGGCCAGGCGTTTCGCGCGCTGTGCCGGGAGAGGGGGGCTCTGCCCCCGTCGGCCCGAGGGCCGACTCCCCCGCGGTATTTCCGACCCAAAGAAGCCTAGCCGTCGATGCGGGCCGCCGAGAGGGCAATGGCCTGCTGGTAGACGGTGGCGGCGTTCCAGTCGTTGAGGATGCGGAAGTTATGGCTGCCTTCCTGGTAGGATTCTCCGGGGCGCCAGCCTTTCTGGCGCAGGAAATTGGCGGTCGAGGCAAGCGCGTCCGAAACCGAGTAGAGATCGACGCGGCCATTGCCGTCGGCATCGACGCCATAGCGCAGGGCGTTTCCGGGCAGGAATTGCGTGTGGCCAAGCTCGCCATGGGCGGCGCCGCGCTGGTCCGGGGCCAGCATGCCGCGATCGACCATTTGCAGGGCGGCGATGGCATGGGTTGTGAAGAAATCCGAGCGCCGGCAATCATAGGCGACCGTTGTGATGCTGTCGATGACCGGGGTGGTGCCCATGGTGCGGCCAAACCCGGTTTCCATGCCGTGGATGGCGAGGATGATTCCGGCCGGCACGCCGTAGACCCGTTCGAGGGAGGCATAATAGTCCGGCGCGCGCGCCTTCACGCGCCGTGCCTGTGCGGCGAAGCCGTCGAGGCTGCCGAGGCGGATGCGGATGAACTCGTCCAGCGCGTAGCGCACGCCGGTCTGGTTGCGGTCGGCGTTGATCGTGGATTGCGAATAGCGGGCATTGGCCAACGCCTGCAGCCCGGCCGGCCCGACGCCAAGGGCCGCGGCCTCTTGCGCGAATTGGCGTTTCCACTGTTCGAAACCACTGGCATCGTTGCCGCAGGGGGCCGAAAGGGCCGTGCTGGCGGCCAGCGACAACAGGGCGGCGAGAAGGTTGCGCATAGTCGATCTCCTTGAACCCGTCGGGCCGAGGCTAACACGGTCCGTGCGACGGTTCCACGTCGGAGGCGGCGCGTCCTAGTCCCGCGTGCCCGCGAACCGCGCCTGCCAGTCGTCGCGCTGCTCGTCGGTGATTTTGGCAAACAGATTCTCGGGCACGGCAAAGTCATGACCTGCAGGCAGCAGGGCGAGGGCCGCGGGCACGTCATCGGGCCATGCCGCGTCGGGGGTGCCGAGCGCGCTCAGCATTGCCATGGCGGCGCTTGGGATGAACGGTGCCGAGAGCACCGCGTAGAGCCGCACCAGGTTCAACGCCAGGCGGATCTGCATGGCGGCCGTCTCGGGGTCTTCCTTGAAGGTGGCCCAGGGCGCGGCCTCTTGCAGGTATTCGTTGCCGACGGCCCAGATCGCGCGCAGTTCGGCCGCGGCCTTGCGGACCTCGATCGCGTCCATGTGGCTCTCGTAGGCGCGCACGCGGCGCGCCAGGTCCGCGGCCAGGTCCTGTTCGGCCGAGCCCCATGCGCCGCCCGAGGGGACGGTTTCCCCGAACTTGGACCGGCAGAACTTGGTGACTCGGCTGACGAAATTGCCAAGCACGTCGGCCAAATCCTTGTTCACGCCGGATTGGAAGCTTTCCCAGGTAAATTCCGCATCGGCGCTTTCGGGGGCATGGGACAGCAACCACCAGCGCCAGTAATCGGCTGGCAGAAGTTCGAGCGCCTGGTCCATGAACACCCCGCGCCCGCGCGAGGTGGAGAACTGACCGCCATCATAGTTCAGGTAATTGAACGACTTGATGTAGTCGACCAGCTTCCACGGCTCACCCGAGCCGAGGATAGTGGCCGGGAAAGACAGCGTGTGGAAGGGCACGTTGTCCTTGCCCATGAACTGGGTATAGGTGACATCTTCGGCGCCCTTGTCGGTGCGCCACCAGCGTTCCCAGTCCTCGCCCTTGCCGGCCTCGACCCATTCCTGCCCGCAGGCGATGTATTCGATGGGGGCGTCGAACCAGACATAGAAGACCTTGCCTTCCATGCCCGGCCATGGCTCGTCCCCGCGCTGCACCGGGATCCCCCAATCGAGGTCGCGGGTGATGCCACGATCCTGAAGCCCGTCGCCATCGTTCAACCATTTCTTGGCGATCGAGGTGGTCAGAACCGGCCAGCCCTCACGCGTGTCGATCCACTCTTCGAGCCGGTCTTTCATCTGCGACTGGCAGAGATACAGGTGCTTGGTCTCGCACATCTCCAGGTCGGTCGAGCCGGAGATGGTCGAATGCGGGTTGATCAGGTCGACGGGGTCCAGCTGCTTGGTGCAGTTGTCGCATTGGTCGCCGCGCGCGGACTCGAACCCGCAATTGGGGCAGGTGCCCTCGATGTAGCGATCGGGCAGGAAGCGGCCATCGGCCTTGGAATACATCTGGGTTTCGCTGACCTCGCGGATCAGGCCGGCCTCGTCCAGCTTCTTGGCGAAATGCTGGGTCAGGCGGTGGTTGGCCCGGGAGGACGAGCGCCCGAAATGGTCGAAGGACAGGCCGAATCCCTCGGCAATGTCGAATTGGACCTGCCACATCTCGGCGCAGTATTCGGCCACCGGCTTGCCCGCCTTGGCGGCGGCCAGTTCGGCGGGGGTGCCATGTTCATCGGTGGCGCAGAGGAACAGCACCTCGTTGCCGCGCCCGCGCTGGTAGCGGGCGAAAAGGTCGGCGGGCAGCTGGCTGCCCACGAGATTGCCGAGATGCTTGATGCCGTTGATGTAGGGGATCGCCGAGGTGATGAGGTGCCGGGCCATGCGTCTGCCTGTTGCTGGGTATCCCGGCCCGTTTAATCGCTCTGGCCGCGAAGGGCCAGAGGGGGTGGCGGCGTCACTTCTCGCGGCTGCGGCCCAGCAGTTGCCCGATCGTGAACGAGGTGCGCGGCGCCCAGACATAGCGGGTGCGGTCCTCGGGCGCCTCGCGCACCCGCATCCGCGCCACGCCGAAAACGATCAGCACCGCATGGCTTGCCGAGACGAAGTAGAACATCGCCGCCGGGCCGAACGCTTCGATCAGGACCGAGCTGGTCCAGGGCGCGGCGATGGCGCCGAGCGCGTAGTAGAACATCAGCGCCGCAGACAGTTCCACGCGCTGGTCGGAGGTGGCGTAGTCATGTGCATGGGCGGCGGCCACGGAATAGACCGGGAAGGTGGTGAAGCCGAACAGCGCCGCCGAAAGCAGCACCGCCCCGTCGCCCAGGGCCGAGGCCGCCACTGTCACAAAACAGCCCCCCATCGCCGCGACCGACAGCCAGATCAGCACCCAGCGCCGGTCGAACTTGTCGGCCAGCCAGCCGGTCGGGTATTGCGCCAGCGCGCCACCGGCCACGAAGGCCGCCAGGAAAAAGCCGATCTGGCCGGCGCCAAGGCCCACCTCTTGCCCGTAGATCGGGCCGACCATGCGGAACGACGCCCCCGAAAGCGCCGCGACCAGCACGCCCGCCACTGCGAGCGGCGACATGGCCCATGCCAGCCTGGGCCGAAGCCGCGTGGCCTTGGGGGTTTCGGGCTGGGGCACGCGTGTCAGGGCCAAGGGCAGAAGGGACGCGACGCAAAGCATCGTCAGCAATGTATAGGCGACGTAGGTCTGCAGGTCGGCCAAGGCCCCGATCATCAGCTGCGCCACCAGGCTGCCGCCCATGTCGACCACGCGGTAGACGCCCATGGTCCGGCCGCGCGTCTGGTTGGTGACCTTGGCCTGCAACCACGCCTCGATCACCGTGTAGCAGCCTGCGATACAAATGCCCGACCCGATACGCAGAATGGCCCAGGCCAGCGGATCCTGGATCAGGACATGGCCGGCCAGGCCGATCGCGCCCATGGCCGTCAGAACTGCGAAGGCGCGCGAATGGCCGACATTGCCCATCAGGCGCGGCGCCCACCAGCAGCCGATGAAGAACCCCAAGAAATGGGCCGAGCCGAGAAAGCCGACCTCGGCGCGGGTGAACCCGGCTTCCAGCCCGGTCAGGGCATCCAGCGGGCCGACCCCGCCCGAGGACAGCTGCAGAAGCAGTGCCGACAACAGGAGCGCGGCGAAGGAAAGCATCATGCGCATGGGTTCAGCCTTGGCCGGTTCGCGGGGTCAGGCTTGCCGGTCTTCGACATGATCTGTCGCTGATGTCCGATCATGCGGGGCTGTCGACGCTTGTTGCTTGTTGTCATCGCCGGTGACGCTATCCTTCGGCCAACTGAATGAACAGGGGGACAGGACATGAACAGGATGGAACTGGGGCGCAGCGGCATCGAGGTCAGCGATTGGTGCCTTGGAACGATGACCTTCGGCACGCAGACCCCTCAGGCGGATGCGTTCGCCCAGATTGACATGGCGCTGGAGGCGGGGATCGATTTTTTCGACACGGCCGAGATGTACCCGGTGAACCCCGTGCGTCCCGAAACGGTCGGCACCTGCGAGGAACTGATCGGCCGTTGGTTCGCCGCCAGTGGCAAGCGCGACCGCGTCGTGCTGGCCACCAAGGCCGGCGGGGACAGCAAGCTGGTGCGCGATGGCGAAGGCTATGGCCCGGACAATATCGAGGCGCTGATCGAGGCCTCGCTGCGGCGGCTCGGGACCGACTGCATCGACCTTTACCAGCTGCACTGGCCCATGCGCGGATCCTACATGTTCCGCCAGAACTGGACCTATGACCCCTCGCGTCAGGACCGCCAGCAGACCCTCGATCACATGGCCGGGGTGCTGGAGGGGCTGGGCCGCGCGCAGAAGGCCGGCAAGATCCGCGCCTTCGGCATGTCCAATGAAAGTGCATGGGGGTGCACCCGCTGGATCGACGTTGCCGAACAGGTGGGCGGCCCGCGCCTGGCCAGCGTTCAAAACGAGTATTCGTTGCTCTGCCGCCTCTATGACACCGACATGGCCGAAATGGCGGTGAACGAGGATGTAACGCTCTTGTCTTTTTCGCCGCTGGCCGCAGGCCTGCTGACCGGGAAATACCAGGGCGACGTGGTGCCCGCCGGATCACGGCGGGATGCGGGTAGCCGAAACCTGGGCGGGCGCATGACAGACCGGGTGCTGCCGACGGTGCAGGCCTATCTGGACGTGGCCGCGAAACATGGGCTCGACCCCGTGCACATGGCCATGGCCTGGCAGCGGACGCGGCCCTTCCCGGTCTCGGCCATCTTCGGGGCGACGACGCAGGCGCAGCTGGCGCATCTTCTGGCGGGGGATGGCGTGACCTTGTCGCAGGAGGTCCTTGCCGATATCGACGCGGTCCACAGGGCGCATCCCATGCCCTATTGACCGGGCCGCGCGGGTGCCGGTTCCCGCTTGCCTGCGGGACCGGATCGCCTAGGGTGGCCCTGTCAGGAAAGGGAGGTTGCCATGCCGCTGCAAATGAACCGAGAGGTTTTCATAACCTGCGCTGTGACCGGGGCCGGCGGAACGCAGGACCGCAGCCCGCATGTGCCCCGTTCGCCCAAGGACATCGCCGACAGTGCGATCGAGGCGGCGAAGGCCGGGGCGGCGATCGTGCATTGCCACGTGCGCGATCCGGACACCGGCACGCCGTCGCGCAACCTCGACCACTACCGCGAGGTGACCGACCGCATCCGGGCGGCCGAGGTCGACGTCGTGTTGAACCTGACCGCCGGGATGGGCGGCGATATCGTCTTCGGCGGTACGGACAGCCCGTTGCCCGTCGCCGAGGGCACCGACATGATCGGTGCCGCCGACCGCGTGGCCCATGTGGCCGAATGCCTACCGGAGATCTGCACGCTCGACTGCGGCACGATGAATTTCGCCGAGGCCGACTACGTCATGACCAACACGCCGGGCATGTTGCAGGCCATGGGCCGCATGATGACCGAGCTGGGCGTCAAACCCGAGATCGAGGCATTCGATACGGGCCATCTCTGGTATGCCAAGCAGCTGGTCAAGGACGGCATCCTGGGCAGCCCCGCCCTTGTCCAGCTCTGCATGGGGGTGCCATGGGGCGCGCCCGATGACCTCAACACCTTCATGGCCATGGTCAACAACGTGCCCGACGATTGGCATTTCAGTGCCTTCGGCCTGGGTCGCAACCAGATGCCCTATGTCGGTGCGGCCGTTCTGGCAGGCGGCAACGTGCGCGTCGGGCTGGAAGACAACCTGATGCTCGACAAGGGCGTGCTGGCCACCAATGCGCAACTGGTCGAACGCGCGGTCGAGATCGTCGAGCGCATGGGCGCCCGGGTGATCGGCCCTGACGAGGTGCGCACGCGGCTGGGCCTGGTCAAGCGCGCGCCGGGCACGGCCTGATCCGGTGCGGCGGGGTCGGGCCTTGCTTCTGGTCGCGCTTCTGCCCTTTGGCTGTGGCGCGCCCGGGGACGGGGAGCAGGACCCGCTGCGCGACCGGGCGGCGCCGATTGCCAGCCAGGTCAATGTCACGGCGTCGGACTTGTCCGGCGCTTGGGTCGTGACAGAGGGGGCAGGCGGCGCCCGGGCCGGCACGACGCTGGACTTCCTGCCCGGTCCCAACGGCGCGCTTGCCCTGCAACGCGACGGGGCGGCGCCTGCGGAGCTCATCGCCCAGGGCGACGGCCGGTGGCGCCTCGACGACGCGCGGACCGGCCTGCAAGCGGGGCCCTTCTGGGTGCTGTGGATGGACGCGGATGCGCGCACGGCGGCGATCGGCCGGCCCGACGGGGCCTTCGGCTGGGTCATGGAGCGACCCGGCAAGGGGGGCGCAGACCGTCGAGCCGCGGCGCGCGACATCCTGACCTGGTTCGGCTATGATCCGACCCGACTCGAAGAGGTGGTTGAATGAAACGTGTTTTTGCGACGATCGGTGCCGTGCTGGTCCTTGGGGCCTGCGACGAGGTGGCAATGTCCACCGGCGGCGGCGGAGGCGGCGGAGGCGGCGGAATGCGCGAGTATATCGTGCTCGGCTCTTCCATGGGTTTCGAGCAATGCCGCTCCCGAGGCGGGCTCATCATTCGTGACCAGGGCAGTCCCATGATTGCCTGCGATCCGCGCGTGGTGGGCGAACCGGTGCCGCCGGATGAATTCGACCATCCCGACAGCCCGGTGCCACAACCCGCCGAAGGCGCCTGACCGGCGCAAAACGATCCATCAGGGGAGGACGGGACGTGACCAGAACGGCGGCCATTATTGGTGGCGGTCTCATCGGTGGCGGCTGGGCCGCGCGGTTCCTGCTCAACGGCTGGAACGTGCGGGTCTTCGACCCCGATCCGGAGGCGCAGCGCAAAATCGGCGAGGTGCTGGAAAATGCCCGCGCGGCGATGCCGGGGCTTTACGACATGGCCTTGCCCGAGGAGGGCGCGCTGAGCTTTCACAACGCGATTGCCGAGACCGTGGACGGGGTCGCCTGGGTGCAGGAGAGCGTGCCGGAACGGCTGGAGATCAAGCACAAGGTCTTCGCCGAGGTTCAGGCGCATCTTGATTCGGAGGCGGTGATCGGCTCGTCCACCTCGGGCTTCAAACCGTCGGAGCTGCAGCAAGGCGCAAAGGACCCGACCCAGATCCTCGTGACCCACCCGTTCAACCCGGTCTATCTGTTGCCGCTGATCGAGGTCGTGCCCGGCGACACCTGTGACCCGCGCGCGGTCGAGTGGGCGAAAGAGGTTCTGACCGGGATCGGCATGTATCCCCTTGTGGTCCGCAAGGAGATCGACGCCCATATCGCCGACCGTTTCCTCGAAGCGGTCTGGCGCGAGGCGCTCTGGCTGGTCAGGGACGGTATCGCCACGACCGAGGAAATCGACGACGCGATCCGCATGGGCTTTGGGCTGCGCTGGGCGCAAATGGGGCTGTTCGAAACCTACCGGATTGCCGGGGGCGAAGCCGGGATGCGCCATTTCATCGCCCAGTTCGGGCCCTGCCTGACCTGGCCATGGACAAGGCTGATGGACGTACCCGAGTTGACCGATGAACTGGTCGACCAGATCGCAAGCCAGTCCGACGCGCAATCGGGCCAGCATTCCATCCGAGACCTGGAGCGTATCCGCGACGCGAACCTTGTGGGCATGATGCGCAGCCTCAAGGCGCGCGATTGGGGCGCGGGCGCGCTGATGAACGCCCATGATAGTGTGTTGAACGCCACGCGCCGCGTGCCCGAGACGCTGGACGATATCGCCGACCTGGCGCGGCCGGTCCTGACCCTGGACCGGGCCGTGCCGCTGGATTGGACCGATTACAACGGTCACATGAACGAGGCCCGCTACCTGCAGGCCTTTGGCGATGCGTCGGACCGGCTGATGCAAATCGTCGGCTGCACGCCGGACTACATCGCCTCGGGCGGCAGCTATTTCACTGCCGAAACGCATATCCGCCATATGGGCGAGGTCCATGCGGGCGCGCGGATCCGGGTGGAAACGCAGGTCCTTTCGGGCGCGGGCAAGACGATGCACCTGTTCCACCGGATTTACGAGGGGGACCGGGAACTTGCCACGGGCGAACACATGCTGATCCATGTGAGCCTTGAGACACGGCGCGCCAGCGATCCCGCGCCGCAGGTCGCGGCGCCCTTGGCGCGCTTGGCGGCGGCCCATGCGGTACTGGAGCGCCCTGCCGGCGCGGGCGCGGCCATAGGCCAGAGATAGGGCTCCTCGTCGCCGGCGGCGCCTTCGAGAGCGTCTTTGCCATGGCCGAAACCTTTGCCGAAGAGGGGCGAGGTCTGGCTGACGAACGTGGATGCCGACGCCTTGGCCGCTTGCCCCACACCTGGGAAAATTCGACTGGCGGACGCCGCTGACGCGGCCGCCATCGCCAAGTGCATTACCCGGAATGCTGTCCATGAAGGGCTTGCCCCGGGGCGCGAGCTATAGGGGTCAGGCCGCCTTGGGGCGGGGCCTGTCGGTCAGGCTGGTCCAGGCCTCGTATTGCGTCAGGAAGACCTTGCCGCCCAGCTCGTCCAGAAAATGCGACCGGCGCAGGCGGTCCATGACCGGGCCCTTGACCTCGGACAGGTGCAGCCGGATGCCCAGCCCCTTGAGGCGGGTGTTGATGGCCTCCAGGCTTTCCAGCGCGGACATGTCCACCTCGTTGATGGCGGTGCATTGCAGGATGACGTCGGACAGGCCGCAATCCTCGGCCACGCGGTCGTAAAGGTAATCCTCGAGGAAGCGGGCATTGGCGAAATAGAGGCTTTCATCGACGCGAAGGGTGATCACCTTGGGATCGGTCAGCACCTTGTGGCGACGGATATTGCGGAAATGCTCGGTCCCTTCGACCAGGCCCACTTCGGCCACGTGGGGGCGCGATGTCTTGTAGAGATGCAGCGCGATCGACAGGACCACGCCGGCACTGACACCGGTTTCCACGCCGAAGCCGAGGGTCAGCAGGATCGTGGCGAGGACGGCGGCGAAATCCGCGCGGGAATAGGTCCAAGCGCGCTTGAGAATACCAAGGTCGACCAGCGAGAGCACGGCGACGATGATCGTGGCCGCCAGCGTGGCCTTGGGCAGGAAATAGATCAGCGGGGTCAGGGCCACGGCGGCGATGGCCAGGCCGATGGCGGTGAAGGCCCCGGCGGCGGGCGTTTCGGCGCCCGCGTCGAAGTTCACCACCGAACGGGCGAAGCCGCCGGTCACAGGATAGCCTCCGGTGAAGGCCGCGCCGATATTGGCCGCGCCCAGGCCGATCAATTCCTGGTCGGGGTCGATGCGCTGACGCTTCTTGGCGGCCAGGGTCTGGGCGACCGAGATGGACTCGACGAAGCCGATGATCGAGATCAGCAGCGCAGGCATGAACAGCGCGCGGATCAGCTCGAGCGAGGTGTCGGGCAAGGTGAAGGGAGGCAGGGCCTGCGGGACCGCGCCGACGATCTGTACGCCGGCCGTGTCCAGCCGGAATACGCCCGCCAAAAGGGTCGTGACGACGACGGCGGCCACCGGGCCGGCCTTGGTCAGGATGTCCGCCAGGCGGGGGCCCAGACCAGCATTCAGAAGCAGCGGTTTCAGCCCCTTGCGGACCCAGAAGAGGAAACCGGTGGCCGCCGCGCCGATGGCCAGCGTGATCCAGCTGATCTGCGACAGGTGGTGAAAGAGGCTTTCCAGAAGGTGGGGCAGGGTGTGGCCCGAGGCGTCGATCCCGAAGATGTGCTTGAGCTGGCTGGTGGCGATCAGGATACCCGACGCGGTGATGAACCCCGCGATGACGGGATGCGACAGAAAATTCGCCAGGAAGCCGAGCCGCAGAAAGCCAAGGGTCAGCAGCATCGCCCCTGACAGCCCCGCCAGGGTCAGGGCTGCGGCGGCATAGCCGGCGGTGCCTTGCTGCGCCACTTCGCCGATCGCGGCCGCGGTCATGAGCGAAACAACGGCCACCGGGCCGACGGCGAGCGCCCGGCTGGTGCCGAAGACCGAGTAGAGCATGATCGGCACGATCGAGGCATAGATCCCCGCCTCGGGCGGCAGGCCGGCCAGAAGCGCATAGGCCAAGGACTGCGGGATCAGCATGATCGTGACGATCACCGCCGCGACAAGGTCGTTGGACAGGGCGTTGCGGTCATAGGTGCGACCCCAGGTCAGGATCGGCAGGTATCTGGACAAAGCGCGCATCACGACGGACCTTTTCGAATATGATGCGGGCCGACAGGGCAGGGTCCTGCCAGCCCTTTTGCGATCGGTAAGACCGGATCGCGGAGGGGGTTTGAGATCAGCTTGCGCTGACTTTTTCGGGGCGGGCCAACCATTCGCGGCCCCGGAGCATGGCACGCCAGTAGACCGGAGGCAGAACCTGTTCCTTGAGCAGCCAGGCCAGGCGCGAGGGTTGCTCGCCGTTGATCACCCATTTGGGGAACGAGGGCAGCAAGGTGCCGCCATAGCCGAACTCGGCCAGGACGATCTTGCCCTTTTCCACCGTAAGCGGGCAGGAGCCGTAGCCGTTGTATTGCAGTTGCGGTCCGTGGCCATCGATATCGGCCAGCACGTTCGCGGCGACCACGGGGGCCTGCATCCGCGCGGCGGCGGCGGTCTTGGCATTAGGGGCGTTCATCACGTCACCCAGCGACCAGATGTTGTCGAATTCGGAATGGCGCAGCGTGGCCTGGTCCACGTCGACCCAGCCGGCGGCGTCGGCCAACGGCGAGACGCGGATGAAATCCGGCGCGGTCTGCGGCGGGGTCACGTGCAGCATGTCGAAATCGACGGTGACTTCGCGGTCTTCCTCGTCAGGCGCGGTGACCTTGAAGGTCGCCTGCTTGGCCGGGCCGTCCACCGCGATCAGGTTGTGGAAGAAATTGAGCTTGGTGCCGTAGCGTTCGACATAGCGTTCCAGCGCCGGGACGTAATCCTTCACGCCGAACAGCACGCCGCCGGCATTCATGAACTGGATGTCGATCTTGTCCAGAACGCCCATCTCTTCCCAGTTGTTGGCCGAAAGATACATGGCCTTCTGCGGCGCGCCTGCGCACTTGATCGGCATCGGCGGCTGGGTGAAGAGGGCGCGGCCCTCTTTCAGGCCCTTGACCAGCTCCCAGGTATAGGGGGCCAGGTCGTAGCGGTAATTCGAGGTCACGCCGTTCTTGCCCAGCGTCTCCACCAGGCCGTCGACGGCGCCCCAGTCCAGCTTCAGCCCCGGCGCGACGATCAGCCGGTCGTATTTCACCACCCGGCACCCATCGAGGACCACGGCATTGTCCTTGGGCTCGAAGGCCGCGACCGCGGATTTGAGCCAGTGCACGCCTTTCGGGATCAGGCTGCCCATGGTCTTGGCGGTGGTCGAGGCATCGAAGACGCCGCCGCCCACCATTGTCCAGCCGGGTTGGTAATAATGGATGTCGGCGGGGTCGATCAGGGCAATCTCCAGCCCCTGGCGACGTTGCAGGATCGAGGCCGCCGCGGCCACGCCCGCGGCCCCACCGCCCACGATCACGACGTCGTATTTCGCGTCGCCCGTGTCGGTCGGCGTCTTGCCGCCGTTCACGATGCGGCGCACGACCCCGGTCATGTCATAGCCGGCGGCCTTGGTTTTCGACAGGATGTCGGACGGTTCCAGCGCTTTGGCACTGGCCAGCGACCACAGCGTGGCCGAGCGGGTGCCGGTCCGGCAATAGGCCAGAACCGGCCCCGGCAGCTCGGTCAGGGCGGTGCCGAAATCCTCGGCATCCGCGTCGCTGACCTTGCCGGCGACGATGGGCAGGTAACGGGCCTCAAGACCGACCTTGTCCGCCGCCGCCTCGATCTCTTCGAAGGTGGGCTGGTCGGCCGCTTCGCCATCGGGGCGGTTGCAGATGATCGCGCGATAGCCCGCCTCCTTGACGGCCGTCAGGTCATCGGGGCAGATTTGCGGGCTGACGGTGATCGCGTCGGTGATGGTCTTGAATTCCATTGCTCTCTCCTTGCTGTCGGGGCGTGGCCTCGGGCGAGTTACAGCCCGTTGACCGGAACCTTCAGCATCGGGTTGCCATCCTTGTCGGTCGGAATCTCGCCCGCCCGCATGTTCACCTGAAGCGATGGGATGATCAGCTTGGGCATGCCCAGCTGCGCGTCGCGCTCGGTGCGGAACTTGACGAATTCCTCTTTCGTCTTGCCGCCGCCGACATGGATGTTGTGCGCCTTCTCATCGCCCACGGTGGTTTCCCACGCGATGTCACGACCGTTCGGGCCGTAATCGTGGCACATGAACAGGCGGGTCTCGTCGGGCAGCGTCAGCACCTTCTGGATACTGTCATAGAGCGTGGCCGCATCGCCGCCGGGGAAGTCGGCCCGGGCCGAGCCGCCGTCGGGCATGAACAGCGTGTCGCCGACAAAGGCCGCATCCCCCATGACATGCACCATGCAGGCCGGGGTGTGGCCGGGCGTGTACATCGCGAAGACGGGCATGTTGCCGACCATGTAGGTGTCGCCATCCTCGAACAGGGCGTCGAACTGGCTGCCGTCGCGCTGGAACTCGGTGCCTTCGTTGAAGACTTTGCCGAAGGTGTCCTGCACGACCATGATCTTGGAACCGATGCCGATCTTGCCGCCGATCTTTTCCTGGATATAGGGCGCCGCGGACAGGTGGTCGGCGTGCACGTGGGTCTCGATGATCCAGTCCAGTTTCAGGCCTTGCTCCTGGACCTGGCGGATCAGCTCGTCGGCGTGATCGTAGGTGATGCGCCCGGCGGCATAGTCGATGTCCATCACGCTGTCGACGATGGCGCAGCTGTTCGAGGTCGGGTCCTTCACGATGTATGAGATCGTGTTGGTGGCGTCGTCGAAGAACGCCTGGACCTCTGGCTTGATGTCCATGTTGACGGGATAGTCGGTCATGTCCTGTTCCTCCTTTTTCGGGTCAGGCGGTCGCGGATTTTGCGCGACGTGCGGTCAGGTTCTGGGTGAACTTCGCGGCGAAGATGCCGGCGATGAGTGCGGCGGTGAAAATCAGGACCGCCGGGTTGAGCGTGCCGATGGCGGGCAGGGCGCCGCCCGGGCAAAAGCCGGCGATCCCCCAGCCAACGCCGAATACGGCAGAACCGCCGATCAGCTTGGCGTCCAGCTTGCGGTTCTGCGGCACGTGGAACTTGGCATCCATCAGCGGCTTGCCCGCCGGGCGTGCCACCACCAGCCAGTAGCCGGGCGCGGCCACCAGGATTGCGCCGCCCATGACGAAGATCAGCGACGGATCCCAGGTTCCGAAAAAGTCGAAGAAGTTGAGTACCTTGGCGGGGTTGGCCATGCCAGACATCATGATGCCGATGCCGAAGATCAGGCCGATGAAATAGGTCGAGACGATACGTTTCATGGGGTCAGCCTCCGAACACGTGACGGAGCACGTAAACGGTGATCGCGGTGAAAATCATGAAGGTGATGGTCGCGGCGATCGAACGCGGCGAGAAGCGCGCCATGCCGCAGACGCCATGGCCGCTGGTGCAGCCCGCGCCATAGGTGACGCCGACGCCGACGATGAAGCCGCCCACGATCATCATGAGCGTGTTGACCGGCACCTGGATTTCCGGTGCCTGGCCGGTCACCAGCGTCATCAGGGCCGGTGCCGTGACCATGCCGGCCAGAAGCGCCGCGCGCCAGGACCAATCCGTGGCCGAAGACGGCTGCATGAACCCGGCCAGAACGCCGGTCGCGCCCATGATGCGGCCAAGGGTCAGCATCAGCAGAACGGTCGAGCTGCCGATGAGCAGCCCGCCGAAGAGTGACATTAAGGGTGTGAATTCCGTGATCATTGGTTTTTCGGTTCCCTTGGGGCCCGGCCATGTGCAGCAGCCTTCACCCCGTTACGTGTTGCAGCTTGGCGGGCAGTTAACGCCGCCTCGGGAAGTATATATTTATAAAACCTAATATATGCAAGTGTTGGAATGTAGTCGGGGTTGCCAAAAGGGGACTGGGCCACCAATGTCTTGGTTTTGAATGGTTTATTCCAGGATCGGGTTACGATACCGCATCAGGCGGACCGACCCGGTCTTGGACCGCATGAGAATCGTTTCGGTCGTCAGGCTGTCGGGTTCACGCTTGATTCCCGGCAGCAGCGATCCGTCCGTCACGCCCGTGGCCGCGAAGATCACATCGCCGGTCACCATGTCGTCGCGGGTATAGACCCGGTCGAGATTGGTGATCCCGGCCTTCTGCGCGCGGCCGCGTTCGTCCTCGTTTCGGAAGACCAGCTTACCGTACATCTGCCCGCCCATGCATTTGAGCGCGGCCGCGGCCAGAACGCCCTCGGGGGCGCCGCCCTGGCCCATGTAGATGTCGATCCCGGTCGAGGGTTCGGCGCAATGCATCACCCCGGCCACATCGCCATCGGTGATCAGTCGCACCGCGGCGCCGGTGCCGCGCAGCTCGGCGATCATTTCCTCGTGGCGGGGGCGCTCCAGCACGCAGACGGTGATGTCCTTGGTCGAGCACCCCTTGGCCGACGCCAGGGCCGAGACCCGTTCGGCCGGTGACATGGCCAGCGTCACGATGCCGGGTTTGTAGCCAGGCCCAATGGCCAGCTTGTCCATGTAGGTGTCCGGTGCATGCAGCAGCGACCCGCGCGAGGCCATGGCGATCACGGTCAGCGCGTTGGGCATGTCCTTGGCGGTCAGCGTGGTTCCCTCCAGCGGGTCCAGCGCGATGTCGACCTTGGGGCCGTTGCCGTTGCCGACCTCTTCGCCGATGAACAGCATCGGCGCTTCGTCCCGTTCACCCTCGCCGATCACCACGGTGCCCTGGATGTCCAGCTTGTTGAGTTGGTCGCGCATGGCGTTCACCGCCGCCTGGTCGGCGGCCTTTTCATCGCCCCGACCGATCCAGTCGGCACTTGCGATCGCCGCCTGTTCGGCGACACGGGCCAGGCCCAGCGACAGCATGCGGTCATTGAAATCGGTGGGCGTGGACATGGGGCACGGTCCTTGTTGGCGGATTGAACTGGCTTTCGCCTAGCGCGCCGGGGGCAGGGCGGCAAGCCTGTGCGCGCTAACAGCCGGCTAGATCGCGTTCAGCGTTTCCTGGATGACCGCCACGGCGTGTCCCAGCTGTGCGCCATCGGCGATGGCGTGGTGAATCTCGGTGGTGAAGGCGCAGGTCGTGCGCCCGTCCGGGCCGGTCACGAACTTGCCCCAGCTCAGGCGTGGGATGCAGTCCTGCGCGTCGGGCAGGGCATTGCTCAGGCCGGTGAAATCCATCCAGGGAAGGCAGGACAGGTAAAGAAGGTCGTCGCGCTGGCCTGTGTTGGGGGGGCGTTCGGCACCGGCGCGGACCGCGGCGATCTCGGCGGCGGCGGCGGCGTCGAAGGCTGGCCAGTCGGGCCGGAAGTCGATATAGCCGAACCCGAACCGGCCATCGGGAAGGGCGATGGTGGGCGACAAGGTCAGCCGGTCATGTTCGACGACCATGTCGTCGCCGCGAAACCGCATGCGCAATTCGGGCACCGCGTGGAAACCTGCAGCCAGAGCATAAAGGCACGCGCGAAAGGGCGACACCCCGTCGGTCTTGCGCCGCATGAGGTGGGTCACGTCCAGCCGCACGGTCACAGCGAAATGCGGCCGCTCGTAGGTTCGGAACAGGCGATAGGCCCCGGCGCGCGACCACGTGGCCAGGTCGATGACCCGTTCCGCCACCCCCTAGACCTCTTCGATGCGGATCGCCACCGGATCGGCCAGAACCACGTCGGTCTCGCGTACGGCGGACAGCGCTTCGGACAGGTCGGCACGGGTGGTCTTGTGGGTCACGATCAGCACCGGGGCCGACGTGTCCTGGTGGCCGTACTGGCGCATACGGTCGATGGACACGCCCGCATCGCCGAGGATGGCGGTGATCTTGGCCAGCGCGCCCGGCTTGTCGATCAGTTGCATGCGCAGGTAATAGGCGGCAGGCACGGCGGAATTGGCCGGGCGAGCCTCGGCCAGGGTGTCGGCCGGCTGGCCGAAGACGGGCAGGCGCAGGCCGCGCGCGATATCCATGACATCGCCCATGACGGCGCTGGCGGTCGGGCCTTCGCCCGCGCCCGGACCGCGTAGGACGATCTGTTCGACCGCGTCGCCTTCCAGAACCACCATGTTCGTGCCCCCTTCCAGCTGTCCCAGCGGGCTTCTGGCCGGGACAAGGCAGGGCGCCATGCGCTGTTCCAGCCCGCGGCCGGTCATCTGCGCCACGCCCAGCAGCTTGATACGATAGCCCATATCGGCGGCCTGGGTGATGTCGTCGATGGTGATCGCGCCGATCCCTTCCAGTTCCACCGCGTCGAAATCGGTGCGCGTGCCGAAGGCCAGCGCCGACAGGATCGCCAGCTTGTGGCCCGCATCGATGCCACCCACGTCGAGGTTCGGGTCGGCCTCCAGGTAGCCAAGCCCGTCGGCCTCGGCGAAGGCCTCTTCATAGGTCAGGCCCGCATCCTGCATACGCGTCAAGATGTAGTTGCAGGTGCCGTTCATCACGCCCATGATGCGAGTGATCTCGTTTCCCGCCAGTCCTTCCATCAGGGCCTTGATGACGGGAATGCCGCCGGCCACGGCCGCCTCGTAGCGCAGGTTGCAGCCGTTGGATTCGGCCAGTTCGGCCAGCGCCTGCCCGTGATGGGCCAGCATCGCCTTGTTGGCGGTGACCACGTCCTTGCCGGCCGACAGGGCCGCCTCGGTTGCGGCCTTGGCCGGGCCGTCAGACCCGCCCATGAGTTCCACGAAGACATCCACGTCATCGCGCTTGGCAAGGGCCACGGGATCGTCTTGCCAATCGTATTGAGACAGCGTCACGCCCCGGTCCTTGTCACGGGTGCGGGCCGAGACCGCGACGATCTCGATCGGGCGTCCGGCGCGGGTGGTCAGCATTTGCGCCTGCTGGCGGACGATGCGCACCACGCCGACACCCACGGTTCCGAGGCCTGCAATCCCGAGACGGAGGGGGCTGGTCATCTGTCTGGTCCTTCCTGGCTGGTTTCGCGCCTGTTAGCCCGGATACGCGGCTACTGCAACGTGGGCCGGTTGACGCCCCGCGAAAGGCGCGCGCGCATGGCGGGGTTCAGCACCGGGCCGCGCAACCGCGCCGCCCGGGCTTGCAAGGCCGCAAGTCGCCCTGCAAGGCCGGACAGCGCTGCCGGGCCGCTGCGATCGGAGGCGGCAAGGGTATCGGCGCGGGCCAGGATGCCACCCAGCGGCGCAAGCGCCGGATAGGCCCCGCCCGCGCGCTCGACGCCATCCGGATCGGCGGGCAGGTCAAGGTCGGGAAACGGGCTGCACGCGGCCAGGCCGCCCAGCAGGACAAGGGTCATCAGGCGCATCGTCGCGACCATAGGGCCAGCGCGCGACCAAGGGCAAGCCGCAGATCGGCCTTTTCAAATGAACGCCTGTTCAGTTAAATGGCGGAACGCGTGTTGAAGGAGTGTGCATGGCGCGCAAGACAGGTTCCCATTCCGAGATCACCGGGCCGAAAGTGCGCGCCGCGGCACTCAAGTTGATCGCGCAGCACGGGTTTGCCGCCGTGTCCATGCGCCGGATCGCCGAAGAGGTCGGTGTTCAGGCCGGGGCGCTTTACAACTACACCCGTGACAAGCAGGCGCTGTTGTTCGACCTGATGTGCAGCCACATGAAAGAGCTGCTGGCCGCGCGAGAGGCGGCGGCGGTGTCAGGCGATCCGGTGGCGCGGCTCGATGCGTTCACCCGGTTCCACATCCGCTGGCACCTGCCGCGCGGCGACCAGGTTTTCATTTCCTACATGGAACTGCGCAACCTGACCCCGGCGAACTTCGCCGAGATCGAGCGGTTGCGGAAGGTCTACGAGGACGAGTTGGAAACGGTCCTGCAGGACGGCGTGGATGCAGGGCTGTTCCACCTGGACGACACGAAGGTGACGACCCTGGCGATCATCGCCATGCTGACGGGTATGAGCACCTGGTACCGGGCCGAGGGCCGGCTGAGCCTGGACCGGATCGAGGCGCTCTATGTCGGCATGGTGCGGCGGCTTGTCGGTATTTGAGGCCTTTGCCTGCGCGGCCCGTCAGGCTATGCCCTGTGCCGGAAGGAGCGTTGGATGATCGATGACCAGCCCATTGCCGAATTGCGGGCCTCGCCCGGCCGCCGGGTTTTTGCCTGCACCGTGCTGCTGGCGCTGGGCGCTCTGCTGATACTGGCGGCGCTGACCCGGCCGCCAGCGCTTGGCTGGCAGGCCTTCCTGCTGGCATTCGGCGGGCTGGCCCTGTTCGGGGCCGAGGCCCTGCGGCGGGCGACAGCACTGGCCATCCGGCTCTATCCCGAGGAATTGCGCGACAGCAGCGGGACCGTCCTTGCGCGGCTGGAGGACATCGCCCGGGTCGAACGGGGGGTCTTTGCCTTCAAACCCTCCAACGGGTTCCTGCTGCACTTGAATGCCCCGTCGGACCGCGCTTGGCGCCCAGGGCTATGGTGGCGCATGGGGCGCCGGGTCGGGGTCGGGGGCACGGTGGGGTCGGGGCCGTCGCGGGTGATGGCCGATCAGATCACGCTGCGGATTTCGGGCGACCCGGGTTAGGCCGGGTCAGAAACAGCCGACCTCGCCCGCGGGATTTCCGGTGGTGCTCCATTTCAGCTGCGGTGTGAAACGTGGGGCGGTGACGATCATGTCCTCGAAGACGATCGTCCAGTCACGGCCGATGGTGAAGATCGGCTCATGGGCGACCTGGGTCTCCACGACGATCAGGGCCTGGCGATCGGGTAGAACAGGGATCTTGTCTGTTGCGACATACGTGTCGAGCGTACCGTCGTTCATCGGCGTCAATTTGCCCTTGGCCTCGGACCAGCAGACGAAATAGTCGTCGTCGTCCGCGTCATAGCTGATGACCGAGATGCGCAGGCTCGTGTCATGGTTCGACGTGGTGATGAAGCGGTGCAGCCGCCACATGCTGTTGAGATAATCGCCCGTGACGTAGCCTTCGGTGTCGCCGCCACGGCGGCTGAGCGCGTCCGAAATGGTGTAGGCGGCCTTAAGATTGTTCGATTGCGACCGGAATGCCTCGAAGAAGACATAGGTCGCAAGGCACGCCACGAAGAGCGTGGGAAACATCATGACGGCCTCGACCACGGCGGTGCCGCCTTCGTCCCGGCGAAACTTGCGATAATGGCTATGAATACGACGCAACATGGCTCAGTTCGGCTCCATCACGAAGGCGGACATGGAGACCAGGCGGTAATGCCGGTCGCTATGGGACCGCGACAACACGTAGCCCAGGCCGAATTCCGGCAGCATCGGCCGGAACAGGCCGCAGGCGCGCAGCATCATGACCTCGTTGTCGGCCCCGTTGTTGAAATTGCGGGCCGGCTCGAACGGTTCGCTGACGTTCACGCAGCTCGCCTCGCGCGGGATGTTGGACCAGTTGTCAGGGTCGATCGGGCGCATCTCGAGCCGCATCTTGGTCGTGCATTCGGGAATGATCCCGGCCGCGTTGCAGATCATCTGGCGCAGGTCCTGTTCATCCAGTTCAGACCCGGTGTTCAGGCGCACCTCGCGCACGGCCATGTCCAGCCCGCGTTCCAGCATGACGTGCCGGGTCATCATCAGGCCCAGCTCGTAGGCGGAAACAAGCAGCACCATGAACGGCATAAAAACCAGGACGAATTCGATCGTCGGACCGCCATCGTCCCGCCGCCGGAAGCGGAAAGGGAAGGTGAGGATACGTTTCAACATGACCGGGCTTCCCTACTGCGTCAGCTTCAGCGCGCGGATGTCCGACGCGATGGCACTGAAGGCATCGGAAATGTCGACCCCGTTTACATCGAAATAATGGTTGGGCGAGCTGGCGCAGTCGCGCAGCGCGTTCTTCCCGCGCGAGGGGGCCTCGAAGGCGACGGTGTAGATCACGATGCCCTTGTCGCGGGCGGTCGCGCACAAGTCGGACAGCCGGTTGTCGGCCTCCCAGGGACCCACCAGGTCGGTATCGAGCGCGTAGTCGGGCGCGCGATACTCGCTCCAGGACAGGGCGCCGTTGTTGTGGGCCTTTGACAGGTAGATATTGTTGATGCGGTTGTAGACGTGTTCCGCATACATGTCCTGCCAACTGGCGTGATAGACGTTGTCCTCGTAGTGGACGCCTTGGCCGGCGATGCCGGTGGGCGATTCCGGAGTGGCGTTGACGTAGTCCCAACGATCGTCGAAGCCGTTGGGGTAGTCTTGCCAACGCGACGACCCACCGAACCCGTTCCAGTAGAACCGGTCGTCCCAGCGGTTGTTCGGCGTGTCCAGGCCTTCATACTGAACCGAGACTTCGTTCGAATCCACGTCGCTGATCGGCTGGCCGGCATAGTCCCGGTCGAACCACAGCATCGACATGCCCGATTTCATGGGCTCTTCGAGGTCGTATTGATGGGTGTTCCGGCCGTCGGTCATCAGCACGGCGATCTTGAGCACTTCTTCGTCCTCGAAGCTTTGCGGGCGGTCGGCGGCCGCGGCGGGCACGGAACTGCCGGTGTCGCCGGCCAGGGCCTGCATGATCGGGCCCGTGCTGGGGTCAAGCAGGCCGACGCCCCATTTCATGCCCATGTCGATGGCCGTGTTGCCATAGGGTTCCAGATCATTGATCGCGTCATGCAAGAGCTGCTCGTTCGAGGTGGTCAGCACGATCCCGTTATGATCATCCTCGTGGCACCAAGGATACTTGATCGGGTTGTTGTGGCGCGAGTCCCAGTACCAGTCCGGGTCGAAATGGGAGACGTGGTCGTAGGTCTCGCTCAGGTCCAGTTCGGTTGTGTCGAAGAGGTCGTCGCCGAACAGCGGGCAAGTCGAATGGGGATGGGTGCGCGCAATATTCAGGAAAGGTGAGATCTGCGTGCCCGGGTTGACCACGGCGCTGTAGGGGATCATCGAAATGGTGATCAACCCATTGGGCGCGTTCGTGTTATTCGCCAGAACGGTCGAAACGAAGTCGCGCGCGGCCGGGCGCAGGTTCTGGATCCGGTTGTTGCGGTTCATCGACCCCGAGACATCGAGCACCAGCGATACTTCGACATCCGAGACCCGTTCCTCGGCGGTCGAGGTGCCGCTGACGGTCAGGGTCGAAAGACCGGGCTGGAACGGCTCCATGAAGACACGGGGCAATTCGGTGAAGAACATCGGCATGTTCGCCTCGGCAGAGGCTGTCACGATGCGGTAGTTCAGACCTTCGTTGACCTGCGGACTGTCGATCAGGAAATCGCGCAGGCCGGCGGTTTCGAAATAGTTCTCGACCACCTCGCCGGGGGGAAGTGTCTGATCCAGGTCGGCGGCGGCCAGAACGGCGCGGTCGAGCGTGCCCTGAAGCTTGGCGCGGGTGGTTTCGAACCGCATGTAATCGACGGCCATGCCGCCGAACCACAGGATCAGCACGAACAGGAACATCGAGAAGAAGATGATCGTGCCACCTTCGTCGTCGCGCCGGAAACGGTGCAGCCACGGGGCAAGAGCGCGCCGCTGGTTCGCTTGTTTCCTCGTGTTAGGCATTGGTCAACCTTTCCCACATTCTACTGACGGCACCCCTCGCGAGGTGCATTTCCCCATACGCAAACACATCAGGTCGAGGTGGCGAAATTGAGGCGAAGGTTGGACAGGAATTCATTAACTGGCGACCTTCGGGAAACGGTGTGCCGCAACCGGGCCGTTCTGTTGCCCCGCGGGGGTCAATGGCGCGCAGCGGTGCAGCGCCGGTTTCGCCGCGGGCGATTCGGGAACGGCCGGACCGGCCGGATCAACGAAGTGTTCAAAAACCGGGCGAATCGGCGTTAAGGTCGGGTGAAAGGCGTCGCGAGAACGCCACTTGCCCGAACCGGGCCCCTACAAGGAAGGTCAATAATCATGAACGTAATGCCCCAGAACGAGCCGACATTCCGCGAGAGCGTGGACATCATGTACAACCACGCCGTGGCCCTCATGGACCTGCCGCCGGGGCTGGAGGAAAAGATCAGGGTCTGCAACGCGACCTACACGGTCCGGTTCGGTGTTCGGCTGCGGGGCAAGGTGGAAACCTTTACCGGCTATCGGTCGGTGCATTCGGAACACATGGAACCGGTCAAGGGCGGCATCCGCTATGCCCTGGCCGTCGACCAGGACGAGGTCGAGGCGCTGGCGGCGCTGATGACCTACAAATGCGCCCTTGTCGAAACGCCGTTCGGCGGGTCCAAGGGCGGGCTGTGTGTCGACCCGACCAAGTGGGAAGAACACGAGCTGGAACAGATCACCCGCCGCTTCGCCTATGAACTGGCCAAGCGCGACCTGATCAACCCGTCACAGAACGTGCCGGCCCCCGACATGGGCACCGGCGAACGCGAAATGGCCTGGATTGCCGATCAGTATCGCCGGATGAACACCACCGACATCAACGCCGCCGCCTGCGTCACCGGCAAGCCGCCACATGCGGGCGGCATTCAAGGCCGGGTCGAGGCAACGGGGCGCGGCGTGGAATACGCGCTGCGTGAATTCTTCCGTGAACCAGAGGACGTGAAAAAGGCGGGCCTGTCGGGCACGCTGGACGGCAAGCGGGTGATCGTCCAGGGCCTTGGCAATGTGGGCTACCACGCCGCCAAGTTCCTGTCCGAGGAGGACGGGTGCAAGGTCATCGGCATCATCGAGCGCGACGGGGCGCTGTTCAACGAGGCGGGCATTGACGTGGAAGCCGTGCGCCAGTGGATCATCAAGCATGGCGGGGTTTCCAACTACCCCGATGCCACCCATCACGCGGACGGGGCCAAGGTGCTGGAGGCCGAGTGCGATATCCTGATCCCGGCGGCGCTGGAGGGGGTCATCAACCTGAAGAATGCCCCGCGCATCAAGGCGCCGCTGATCATCGAGGCCGCCAACGGCCCCGTCACCGCGGGCGCCGACGAACTGCTGCGCGAAAAGGGCACTGTGATCATTCCCGACCTCTATGCCAACGCGGGCGGTGTGACCGTATCCTATTTCGAATGGGTGAAGAATCTCAGCCATATCCGGTTCGGCCGGATGCAACGCCGCCAGGAAGAGGCGCGCCACGAGTTGATCGTGCGCGAGCTTGAACGGCTGGACGAGATGATGGGAGACGCCTGGTCGCTGACCCCGGACTTCAAGCGCAAATACATGCGCGGCGCTGGCGAGTTGGAGCTGGTCCGCTCGGGCCTTGACGACACGATGCGCACCGCGTTCCAGGCCATGCGCGAGAATTGGCACGGGCGCAGCGATGTCAAGGATCTGCGCACCGCCGGTTTCATCACCGCGATCGGACGGGTCGCCAAAAGCTACGCGGCCAAGGGCCTCTAGCACCGGTATCCGGCCGGCGCGCGGCATCTGTCGCGGGCTGGCCGGGATTTGTCGAAAAGCGCCGTTGCGCCCTGCGCGCCACTTGCTAGGGTCGCCCCAAGCAGGGGAGACCATCCGCAATGGGCTATTCAGGGTTCCGCGTTCTCAAGGAAGGGCTGTTCGGCCAGACAGGCTGGAAGCCCGTCTGGCGCGATCCCGACCCAAAGCCGGAATACGACATCGTCATCATCGGCGGCGGCGGGCACGGGTTGTCCACCGCCTATTACCTTGCCAAGGAACACGGGCTGACCAATATCGCCGTTCTGGAAAAGGGCTATATCGGCGGCGGCAATGTCGGGCGCAACACGACCATCGTGCGGGCCAACTACTTTCTGCCGGGCAATTCGGAATTCTACAGCCACTCCCTGAAGCTGTGGGAAGGTCTCGAACAAGACCTGAACTACAACGTGATGCATTCGCAGCGCGGCCTGATCAACCTGTTTCATTCCGACGGCCAGCGCGACGCCTTCGCCCGGCGCGGCAATGCGATGGTCAATCAGGGGGATGACGCGATCTTGCTGGACCGCGACGGCGTGCGCGAACATCTGCCCTACCTCGATTTCGACAATCTGCGCTTTCCCATCTATGGCGGCCTGTATCATCCGCGCGGCGGCACGGCCCGGCATGACGCCGTGGCCTGGGGCTATGCCCGTGGCGCCGACCAGCGCGGTGTCGACCTGATCCAGAATTGCGAGGTTACGGGGATCGACATCCATAACGGAAAGGTCACGGGCGTGCAGACCACGCGCGGCGCGATCCGGGCCAAGAAGGTGGGCATCGTCGTGGCGGGGCGGTCGGGGCAGGTGGCCGAGATGGCCGGCATGCGCCTGCCCATCGAAAGCCACGTGTTGCAGGCGTTCGTGACCGAGGGGCTGAAACCCATCATCGACCACGTGGTCAGCTTCGGCATGGGCCATTTCTACATCAGCCAGTCCGACAAGGGCGGGCTGGTCTTCGGCGGCGACCTGGACTTCTACAGCTCCTACGCCAGCCGGGGCAATCTGCCCATGGCCGAGCACGTGATGGATGCGGCGATGACCCTGATGCCGGTGATCGGCAAGGCCAAGGTTCTGCGCAGCTGGGGCGGCATCATGGACATGACCCCCGATGGCAGCCCGATCATCGACAAGACCGGGACCGAGGGTCTCTTTATAGACTGCGGCTGGTGCTATGGCGGGTTCAAGGCCGTGCCGGGGTCGGGCTTTTCCTTTGCGCACCTGATGGCTACGGGCCGCCATCACGAACCGGCAGCCAGGTTTCGGCTCGACCGGTTCCGCACTGGCCGCGGCCTGATGGACGAAGAGGGCACCGGCTCTCAGCACAACCTGCATTAAGGACACGACATGCGTATCCCTTGCCCCATCTGCGGCACCCGTGACAGGCGCGAATTTACCTACCAGGGCGCGGCCGAACTGCTGCGCCGGCCCGCGCCCGATGCCGGCGACGCCGCCTGGGACGACTACCTGCACAACCGCGACAATCCCTGTGGCGAAGCCCGCGATTTGTGGTTTCACGAGGCCGGCTGCGGGGCTTGGCTGGTGGTGGAGCGCGATACCGCCACCCACGAGGTCATGGGCGCGGAGCTGGCTGAAAAGGTGGCGTCATGAGGATCGAGGGCCGCGGGCTGTGCCAGAGCAACACATCGGTGCCCTTCACCTTTGACGGGGAACGCCTGACCGGGCGCGAGGGCGACACGCTGGCCGCGGCGCTGATCGCCAATGACAAGCGCGTGGTCGGTCGATCCTTCAAGTATCACCGCCCGCGCGGCATTCTGACCGCCGGGTCCGAGGAACCCAACGCGCTGGTCACGATCGGCCATGGGCCGCAGCAGGATCCGAACGTGCGCGCCACGGTGCAGGAACTCTACGAGGGGCTGGAGGCACGCAGCCAGAACGCCTTTCCCTCGGTCAGTTTCGACCTGATGGCGGTCAACGACCTGATGTCGCCCTTCCTGGGCGCAGGATTCTATTACAAGACCTTCATGTGGCCCAAGAATTTCTGGGAGAAGCTTTATGAACCCATCATCCGCCGCGCCGCCGGTCTGGGCGCTCTGTCGGGCCTGACCAACGAGGATACTTACGAAAAGGCCTATGCCTTCTGCGACGTTCTGGTGATCGGGGCGGGCCCCACGGGCCTGATGGCGGCGCTGGGTGCGGCGCGGGCCGGGGCGGATGTCATCGTTGCGGATGAAGACAGCCGGATGGGCGGCCGCCTTCTGGCCGAGACCGGCGAGGTGGACGGCAAGCCCGGCCACGCCTGGGCCGCTGATATCGTCGCCGAACTGGCCACCATGGACAATGTGCGCCTGATGCACCGCACGGCCGTCACAGGGGCCTATGACCAGGGCACCTATGGCGCGCTGGAACGGGTGGGCCAGCACCACCCCCACCAACCCGGCAAGCCGCTGGAATGCTTCTGGCGCATCGTCGCGCGCCGCGCGATCCTGTGCGCCGGGGCGCTGGAACGGCCCGTGGCCTTCCCGAACAACGACCGCCCCGGGATCATGACGGCGGGCGCCGTGCGCGCCTACCTCAACCGCTGGGGCGTGGTCGCGGGCCGCAAGGTCGCGGTCTTCGCCAACAATGACGGGGCGCACCGCACGGCGCTGGACTTGATGGCGGCGGGCGTGGACGTGTCGGCGGTGATCGACAGCCGCGCCGAGGCGCAGGCATTGGGTGATTACAAGCTCTTCACCGGGGCGCAGGTGATCGGCACCAAGGGCCGCAAGGGGCTTGAGAGCCTGTCGATACGCCAAAGCGACCGCACCTTGCGGATCGAGGCCGAGTGCCTGGCCGTCTCTGGGGGCTGGAACCCCTCGGTCCACTTGGCCTGCCACATGAACGGACGGCCTGAATGGAATGCCGAAACGCTCAGCTTCCTGCCGCGTGACGGCATGGTGCCGGGCATGACGGCCGCCGGGGCCGCGCGCGGGCAGTTTTCCACCGCCGCCTGCCTGGCCGATGGTGCCCGCGTCGCGAAGGAGGTGGTGATCGAGCTGGGCCTGACACCCTCTGACACCGCCATGCCCCGCGCCGAGGATCGCCCCTATCGCATCGAGGAGCTTTGGGCGGTCGAGGGGCGGGGGCGCAAATGGCTCGACTTCCAGAACGACGTCCATGTGAAGGACGTGCGGCTGGCCGCGCAGGAAAATTTCCGCTCGGTCGAGCATATGAAGCGTTACACGACACAGGGCATGGCAACCGATCAGGGCAAGAACTCGAACGTGGCCGCCTTGGCGGTTCTTGCCGATGCCACCGGGCGTGGCATCCCCGAAACCGGCACGACCACCTTCCGCCCGCCCTATACGCCGGTGTCCATCGCCGCGATGGGCGCGGGATCGCAAGGCGAGGGCTTCGCGCCCAAGCGCGTGACCACCAGCCACACGGCAAGCGTCGATCGCGGTGCCCCGATGATCGAGGCGGGGCTATGGTATCGTCCCAGCTATTTCCCGAAGCCCGACGAAAGGACCTGGCAGGAGTCCTGCAATCGCGAGGTCACGATGGTGCGCAATGCCGTTGGCATCTGCGATGTCTCGACCTTGGGCAAGATCGATATCCAGGGGCCCGATGCGGCGGCCTTCCTCGATTTCGTCTATACCAACACCTTCAGCACGCTGAAGGTGGGACGGGTGCGCTATGGCCTGATGCTGCGTGAGGATGGCCATGTCATGGATGACGGCACCACCGCGCGGATGGGGAAAAGCCACTTCGTCATGACGACGACCACCGCCGCAGCGGGTCTTGTCATGCGCCACCTGGCATGGGTGTCGCAGGCGCTGCGCCCCGATCTGGACGTGGTCTTTACCAGTGCCACCGAACAATGGGCGCAGTTCGCAGTGGCCGGGCCAAAGTCGCGCGACCTGCTGGATGCCGTGGTCGACGGGGGCATCGACCCCGAGTCCTGGCCCTTCATGGCCTGTGGCGAGGTCGACGTGATGGGCGTGCGCGGGCGGCTGTTCCGCATCTCCTTCTCGGGCGAACATGCCTACGAGATCGCGGTGCCGGCCGGCTATGGCGCGGCGCTCTACCGGGTCTTGCTGGCCCAGGCCGAAACCATGGGCGGCGGTGCCTACGGAATGGAGGCGCTGAATGTCATGCGGATCGAAAAGGGCCATATCACCCATGCCGAGATCCACGGCCGGACCACGGCCTTCGACATCGGCTTCGAGGGGATGGTCAGCAAGAAGACGGATTGCGTCGGCTTCTCGGCCTCGCGCCGGCCGGGCCTTCTGGAGGAGAGCCGCGAACAGCTGGTGGGGCTGCACCCCGTCGATCCGGCCGGCAAGCTTACCGCCGGGGCGCATCTGTTCGAGGATCGCGCCGAACCGGTTCGGACCAACGACCATGGCTATGTCACCAGTGTCTGTCATTCGCCCACCCTTGGACATGACTTGGCGCTGGGCTTTCTGACGAATGGTCGGGCGCGGCATGGCGAAACCATCAAGATGGTCGATCACCTGCGCGGGGTCACGACGCTGGCCCGGGTGTGCGACCCCGTCTTTTTCGACAAGGAAGGGGCGCGCGTTCGTGGCTAATCTTGTTGCACTTTCGCCCTGCGAAGGGCTTTTGCCCCAGACCATCGGCGCGGTCACGATTGCCGAGATCGACCCCGGCCCCGTCACGGCCATCCTGCCCTTCAAGGGCCAGGACAAGGCGGTGGGCGAGGCGCTCAAATCGGCGCTGGGCCTCGGTTTTCCCGCGCCGGGCCGGAGCCAGTCCAAGGGTGGGGCGAGGGCCATTTGGGTCGGCAAGGGTGAGGCACTGCTGATGGGGGCCGCGTGCCCCGACCTGGCAGGCGCGGCCTGCGTGGACCAGTCCGACGCCTGGTGCGTGGTCGAAATCGTCGGGGACCGGGCCGAGGACGTGCTGGCCCGGCTGGTGCCGCTGGACTTGCGCGCGAGCCAATTCAAGCGCGGCCACACGGCACGCACCTTGCTGGGTCGCATGACCGCCAGCGCGACGCGCAGCGGCGCCAAAGCGTTCGAGATCATGGTGTTCCGGTCCATGGCCGAAACTCTGGTCGAGGAGCTGACCCGCGCGGCCGGCGCCGTTGCTGCCCGCGGCTGACGGGCAAGAATCTTCCTAAAATTCTTCGCGCCGCTTAACCGATGCGCGCCAGAACCGATCCTTGCGTGACCTTGCCGATGGTTTGCCCGGCCTCGGTCACCGTCAGGCTGGGCGTGTCCTGCAACCGGTCGATCAGGTCCGCCAGAGGCGCCTCGGCATCCACTTCGGGCCCCTCGACCCCGTCAATCATCACGTCACGGGCGCGCAGCACGCCCAGCGGGTTCATGTTGGCGACGAAATCGGCAACGTAATCATTGGCCGGGCTGGAGAAGATCTCGCGCGGGGTGCCGCATTGCACGATCCGACCGCCTTCCATGATGGCGATGCGATTGCCGATCTTGAACGCCTCGTCCAGGTCGTGGCTGACGAAGATGATGGTCTTGCCCAGCCGCTGTTGCAGGTCCAGCAACTCGTCCTGCAGGCGGGTCCGGATCAGCGGATCGAGCGCCGAGAAGGGCTCGTCCATCAGAAGGATCGGCGCGTCTGTGGCAAAGGCGCGGGCCAGGCCGACGCGCTGCTGCATCCCGCCAGACAATTCGCCCACCAGCGCGTCCGCCCGGTCAGACAGGCCCACCAACGCCAATTGCGAATCGACCTTTTCGCGCCGCTCGTCCTTGGCCATCCCGTCCAGTTCCAGGCCAAAGCCGACATTGTCGCGCACGCTGCGCCAGGGCAGCAGGCCGAATTGCTGAAAGACCATGGCGATCCTCTTGCGGCGCAGGCGGCGCAGGGTGGCGGTATCGGCTTGGGTGACGCTGACCATTTCGCCTTCCTCCTCGACCCGGACCTCGCCGCGCACCACGGGGTTCAGCCCGTTGACGGCGCGTAGCAGGGTGGACTTGCCCGACCCCGACAGGCCCATCAGCACAAGGATTTCGCCCTCTTCCACGTCGAGCGAACAATCGTGCACGCCCAGCACCTGGCCCGTGGCCGTCTGGATGTCGGTGCGGTTCTGTCCGGCGTCCATCAGGGGCAGGGCGGTTTCGGGGTGGTCCCCGAAAACGATCGAGACTATGTCGAATTCAACGGCGCTCATTTCCGGTCCACCCTCAACATCCTGTCCAGGATGATCGCGACGATCACGATCACCAGCCCGCTTTCGAATCCCTTTGCGGTGTCGACCGTGTTCAGGGCCCGTACCACCGGCACGCCCAGCCCGTCGGCGCCGACCAGCGCGGCGATGACGACCATGGACAGCGACAGCATGATGGTCTGGTTCAGTCCGGTCATGATCTGGGGAAGGGCCGAGGGCAGCTCGATCTTCCACAGCTTCTGCCGCGGCGTTGCGCCGAAGGCGTCGGCGGCCTCAAGCAGGGCCAGCGGGGTCGAGGCAATGCCCAGCTGCGTCAGCCGGATCGGCGCGGGGATCACGAAGATCACCGTTGCGATCAGGCCGGGCACCATGCCGATGCCGAAAAAGACGATTGCCGGGATCAGGTAGACGAAGGTGGGCAAGGTCTGCATCAGGTCCAGAACCGGCCGCATCCAGGCGTAAAGGCGGGGGCGATGGGCGGCGGCGATGCCGATGGGTACGCCGATGGCCATACAGACCACGCAAGCCGACAGGACCAGCGTCAGGCTTTCGGCGGTTTCTTCCCAATAATCCTGGTTCAGGATGAACAGGAACCCCACCGCCACGAACAGGCAGGTTTTCCAGTTGCGCTGCAACACCCATGTCAGGCCGACAAAGGCGGCGATTATGAACAACGGGTGCGGCGTGAGAAGCACCCAGAGAATGCCGTCAATCAGGTTTTCCATCGTGACGGACAGGAAGTCGAAAAAGACCTGGCCGGTGCGTTCGAGCCAGTCGAATCCGGCCTCGGCCCATTCCCCGATGGGCAGCTTGTTCTCAGTCAACCATGTCAGCATGGGCCTCCATCCCGCCCCGCGCCTTCGGGGCGTCGCAACATCCGCTTCTGCAGAAGAAATTCGGGCCGCCCCATCAGGACGGCCCGGTCAGTCCTACAGCCCGAGCGCGGCCGAAACCGCCTCGGCGGCATCGCCGCCATCGCGGGTCGTCACGCCGTCGAGCCAGCCCATGACCACGTCGCCATTGGCCGACATCCATGAGGTCGCGGCCTCGGCCGGATCAGCGCCGTCATTCAGGATCGCGCCCATGATCTCGTTCTCCATGGCCAGGGTGAATTCCAGGTTGTTCAGGAATGCCCCGAGGTTCGGGCAGGTCTCGGCATAGCCGGCCGTGGTGTTGGTATAAACGGTGGCGCCGCCCAGGTTGGGGCCAAACCAGTCATCGCCGCCTTCGAGGTAGGTCATGTCGTAATTGGCGTTCATCGGGTGGGGTTCCCAGCCCAGGAACACGATGGGTTCATCCCGGTCCGAGGCGCGGCCGACTTGGGCCAGCATCCCCGCTTCGGAGCTTTCGACCACCTCGAAATCGGCATCACCGAGGCCGAAGGCGTTGTCGGCGATCATGTCCATGATCAGGCGGTTGCCGTCATTGCCCGGCTCGATACCGTAGATTTCCGCATCCAGCGCATCGGCGTTGGCCGCGATCGCGTCAAAGCTGGTGATGCCGAGCGCGGCACCCGCGGCATTCGTGGCCAGCGTGTATTTCGCGCCTTCGAGGTTGGCGCGCACAGTGTCGACGGTGCCCGCTTCGCGATAGGGGGCGATGTCGCCTTCCATGGTGGGCATCCAGTTGCCCAGGAACACGTCCACGTCGCCTTCGGCCAGCGAGGTATAGGTGACTGGTACGGAAAGGACCTTGACGTCGGTGTCGTAACCCAGCGCCTCGACCACGACGGTGGTTGCGGCGGTTGTCGCGGTGATGTCGGTCCAGCCCACATCCGAGAAGGTCACGGTATCGCAATCCGCATGCGCCGCGGTGGCCGCACAGATGGCGAGGATGGAAAGCGAGGATTTCATGGGTAACTCCCTGTTGTCGGTTTCGGTTTTTTCTTGATTGACGAGTCAATAAAGAACAAACTAGCCTGCGCAATGCAAGTCATTTCGGGGACCGCATGCCAAAGCTTGGGGCAGAGCCTATACGCCGTGAGGCGCTGGTAAAAGCCACGATCGCCGAGATCGGGGCGACCGGCAGCCTGGATGTGACCGTGGCCCGCATCGCCAAGCGGGCGGGGATGTCCAGTGCATTGGCGCATCACTATTTCGGCGGCAAGGAAGATATCTTCCTGGCTGCCATGCGCCACACGCTGACGGTCTACGGGGCCGAGGTGCGCGGGGCGCTGGCGATGGCGCCGGGTGCGCGTGAAAGGCTGGAGGCGATCGTGCGGGCCAGTTTCTCGACATCGAATTTTCGCAAGGAAACCATCGCGTCCTGGCTGAATTTCTACGTCCTTGCCCAGAAAAGTGATAGTGCCGCCCGGCTCCTTTCGATCTATCGGCGGCGGCTGCGGTCCAATCTGTTGCACGAGTTGCGACCACTTGCCGGCGCGGCTGCCGAAACGATCGCCGACCGCCTCGCGGCGCTGATCGACGGACTCTACCTGCGGGTCAGCCTGCGCGAAGACCTGGAAAACGAGGCCGAGGCGACGGCGCTTGTCCTCGGCCTGATCGAAAGGGAACTGGGATGACCCGCAATATCCTGATCCTGATGGTGGACCAGTTGAACGGGACGCTGTTCCCCGACGGCCCCGCCGACTGGCTCCATGCCCCGAATCTGCGCAAGCTGGCCGATCGGTCGACCCGGTTTGCCAATGCCTACACGGCCAGCCCGCTCTGCGCGCCGGGGCGGGCCAGTTTCATGACCGGCCAATTGCCCAGCCGCACCGGGGTCTATGACAATGCCGCCGAATTCAGCTCGGCCATCCCGACCTACGCACATCATCTGCGCCGCGCGGGTTATCAGACCTGCCTGTCGGGCAAGATGCATTTCGTCGGCCCCGACCAGATGCACGGCTTCGAGGACCGCCTGACCACCGATATCTATCCGGCCGATTTCGGCTGGACCCCGGATTACCGCAAGCCGGGCGAACGCATCGACTGGTGGTATCACAACATGGGCTCGGTGACGGGCGCCGGGGTGGCCGAAATCTCCAACCAGATGGAATATGACGACGAGGTCGCCTATCACGCGACGCGCAAGCTTTACGATCTCGCGCGGGGGCAGGATGCCCGCCCCTGGTGCCTGACAGTCAGCTTCACCCACCCCCATGACCCCTACGTGGCGCGCAAGAAATATTGGGATCTTTACGAGGAATGCGATCACCTGCTGCCGCAAGTGCCGGCCTTGGACTACGACGACCACGACCCGCATTCGCAGCGCATTTTCGACGCCAATGACTGGCGCAGCTACGACATAACTGACAATCATGTCCGCCGCGCCCGCCGCGCCTATTTCGCCAATATCAGCTATCTGGACGACAAGATCGGGGAGATCCTGCAGGTGATGGAGGATACCCGGCAGGAGGCGACGATCCTTTTCGTGTCGGATCACGGCGACATGCTGGGCGAACGCGGCCTGTGGTTCAAGATGTCCTTCTACGAAGGGTCCGCACGGGTGCCCTTGATGATCTGCGACCCGGACATGGCACCGGTGCGGGTTGACACGCCCGCTTCCAATATCGACGTTTGCCCGACCGTATGTGATCTGGCCGGGGTCACCATGGACGAGGTCGCCTCCTGGACAGATGGCGAAAGCCTGAGACCCTCGGGGCAGGGCGGCGCGCGGACCAGCCCCGTGGCGATGGAATACGCCGCCGAGGCGTCCTATGCGCCGCTGGTTTCACTGCGGCAGGGGCGCTGGAAATATACGCGCTGCGCCCTGGACCCGGAGCAATTGTTCGATCTGGCCGCCGACCCGCAAGAGCGCCGGAACCTGGCCCAAGTCGCAGAACATCAAGACACGCTCGCCGATTTCCGCGCCCAAGCCGATGCAATGTGGGATCTGGACAAGTTCGACGCCGAGGTGCGCCAAAGCCAGGCGCGGCGCTGTGTGGTCTACGAGGCATTGCGCAACGGGGCCTATTTTCCCTGGGACTATCAGCCGCTGCAGCAGGCCTCGGAACGGTATATGCGCAATCACATGGACCTCAATGTTCTTGAGGAAAATCAACGCTTTCCGAGAGGGGAATGAGATGATCGACCCGCAGCCCAAGGGCAGCCATTTCGTCGATGGCGAATATATCGAGGACACGTCCGGCGCCGAGATCCCAGTGATCTATCCTGCCACAGGGGACCGGATCGCCAGCGTCTATGCCGCCACCGACGCGGTGGTCGAACAGGCCCTGGCGGCCGCCCGGCGCGCCCAGCCCGAATGGGCCGCCATGACCGGCACCCAGCGCGGACGCATCCTGCGCCGGGCCGCCGACATGATGCGCGAGCGCAACCACGACCTGTCGGTGCTGGAAACCCGCGACACCGGCAAGCCCTTGCAGGAAACGCTTGTCGCCGATGCCACCAGCGGAGCCGATGCGCTGGAATATTTCGGCGGCATCGCCGGCAGCCTGACGGGCGACTACATCCCGCTTGGCGAGGATTTCGTTTATACCCGGCGCGAACCGCTGGGCATCTGCGTTGGGCTGGGCGCGTGGAACTACCCCACCCAAATCGCCTGCTGGAAGGGCGCCCCGGCTCTGGCCTGTGGCAACGCGATGATCTTCAAGCCCTCGGAAACCACGCCGCTATCGGCGTTGCAGGTGGCCGAGATATTACACGAGGCGGGCCTGCCCAAAGGCGTGTTCAACGTGATCCAGGGCCGCGCGCGGGTCGGTTCGCTTCTGGTCAATGACAAGCGCGTGGCCAAGGTGTCGCTGACCGGGTCGGTACCTACGGGCCGCAAGGTCTATGCCATGGCCGCCGTGGGCATGAAGCACGTGACGATGGAACTGGGCGGCAAGTCGCCCCTCGTGATCTTCGACGACGCCGACCTCGAAAACGCGGTCAGCGGCGCGATCAATGGCAACTTCTATTCCTCGGGCCAGGTCTGTTCCAACGGCACCCGGGTCTTCGTGCAAAAGGCCATCAAGGATGCCTTTCTCGATCGGCTGAAAGAGCGCCTGAAAGGCGTGAAGATGGGCGACCCTCTGGACGAATCCGTCAATTTCGGCCCGCTGGTCAATGCCGAGCAGATGGACATCGTCGAGGGCTATGTCGCCAAGGGGGTCGAGGAAGGCGCGCGGCTGGTCAGTGGTGGCCAGCGGGTGGAGCGCGAGGGCTATTTCCTGGAACCCACGGTTTTCGCCGATGTCACCGACGACATGACCATAGCGCGCGAAGAGATCTTCGGCCCGGTCCTGTCGGTGCTGGATTTCGACACCGAGGACGAGGTGCTGGCCCGCGCCAACGACACCGAGTTCGGCCTGTCGGCGGGGGTCTTCACCCGCGACCTGGCCCGCGCCCATCGCATGGCCGCGGGGTTCGAGGCCGGCACCTGCTACATCAACACCTATAACGATGCGCCCGTCGAAGCGCCGTTCGGCGGGTCCAAGCAGTCGGGGGTGGGCCGCGAGAACTCGCGCGCCGCGATCGAGCATTTCAGCGAGAAGAAGTCCGTCTATGTCCGCATGGGCGATGTCGAGGCCCCGTTCTGATCGGAGTGAAAATGCAGGCTGATTACGTCATCGTCGGGGCCGGCTCGGCGGGCTGCGCCATGGCCTATCGGCTGGCCGAGGCCGGCAGATCGGTGCTGGTCATCGAATTCGGTGGCCCCGACCTAGGGCCGCTGATCAACATGCCCGGCGCGCTGTCCTACCCGATGAACATGCGCCGCTACGACTGGGGGTACCGGACCGAGCCCGAACCGCACCTTGGCGGGCGGCGGCTGGCCTGTCCGCGGGGCAAGGTGATCGGCGGGTCGTCCTCGATCAACGGGATGATCTACGTCCGCGGCCATGCCCATGATTTCGACCATTGGGCCGAAACCGGGGCCGAGGGCTGGGCCTATGCCGACGTGCTGCCGTATTTCCGGCGTATGGAGGACTGGCACGATGGCGGGCGCGGTGGTGACCCGGCCTGGCGCGGTCGGGGCGGCCCGCTGCACGTCACGCGCGGGGCGGGCAAGAACCCCCTTGTGCGGGCCTTCATCGAGGCCGGGGGCCAGGCCGGCTATGAGCTGACAGACGATTACAACGGCGAAAAGCAAGAGGGCTTCGGACCCTTCGAGGCAACGATCTGGCAGGGCAAACGCTGGTCTGCGGCGCGGGCCTATCTCAGTCCGGCGCAAGAGTCGGGCCGATGCCGTATCGTCCACGGGCTGGCCGCGAAACTGGTGATCGAAGCAGGCCGCGCGACCGGGGTGGCGCTGTCGGATGGCCGCGTGATCACGGCGCGGGCCGAGGTGATCGTCGCGGCCTCGGCCATCAATTCGCCCAAGCTGCTGATGCTGTCGGGGATCGGCCCGGCGGCGCACTTGGCCGAACACGGGATCAAGGTCGTGGCCGACCGCCCCGGCGTGGGGCAGAACCTGCAGGATCACCTGGAACTCTACGTCCAGATGTCGGCGAAGGGCCGCGTCAGCCTCTACAAGTACTGGAACCTGCTGGGAAAAGCCTGGGTCGGCGCGCAATGGCTCTTCGGGCGGCGTGGCCCCGGCGCCAGCAACCAGTTCGAAAGCTGCGGCTTCATTCGCAGTCGTGCGGGCATCGCCTATCCGGACATCCAGTTCCATTTCCTGCCCCTGGCCGTGCGCTATGACGGCAAGGGCGCGCGGGAAGGCTATCAGGCCCATGTCGGGCCGATGCGGTCGAAATCGCGCGGGGCGGTGACCTTACGCTCGGCTGACCCCGCGGACGATCCGAGCATTTTCTTCAACTACATGTCCCACCCCGACGACTGGGACGAGTTCCGCACCTGCATCCGCCTGACCCGCGAAATCCTGAAACAGAAGGCCTTCGACCCCTGGCGTGGTGAGGAATTGGTGCCCGGCCAGCAGGCCCAGAGCGATTCGCAGCTCGACGAGGTGATCCGCGAACACACCGAAAGCGCCTATCACCCCTGCGGCACTTGCCGGATGGGCCGGGCCGACGACCCCGCGGCGGTGGTCGACCCGCAGGGCCGGGTGATCGGCGTGGACGGGCTGCGGGTGGCCGACAGCTCGATCTTTCCGCGCATCACCAACGGAAATTTGAACGCGCCGTCGATCATGGTCGGCGAAAAGATCGCCGATCACGTGCTGGGCCGTCATCTGCCGCGGGCCAATGACCGGCCCTGGGTCCATCCGGGCTGGCAGCATTCGCAAAGATAGGCGATTTCCTTTGATCCCTGTCAAAGTGGACGAGCGCGCCGCCCTCTAGCGTCGATCCGTGAAGACGCGAACAGAAAGGGAGAACCATGTCGCATACCCCCCACGAGCTGGCCGAGGAATTTCCGGATCACATCGATACGATCCACAAGCTCAAGGTTGAAAACGCCCATTTCGCCAAGCTTTTCGAGGAATACCACGAGGTCAACCGCGCGGTGCATCGCGCCGAAACCGACGTGGAACCCACCGATGACCTGCACATGGCCGAGCTGCGCAAGCAGCGCCTGGCCCTGAAGGACCAGCTCTGGAACGAGCTTCAGAAGGCCTGATCGGGCGACGGCCCCTGGGGCCGCGATTCGGAAGGATCAGGCGTCTTCGCCCGGTCCTTCCACCTGAGTCTTGAAATTGTCGAAGAAGGAATCGGCCATTTTACGGGCGAACCCGCCCACCACGCGGCTGCCCAGCTGTGCCAGTTTGCCGCCCACCTTGGCATCCACCGTGTAGGACAGTTCGGTGCCCTCGGGGGTCGGGGCAAGGGCGACATCGGCCGATCCCTTGGCAAAGCCGGCCACGCCGCCCTTACCTTCGCCCACCAGCGTGTAGCTTTCGGGCGCGTTTACGTTTTCCAGTGTCACGTGGCCCTTGAAGGTCGCCTTGACGGGGCCGACCTTCTGCTTGACCACGGCCTCGAACCCGTCCTGCGGATTGCCGGTCAGTTCTTCACAGCCGGGGATGCAGGCCATTAGCGTTTGGGCGTCGTTCAGATGGGCCCAGACCGTGTCCCTGTCGGCGGCGATCACCTGTGTTCCGCTCAGCTCCATGGTGCGTTCCTCCCCGCGTTGGTATCCGATACTTGTGTCCCGAAACCGGCCCGCGCGTCAATCGACCTGATAGGGCAGCATGCCCCGGTGATTGGGATCCACGCGCAGCTGCCGTTCCAGGGGCGGAACCGAGCGCTGCGGGCAATTGCGCCGCTCGCAGATGCGGCAGGAAATTCCGATCGGCTCGAAGGCTTCGGTATGGTCGGTGGGCATGTCGTCGGCATAGGTCAGCGCGCCTGCGTGTTTCACCTCGCAGCCCAGCCCGATCGCGTAGCGGCGTGTGGGTATGCCCCAGGCCCCGCCGGGCTTGGACACGTTCCGCGCCAGGCAGAAATAGCGCACGCCGTCGGGCGTTTCGGCCAGTTGCCGCAACCAGCGGCCGGGTGTTTCGAAGGCCCGGTGGACGTTCCACAACGGGCAGGCCCCGCCGAAGCGCGCGAATTGCAGGGTGGTGGCCGAATGCCGCTTGGTGATCGTCCCGGCCTGGTCCACGCGCACGAAGAAAAAGGGAATCCCCTTGGCCCCAGGCCGTTGCAGCGTGGACAGACGGTGCGCCACCTGTTCCAGCGAGGCGCTGAAGCGGTCCGCCAACCGTTCCAGGTCGTGCCGGGTCTCCTGCGCGGCCGCAAGAAAGGCGCCGTAGGGCATCAGCGCGGCACCGGCAAAATAATTAGCCAGCCCGATCTTGGCGATGGATCGGGCTTGGTCGCTCTGGAAACGGGCGAAATCAAGCGTCGCCTCAAGCAGCTTGTCCTGTTGCAGAAGGGCCAGCTGAAGAAGCATCTGGAAGACCTGCGTCGAAGGCGCGGCGGTGCGCGCGAGCGTCAGGGTCTTGCTGCCCGCGTCATAGCGCCGGATCTCGGGGTCGCGGCTGCGGGCGATGGTGACGCCATGACGCGTGAGCGCGGCGACGGCCGCGGCCTCGATATCCGGGCCGGCCTTGGCGGCAAAGCTTTCGGCGGCGCGGTCGACGGCATCGATGTAATTGTCGCAGTAATGGAAGAAGTCGCGGACCTCTTCCCACGGGCTGGGCTGGAGGCGGCTGTCTTCGCGCCCCAGCGCCTCGTCCAGGCTGGCCAGGCGTTCATGGGTCTGGCGATAGGCGGTGTGCAGCTCCAGAAAGGCACGCGCCAGCGCCGGTGCGTTGGAGGCCGCCAGGCGCAGGTCGGATTGCGGCGGCGCGGTACTGGTGAAGACCGGGTCGGCCAGGGCCTCGCGCATGTCCGAGACAAGGCGCGCCTCGTCGCCCGATTGCAACTCGGTCACGTCGAAGCCGAATTCCTGGGCAAGGGCCAGAACAACCGTGGTCGAGACCGGGCGGTTGTTGTTTTCCATCTGGTTGAGATAGGGCAGGGACACGCCCAACTTCTCGGCAAAGGCCTTTTGAGTCAGGCCGATGCGCCCGCGCAATTCGCGCAGCTTGGCGCCGGCATAGAGTTTCTGGGTCGCCATGTCGTGGGGTCCTTGGGCGGTCGGGGTTTTGCAGTTTAGCTTGGGAAGACGATAGCCTTTGCAAACCTGCCGCGCAACGATCAGCGGCTCAGTCTTGCCGTCCGACGCATGACCATCAGGATCGCGCCGGTTGCCAGCACCGAGGTCACGAACATGATGGCCTGCAGCGGCAAAGCGCCGGTTTCCTCGGTCAAGAGGCTGCCCGCGATGGCCGACAGAAGCGCGCCGCCGCCGATCATGATCGCCCCGCCCAGCCCGCTTGCCGTGCCCGCCAGATGCGGGCGCACCGAGAGCGACCCGGCGGTGGCATTGGGCAGCATGATGCCATTGCCCAGGCCCAGCGAGGTGCAGAAGCCGAAAAACAGCAGCGGATGCGAATAGCCCAGCAGCGAAACCGCCAGCGATGCCCCCATTCCCGCGCCTGCGATCAGCGTGCCGATCAGGATCATCCTGTCGATCCCGACCCGCACCGAGAACCGCCCGGAAATGCCATTGCCGATCGCGTAGCCGATCGCCGGCGATCCCAGGGCGATCCCGGCCCAGAAAGGTGACAGGCCGAACACCTCGCCCGCCACAAAGGATGCCCCGCCCAGAAGCGCGAAGAAGGCCCCCGACCCGAAGGCCGCGCAGGCGACATAGCCCCAGAAGCGCGGCGATGTCAGTAGGTCGGGATAGGTGCGCATTTGGGCGCGGAAATCCATCCCCGACCCGGCCACGGTCTCGCCCAGGTCGTAATAGGCCAGCGCCAGCACCGCCGCTCCGGCGATTGCGAGAAAGACGAAAGAGGCGTGCCAATCGAACAGCTGGTCGAGCGCTCCCCCGATGGCCGGCCCGATCATCGGCACCAGGGCCATGCCCATGGTGACGTAGCCGATCATCGAGGCCGCCTCGGCGTCGGGGACCATGTCGCGCACGATGGCCCGCGACAGGACCATCGCGGTGGCCACCGCCGCCTGAAGCAGCCGAAAGCCTAGGAAGACCTCGACCGTCGGGGACAGGATCGTGCCGATCGTGGCGATCAGGAACAGGGCGAGCGCCCCAAGGATCATCGGCCGGCGGCCATACCTGTCCGCCAGCGGGCCGATCGCCACCTGGAGGATTGCCGTCGCCGCCAGGTAGCCCGATACGGCCAGTTGCATCACCGCGTAATCGGCCCCGAAATAGATCGCCATACCGTTCAGCGATGGCAAGAAGATGGACATGTTGAGCGCGGGAATTCCGGCCAACAGGATCAAGGTCACGAGGTGCGGGGCAGTCCGGCGATCAAGAAACCGGACATCGGGAGTGGTCGTCATGAAACAGGGCTAGGCCCTTTCGACGGGTCTGTCCATGCACATGGCCGGGGCGAATTGCGCACAAGGTCGGAGTTTCGCAGATTTGCTAAAATCTAGTACGGCAAATCAGGATATTTGCAAATTTGCCAATCGGGACTCGGGTTTTGTCCCGTGGCGGTCTAGAACGGGTCCAATCAATCCGAGGGATCACCGCATGACCGATATTTTGCAGCAACTGGAAGAACGCCGCGAGGCCGCCCGCCTCGGTGGCGGGCAGAAGCGCATCGACGCCCAACATTCCAAGGGCAAGTTGACCGCGCGCGAACGGATCGAACTGCTGCTCGACGAGGGCAGTTTCGAGGAATACGACATGTTCGTCGCCCATCGCTGCATCGACTTCGGCATGCAGGACAACCGGCCATATGGCGACGGGGTCGTCACCGGCTGGGGCACGATCAACGGCCGCCAGGTCTATGTCTTTTCCCAGGATTTCACGGTTCTGGGTGGGTCGGTCAGCGCCACCCATGCCCAGAAGATTTGCAAGATCATGGACATGGCCATGGAAAACGGCGCGCCCGTGATCGGCATCAACGACTCGGGCGGTGCCCGCATCCAGGAAGGCGTCGACAGCCTGGCCGGCTACGGCGAGGTCTTTCAGCGCAACATCGAGGCTTCGGGTGTCGTGCCACAGATTTCCGTCATCATGGGTCCCTGCGCGGGCGGCGCGGTCTACTCGCCCGCGATGACCGATTTCATCTTCATGGTGAAGGATAGCTCTTACATGTTCGTCACCGGCCCCGACGTGGTCAAGACCGTGACCAACGAACAGGTCACCGCCGAGGAACTGGGCGGGGCCAGCACCCATACCCGCAAGTCGAGCGTCGCCGACGCCGCCTTTGAAAACGACGTGGAGGCCCTGGCCGAGGTGCGCCGCCTGGTGGATTTCCTGCCTCTCAACAACCAGCAGAAGCCGCCTGTGCGCCCCTTCTTCGACGATGTCGACCGGATCGAGGACAGCCTCGATACGCTGGTGCCAGAAAACCCCAACATGCCCTATGACATGAAGGAGTTGATCCACAAGATCGCGGACGAGGGCGATTTCTACGAGATCCAGGAGGATTTCGCCAAGAACATCATCACCGGGTTTATCCGGCTCGAGGGACAGACCGTGGGCGTGGTGGCCAACCAGCCGATGGTGCTGGCCGGGTGTCTGGACATCGACAGCTCGCGCAAAGCCGCCCGCTTCGTGCGCTTTTGCGATGCGTTCGAGATCCCGCTGCTGACACTGGTGGACGTGCCCGGATTCCTTCCCGGGACGGGCCAGGAATACCGCGGCGTCATCAAGCACGGCGCCAAGCTGCTGTTCGCCTATGGCGAGGCGACCGTGCCGAAAGTCACCGTCATCACCCGTAAGGCCTATGGCGGCGCCTATGTCGTCATGAGTTCCAAGCATCTGCGCGGCGACATCAACTACGCCTGGCCCACCTCCGAAGTGGCGGTGATGGGCGCCAAGGGCGCGACCGAGATCCTCTACCGTTCGGAACTGGGGGACGAAGAAAAGATTGCCGCGCGCACGGCGGAATACGAAGAACGCTTCGCCAATCCCTTCGTGGCGGCCGAGCGCGGCTTCATCGATGAGGTGATCCAGCCCCGATCGACTCGCAAGCGGCTGTGCCGGGCCTTCGCCGGCCTGCGCGGCAAGCAACGCAAGATGCCCTGGAAGAAGCACGACAACATCCCGCTTTAGTCCCGCGCGGGGCGGGGGCTCTGCCCCCGTCGGCCCGGTGGGCCGACTCCCCCGCGGTATTTTTGACCCAAAGAAGCCAGGTGGCGCGTCCTTGTTGATCCGTTTGTTCCTTTCCGCCTTGATGCTGGCCGCCGCCCCCGCGGTGGCCGCGCAGGACGTCGCGGTGCCTTCGGGCCAGCCGCTCAGCCTGCTGGAGGTGCGGCTGGACGAGGCACCGGATGTCGCGCGCTTCCGTTTCCTGGCGCCGGACCTCGATGCGCGGGGCTTCGAGGCGGTGGCCGATGACTTTGCCGTGCTGTGCGCGGATTTCGCGTTGCCGGCCCTGGCCGCGAGTGATGTCGCGGTCGAGAAGCTGGTGATCTCGATGTCCTCGCAAGACGTGCCCTTCGGCGAGGTCGCCCCCGATGTGACCCAGTTCTTCGAGGTGTTCGGCGTCCAGAACGGTGACTGCATCTGGGAGGCTTTTTGATGCAGACACAATATCTTGCAAAACGAAGCTCATGTGTATGCCGCTTTGTGTCGGGTACGCCACAGGCCCCGGCGCCGAAATCAGTCTCGTATCAATCCGCCCCTGTTTCGCGTAGTTTTCCACAGGGTTGTCCCCAAGCAGCCTTACCTCGGAAATCGGAACCGAGCCGGCGTAAGACCGGTCGGGTCCATATGCAGAACAGAGACAGGAGACAGACATGTCGAAAAGCATCAAGAGTTTCGCGGCCTTGGCCGTGCTGGCCCTCGTTGCGGCCTGCGGCGGCAATGACGCCGGCGAGGTCGAGGAATTCGTGGTCGTGGACCCGGTTCCCGTCACCACCGAGCCCGAGTTCACCGGCAAGTACAAGTAGGCCGGTTCCGGGGCGGGCGTTGCAGCCCGCCCCGACCATCCGCCCGCTCACCGGGGAGGGGGCGTGATGGAAAAACACCGCGGATTCCCCAGCCGCCTGCCCGGCACCGATTACCAGTTCACCTTGCGCCGTCCCGCCAAGGGGACGCCCCCCGCGCTGAAGCGGCGGGAACGCCATGCCGATCGCCGCCCGGCCGACCGCCGTGCGGACGAGGGGTTCCTGCGGGCGTTGATCGAGCAGTTCGGAGACGAGCCTTTCATGCGCGGCAACTTGGATGCCGGGCGGCTCAACTGGCTGTTCGAACGAGAGGTCGTGCCCGCCGAGGACCCCTTCGATCCGGAAAGCTATGATGCCCTGCTGCGGGTCGATTTGAAGGCCGCCCATGCCAGCTTTCCCGACATCTTCATGCCCGGATGGGCCCCATGATCGGCAGGAATCGGCGCACCGGAATACACTTTTGGCGGGAAATGGCCGAAGCACGCCCCCTTTCTAAGGTTCCGCGTGACCGGGCCGGCCCGGCGTGGCAGCTTGATTGTGCGGGCGGTTCCCAGCCGCGCGTATATTGTCAAAACCGTTACCCTTCCCCTCGTCGGCCTGATCGCTCTGCGGTCGGGCCGACACCCCCTTGTCCGGCGGGGCAATTCCGCGCAATCCGGGCATGCGCCAAGTTTTCAGTTGTGTTGACGCGGGAAAATGGTGATTCTCCGCCGTATAAGACCTACCAAAACAAGGGCAGTATCCAATGTTCAAATTCCGTCTCGTTCTCGCCTGTGTGGCGGCGGCCGGCCTGTCGGCTTGCCTTGACAACGATCTCGAACGCGGCCTCGCCGGTGCCGCGGGTGGCGCCGTCGTCGCCGATGCGTTCGGTGGCGACCCGGTCACCGGGGCCATTGCCGGTGGCGCTGCCGGTGCGCTCTGCGACGAATTCACGACCGCGTGCCGCTGATCTGAACGCGCCCTGTTCGGGGCGCCCGACCTTATTCGACCGCCGTTCCGGGATTTTCCCGGGGCGGCGGTTTTGCTTTGAAGGACCCTAGCACATGTTCAAGAAAATCCTGATCGCCAACCGGGGCGAAATCGCCTGCCGCGTCATCAAGTCCGCCCGCAAGATGGGGATCGCCACAGTTGCCGTGTACTCTGATGCGGACAAGCACGCGCTGCACGTGGAAATGGCGGACGAGGCGGTGCATATCGGCCCGGCCCCGGCGAACCAGTCCTATATCGTGATCGAGAACGTGATGAAGGCGATCCGGGAAACCGGGGCCGAGGCGGTGCATCCGGGCTATGGCTTCCTGTCGGAAAACGCCAAGTTCGCCGAGGCGCTGGAGGCCGAGGGCGTTGCCTTCATCGGGCCGCCCAAGGGCGCGATCGAGGCCATGGGCGACAAGATCACCTCCAAGAAGATCGCGCAGGAGGCCGATGTCAGCACCGTGCCCGGCGTGATGGGCCTGATTGAGGATGCCGACGAGGCGGTGAAGATCAGCCGCGAGATCGGCTATCCGGTGATGCTCAAGGCCAGCGCCGGGGGCGGTGGCAAGGGCATGCGGATCGCCTGGGACGACGATGAGGCGCGCGAGGGCTTTCAAAGCTCGAAGAACGAGGCGACCAGTTCCTTTGGCGACGACCGCATCTTCATCGAGAAATTCGTCACCCAGCCGCGCCATATCGAGATCCAGGTACTGTGCGACCAGCACGGCAACGGCATCTACCTGGGCGAGCGGGAATGCAGCATCCAGCGCCGCAACCAGAAGGTCATCGAAGAGGCGCCCAGCCCCTTCCTGGACGAGGCGACCCGCAAGGCGATGGGCGAACAGGCCGTGGCGCTGGCGCAGGCGGTGGACTATGCCAGCGCGGGCACGGTGGAATTCATCGTCGACGGCGACAAGAATTTCTACTTCCTTGAAATGAACACCCGCCTGCAGGTCGAACATCCGGTGACCGAGCTGATCACCGGCGTCGATCTTGTCGAGCAGATGATCCGCGTCGCAAATGGCGAGGTGCTGCAACTGAGCCAGGACGACATTCAGCTCAATGGTTGGGCGATGGAAAGCCGGCTTTACGCGGAAGACCCATATCGCGGCTTCCTTCCTTCGATCGGGCGGCTGACCCGCTATCGCCCACCCCAGGAGGTGGCCGAGGCCAAGCGCGCGGTGCGCAACGATACCGGCGTCTACGAGGGTGGCGAGATTTCCATGTATTACGACCCGATGATCGCCAAGCTGTGCACATGGGCCCCGGACCGCGACACCGCGATTGAGGAAATGCGCATCGCGCTCGACAGTTTCGAGGTCGAGGGGATCGGGCACAACATCCCCTTCCTGGCGGCGGTCTATGATCACCCGAAATTCACCAGCGGCGAGATGACTACCGCCTTCATCGCCGAAGAATACCCCGACGGGTTCGAGGGCGTGACCCTGCCGAAGGCAGAGCTGGGCCGCGTTGCTGCCGCTGCCGTCGCCATGTACCGGGTCTGCGAAATTCGCCGGGCACGTATCTCGGGGCGGATGGGCAACCATGAACGTCACGTGGGGCAGGATTGGGTCGTGACCCTGCAGGACGCGACCTACAAGGCCCGTGTCGACGCGGATCGCGACGGCGCGACCGTCACCGTGGATGGCACGACCTACCGCGTCGAGGGGGACTGGACGCCCGGCCAATCCCTGGCGCGCATGTCGGTGGACGGGGCGCCGCTTGTGCTCAAGACTGACCTGATCTCGGCGGGCTTTCGCCTGCGGTATCGCGGGGCGGACCTGAAGGTGAACGTGCGCACCCCGCGCCAGGCCGAACTGGCCGCGCTGATGCCCGAGAAACTGCCGCCGGACACGTCCAAGATGCTGCTGTGCCCGATGCCCGGCATGATCGTGAAGGTCGATGTCGCGGTCGGCCAGGAGGTTCAGGAGGGCCAGGCGCTCTGCACCGTCGAGGCGATGAAGATGGAAAACATCCTGCGCGCCGAACGGACCGGGGTCGTGTCGCAGATCAATGCCGGGGCGGGCGACAGCCTGGCGGTCGATGACGTGATCATGGAATTCGAATAATTCCATGTCGCGCCGCACGCATATCGCTTTGATCTACCTGCTGGCCTGCCTGGCTGCGCTGGGAACGGCCTATGCGGTGATGCGGCTTCAGGCCGGGGCGGTTTTCGCGCCGGGGCAGTCCGGCCCGTCCGGTCTGCGGCTGCTGGCCGCGCCGGTTGCCGGGGTGGCCGCCTTCGCACTGGTCTTCGGTATCGGCCGCGGGCGCGCCCTGCGGGGCGGGTTCTGGCTTTTGGCCGCCGTGATCCTGCTGATGATGTGGGCGGCGGCCTACCTGTTGATCGGGGCCGGGATCGACCCGGTCACGGCACTGGGCTGGGTGCTGCTAGTTGCGTTGATCGCGGGCCTGGCGCTTGCGCTTCGCGGCGAGGGGGGCTGAGATGGTTCAGAACCCGCGCTCGGCGTTGATCTCCTGCTGCCTGAGCGGCATCTTGTCGATCGAGCGCGAGATCTCGCGCACCGGCCAGGGGGCGGGTTTGCGAAGCTCGACCTCGCCGTCCTTGCCCATGATCACCAGCATAAAGCTGCGTGGCCGCAACCGCTCGCGCAGCGGCGACATGGCGGCGGGGTCGGTGTCGACCACGATCACGACCTCACGCTCGATCAGGGCCTCGGGGCGGTCGGTCAGCAGGTCGAGTTGTTGGCGCAGGCGCGGGTCATTGGGACTGTCGGCGAAGATCACTATGGGTCGCGCAATCCAGAAAAACTCGTTCAAATCCAGTTCATCGGCGGTAAAAACCGTCATGGGGTCGGATTGCCACAGCTCGACCGCAGAGAGATCTCCGCTGTCCTGCGCCATGGCCGATCCGGCGAGCAAACCCGCGAGTGCTAAGGCAAAAAGTCGTGGCATTCGTCATCCCTTCGCGTCTGATATAGGCGCATCGTTCCGGAAATCGAAGGCTTTGCCGCCCCCTGGCCGAAACAATTTTATCATTAAGCCTATTGTCAGGAAGAGCCTTCAGGCAGGTCCGTGGAACCGCAAAGGACCACGAGACATGGACATTCTGTTGCATCTGGGCGCGCACCGCACCGCCACAACCAGTTTTCAGGCATTTCTTTGGAACAACCGTGCCGCCCTGGCGGCCGCGGGGCTGACGCCCTGGACGCCGCGGCGCACCCGGGACGGGCTGCTTGACGGCCTGGTGCGCCACCCGATGCGCGTCACGATGGAGGACGACCAGCGCGGCGTGCGGTCGATCGGCCGGATACGGATAGAACTGGACCGCCTGGGTCGGGCCGGGCAATCGGCGCTGCTGCTGTCCGAGGAAAACCTGCTGGGCACGATGATGAACAACATCGAGGATCGCAGGCTCTACCCCTACCTTGTCGAACGCATGAGCCGCTATGCCCCCGCCTTCGAGGGACACAGGCTGCGGATCGGCCTTGGGATCCGCGCCTACGAAGACTACTGGGCCTCCTGCCTGGGCTTCGCGATCCGGCGCGGCCATGCGGCCCCGGACCGGGCGCTGCTGGATTGCCTGGTGACCCAGCCGCGGCGCTGGCGACGGCTGGTGCGAGATATCTCGATGGTCTTTCCCGACGCGGACATCGCCGTCTGGACCCACGAGCGGATGGCCGGTCGCGCGCGCGCCCTTGTCGCGGCGTTGTGGCGTCAGGATTTGCCCGCGGGCCTGGCGGACCCGCAGGACTGGCACAATCGCGGCCACGGCTTCGACGCGCTGGTCGAGGAACTGGCGCTGCGCGGCGAGAGCCTGCGCGGCGGCACCGACCGGAACCAGGCCGGGCGCTGGATGCCCTTCGACGAGGACCAGCGCGCCGTGTTGCATGCCGAATACTGCCATGACCTGGCCTGGCTGAAGGCCGGGGCCGAGGGATTGGCAACCTATATCGACGGGCGGGAAACGTCCGCGATGACTGACAGGCCCGACAAGCCGGGCAGTGGGAATCTTCGCGTGGTGCCGGGCAGCGGCCCCACGCCAACCGGAGGACTGAAAGATGGGATCGAAAAAGGAGTGGGCTGAGCGCGCCGAAAAGGATCTGCGTGGCCGCCCGCTGGACGACCTGACCTGGAAGACGCTGGAGGGAATCGACGTCCAGCCGCTCTATACCGAAGAGGACACCCGCGACCTGCCGCATATGGGCACCCTGCCGGGCGAGGAACCCTTCACCCGCGGCGTGCGGTCGACCATGTATGCCGGCCGGCCCTGGACCATCCGGCAATATGCGGGCTTTTCCACGGCCGAGGAATCCAACGCCTTCTACCGCAAGAACCTGGCCTCCGGGCAGCAGGGCGTTTCCGTCGCCTTCGACCTGGCCACCCACCGCGGCTATGACAGCGACCACCCCCGGGTCGAGGGCGATGTCGGCAAGGCCGGCGTGGCCATTGACAGCGTCGAGGACATGAAGGTGCTGTTCGACGGCATCCCGCTGGACAAGGTCAGCGTCTCGATGACCATGAACGGCGCCGTGATCCCGGTACTGGCCAGTTTCATCGTCGCGGGCGAGGAACAGGGCCACGACAAGGCGGCGCTGGCCGGGACCATCCAGAACGACATCCTCAAGGAGTTCATGGTCCGCAACACCTATATCTACCCGCCCGAACCGAGCATGCGGATCGTGTCGGACATCATCGAGTATACCAGCACCCAGATGCCGCGTTTCAACTCGATCTCGATTTCCGGCTACCACATGCAGGAGGCCGGGGCGAACCTGGTGCAGGAACTGGCCTTTACCCTGGCCGACGGGCGCGAATACGTCCGTGCCGCCATTGATGCCGGCATGGACGTGGACAAGTTCGCCCCGCGGCTGTCCTTCTTCTTTGCCATCGGGATGAATTTCTTCATGGAGGCGGCGAAACTGCGCGCGGCCCGTACTCTGTGGCACCGGATCATGACCGAGCTGGGCGCCGAGGCCGAAAAGTCCAAGATGCTTCGCACCCACTGCCAGACCAGCGGCGTCAGCCTGCAGGAACAGGACCCCTACAATAACGTTGTCCGCACGGCCTACGAGGCCATGAGCGCGGTTCTGGGCGGCACGCAGTCGCTGCATACCAACGCCCTGGACGAGGCCATCGCGCTGCCCACTGAGTTTTCCGCGCGCATCGCCCGCAACACCCAGTTGATCCTTCAGGAAGAAACCGGCGTGACCAACGTGGTCGATCCGCTTGCAGGCTCCTACTACGTCGAAAAGCTGACCCATGACCTGGCCGAGCAGGCTTGGGCGCTGATGGAAGAGGTCGAGGAGATGGGCGGCATGACCAAGGCCGTGGCCAGCGGCATGCCCAAGCTGCGGATCGAGGAAACCGCCGCCACCCGTCAGGCCATGATCGACCGCGGCGACGAGGTCATCGTCGGGGTCAACAAGTATCGCAAGGACCATGAAGACCCGATCGACATCCTCGACGTGGACAACGTGAAGGTCCGCGACAGCCAGATCGCGGCCCTGAAACGCATTCGCGACAGCCGCGACCAGGCGGCCTGTGACACGGCGCTGGCGGAACTGACCCGCCGCGCCAAGGAGGGAGGCAACCTGCTGGGGGCCGCGGTGGAGGCCGCGCGCGCCCGCGCAACCGTCGGAGAGATCAGCATGGCGATGGAAAAGGAATTCGGACGCCACCGCGCCGAGGTGAAGACGCTGGCCGGGGTCTATGGCGCCGCCTACGAAGGGGACGCGGAGTTCGCCGCCATCCAGGAGGCGGTGAATGCCTTTGCCGCGGATGAGGGCCGCCGCCCGCGCATGCTGGTGGTCAAGATGGGCCAGGACGGCCATGATCGCGGCGCCAAGGTCATCGCCACGGCCTTTGCCGATATCGGCTTCGACGTGGATGTGGGCCCGCTGTTCCAGACCCCGGAAGAGGCTGCGCAGGACGCGGTGGACAACGACGTGCACGTGATCGGCATCTCGTCCCAGGCGGCGGGCCACAAGACCCTGGCGCCGAAACTGATCGAGGCGCTGAAAGCCGCCGATGCCGAGGATATCATCGTGATCTGTGGCGGTGTGATCCCGCAGCAGGATTACGAGTTCCTGACCAAGGCCGGGGTCAAGGCGATCTTCGGGCCGGGAACGAACATTCCCGAGGCAGCCAAGGACATCCTGCGCCTGATCCGCGAGGCGCGCGGGTAGGGACCGGGCGGGCGGCCCCGCCGGCTGTCGCCGAGCGTGCCCGCCCACCCGCCGCCCTTGCGCGCACCCCTTGCTTTCGCGCCGGGTTGCGGGTGATCTGGGCCGAAAGGGATTTGTGATGCAACTTGATCATCTGGCCATTTGCGCGGCCGACTTGGACGAGGGCGTGGCCTGGGCCGAGGCCCGGTTGGGCGTCACGATGGGGCCGGGCGGACGGCATGCGCACTTTGGCACCCATAACCGGCTGTTGGGGCTGGGGGACGGGCTCTACCTCGAAGTGATCGCACCGGACCCGGCGGAGCGGATCGACGGGCCGCGCTGGTTCGGGCTGGATGCGCCGCCCGAGACCCCATGCCTTGGCAACTGGATCTGCCGGGTGCCGGACCTGGACGTGGCTATGGCCGATTTCCCCGAATGCGGCATGGCGGTGGACCTGGCCCGCGACGCGCTGCGCTGGCGTATTTCCGTGCCGGCCGATGGCAGCCTGCCCATGGGCGGCGCCCTGCCCACTTTGCTGCAATGGCAGGTGCCGACCCCGCCGGGCAACAGCCTGCCGGCGAGCGGCGTGCGCCTTCTCGGGCTGGAGATCACGCATCCGCGGGCCGAGGCGTTGGCGGCGCGGGTCGATGTGCCCGGCGTGACCTATCGCGCAGCGGCGGTTCCGGCCCTGTCGGCCCGGTTCAAAACGTCGCGTGGCGCGGTCGTGCTGTGACCCCGCGTCCGGCCCGACCGGCGGACGCCCCGGCCGTCGCCGCAATCTGGAACCATTATATCCGCGAAAGCGCCGCGACCTTCAATTCGGTCGAAAAGACCGAAGCCGAGGTTGCCGCGGCCATGGTGGGCAACCCCTGTTTCCTGGTGGCCGACGCGGGCGGCAGGATTGCCGGGTTCGCCACCTATTTCCAGTTTCGCGGCGGTGTGGGCTATCGCCACACGATGGAACACACGGTGCAGCTGGCGCCGGGCCAGTCCGGGCGTGGGCTGGGCCGGTCCCTCGTTGCCGCGCTGGAGGATCATGCCCGCGCCGCGGCGGTGCATTCGCTCTTTGCCGCGGTCAGTGGCGACAACCCGGACGGCGTGCTGTTTCACCGCGCGCTGGGCTATGCCGAGGTGGGACGCCTGCCCGAGGTCGGCCGCAAGTTCGGCCGCTGGATGGACCTTGTCCTGATGCAAAAACGGCTCTGACATTCCTTGTCATGGCGGCTATGGTGCGCCCATGTCGATCTGGGACCGGATATCCGACGCGCTGTCCGCGCTGCGCCAAGGTGAAAGCCTGTCCGAGGTGTTCGGCCGCTTGCGCACCCCGCCCGAGCGTACGGTGGCCTTTGCCATCGCGGTGATCGCGCTGGGCGCCAAGATGGCCAAGGCCGATGGCCAGGTGACCCGCAATGAGGTCGCCGCCTTCCGCGAGGTCTTTCACATTCCCGCCCGCGAGGAAAGGAACGCCGCGCGCCTGTTCAACCTGGCCCGGCAGGACGTGGCGGGGTTCGAGGATTATGCCCGCAAGATCCGCAACATGTATGGCGACGACGAAAAGGCCCCGCTCTGCGAGCTGATGGAGGGGCTGTTCCACATCGCCGTGGCCGATGGCGAATACCACCCCAAGGAGGATGAATTCCTGTCCCGCGTGGCCCGGATCTTCGGGCTGGACGACAAGCGGTTCAAATCGGTGCGTGCACAATTCGTGCCCGACGCGGAACGCGACCCTTATGACGTTCTGGGTGTGGACCCTGACATGCCGCTGGACGAGATCCGCAAGCATTGGCGCCGCCTGGTGAGAGAGACCCACCCCGATGCCATGCTGGCCCGCGGCGTGCCCGAAGAGGCGGTGAAACTGGCCGAGAAGCGCCTGATCGCCATCAACCACGCCTGGGACGAGATATCGGAGCACGCCTGATGCGGTTGGCCACCTACAACGTCGAGTGGTTCGCGAACCTGTTCGACGACGACGAAACGCTCTACGACGATGGCGGCTGGTCCGGGCGGCAGGACGTGACGCGGGCGCAGCAGACCGCCGCGCTGGGTATCGTGTTCCAGGCGCTGGACGCCGATGCGGTCATGGTGATCGAAGCGCCCGACAGCCATACGCGCCGCGACGGGTGCAAGGCGCTGGAGGGCTTTGCCGCGCGGTTCGGGCTGCGGGCGCGCAAGGCGCTGATCGGCTTTGTCAACGACACCCAGCAGGAAATCATCCTGATGTATGATCCCGATCGGATCACCGCCCGCCACGACCCGCGCGAAAGCGACGCGGTGCCGCGCTTCGACAAGACGTTCCGGTTGGACTTGGACGTGGACCGCGCGCCCGAGGTCATTCGGTGGTCCAAACCACCGCTGGAAGTTGCGCTGGAAACCGCGTCGGGGCGCAGTCTGCGCCTGATTGGGGTGCATGCGAAATCCAAGGCGCCGCACGGGGCCAAGGGGCGCGAACAGATCATGCGCCTGTCGATCGAGAACCGCCGCAAGCAGCTGGCCCAGTGCATCTGGCTGCGCCACCGCGTGGAAGAGCACCTTTCCGCGGGCGATGACCTGATCGTACTGGGCGATTTCAACGACGGTCCGGGGCTGGACGAATACGAGAAACTGTTCGGCCGATCCGGGGTTGAAATCGTGCTGGGCGAAGGCGATGGCGAACAATTGTTCGACCCCCATGCGCGGCAAGCCCTGTCGCAGCGCATTGCCGCCGCGCCGGTGTCGGCCCGGTTCCAGGTGCCGCCGGACGGGCGATTCCTGTCGGTCTTGCTGGATTACATCATGGTGTCCCGGGGGCTGCGCGGAACCGAGCCGCGCTGGTGCATCTGGCACCCGTTCGACGACCCCGATTGCTATGCGAACGAAACCCTGCGCAGGGCCTTGCTGATGGCGTCGGACCATTTCCCGGTGACGGTGGATTTCGAGGATTGATCTTGGGAATCGCAGCATGATCCCTATGTTGGGGGCATGAAACAGCTTCTTCTTGCCGCTTTGATCGCCCTGTCGCCGCTATCGCTGGCCGCCCAGTCCGAACCCGAGGATGGCGAGATCGAAGAGGGCTTTTCCCTGATGGAAGAGGGCGCACGATTGATGTTTCGCGGCATCATGCGCGAGATGGAGCCGGCGATCGAGGATTTCGAGGGCATGGCGCAAGAGATCCAGCCGGCGCTCGAGATGCTGGCCAGCGAGATGGGCCCGGCGCTGATCGAATTGATGCGCAAGCTGGACAATGTGCGCCACTACGAGGCACCCGAAGTGCTACCCAACGGCGATATCATCATTCGCCGCCGCGACGATGCGCCGCCCTATGACCCGGACAGTCCGATGCTCGAACCGGGTGAGGAAATCGAGCTCTAGCGCCTGGCGCCCTTGACCCGCGAACTGGCCGTTACGTCAAGCGACGCCGCCAGGGATTTCAGCCGCGCCTCGGCGACTTCTCCGAATAGCGGCCCGGCCTGCGGATGCAGCACCAGTTCCAGCGTCTTGTTCTTGGTCGATAGCTTGAGCGTGGCGGGAGCCTCATGGGCGTCCTTCAGCCAGAGCATCGCGCCCAGCCGCATGGCCTTGCCCAGGACCTCGGCGTCGCCCTGTTCGCGCGCGTCCAGAAGATCGTAGAGGTTTTCGAACCGCGTGCCCTCGCGCTTGTTGGAATAGCGATGCAGCAGGGCGATTCCCAGAAAGACACGTTCGGAATGTTTCAGACCGCCCAGGTTGGCGCGGGTGGCATTGTCGAAGACGACCTCGTGCCGGTAATCGGGATGGGCGCGCCAGCTGACATCGTGCAACAGGGTCGCGGCCTTGATCAGGCGTTTCTTCTGCCAGCCGCAGCGCGGGAAAAGGGGCATGACGAAATCGTAAAGCGTCTTGCCGAAGCCGGGCAGGCGGGCGTCCTTTGCCTCGGCGAAACGGCAGGCTTCGACCAGCGGGTCGCGTTCGCGCAGCTCTTGCGGCATCTGTTCGTAAAGCAGCCCTTCGCGGATTCCGTAGGACGAAATCGCGATATCCTTGGGCTTGAACCGGGCCACCACCTCACGCAGGACATGGATGGCCAGCGGCACAAGTTCCATGCGTCGGCTGGAAACGCCGCAGCTGCTGCGCAACTCTTCCAGGTCGCTTTCCTCGATATATTGCAGGGTCTTGGAAACCCGGCGCGGGGTCATCCGGTATTCGTGCAGAACGGTCAGCGGATAGCCGCGCCGTTCCATGTCGATCCGCGCGATGGCTCGCCAGGACCCGCCCACCAGGAACAGCCGCTTGCCGGTTTCCTCACCCATTTCCGTGAACAGGGATTGCACGGTGTTCTTGATGAAGGCCTTGCGGCCCTTCTTTCCGCCCTTGACCTCTTGCAGCTTGAGAGGGCCCAGCGGCGAAGTCACGCGGTGGCTGACACGCCCGTCACGCAGGTCGGCCAGTTCCATGGACGATCCTCCGATATCGCAGACCAGGCCGTAGGACCCCGGCCAGCCCAGCAGCACGCCCTGCGCCGAAAGCCGGGCCTCTTCCTGGCCGTCGATCACCCAGAGTTTCAGGCCGGTTTCACGTTCGACCTCGTCGCGAAAGGCGGGGCCGTCGCTGGCCTCGCGTACGGCGGCGGTCGCCACGGCGGTCAGCGGGGAAATCCCCAGCCCATCGGCCAGCGCCACGAAACGGCGGATCGCGGCCTTGGCGCGGGCGCGCCCCTCGGGGTTCAGCTTGCCGGTTTCGGACATGCCGGCGCCGAGGCCGGCCATGATTTTTTCATTGTAGAAATAGGCCGGGCTGCGGGCGGCGCCGTCGAAGATCACAAGCCGGACCGAGTTCGATCCCACGTCGATCACCCCGACACGGGACAGGGCCCGCGCCTTGGGATCATCGAAAAGTGGCTTGCCGAATGGCCCGTGGTCCCGGGTTCCGCTATCGGACGTGCCGTCCATCCTCGCCTCCGCTTGGCCCGCACCCCTTATGGACTGTGGGTCGCGTCAGGGTCAATCTTCGGTATGGGTCAGTTTTGGCACGTCCGAAGCCCCCGCCGATCCGCGCCCGGACAGTGACGGGTTCTCCATGAAGAAGCGATGGCAATTGAAGGCGAATTCGCCTTCGGGCATGTCGGCGCGCACGAAATGACCATCGGGTTTCATGACCCAGCTTTGGGCGATATCGGCCAGGTTCGCGGCCATGATCTGGCTGACGATCTGCGCCTTCACAGTGGCATTGGTGATCTCGACCAGCGTTTCGACCCGCCGGTTCAGGTTCCGCCCCATCCAGTCGGCCGACGAGATGAAGACCCGCGCCTTCTTGTGCGGCAGGCCCGCACCATTGGCGAAACAGACGATGCGCGAATGTTCGAGGAACCGCCCGACAATGGATTTCACGCGGATATTCTCGGACAGGCCCGCGATACCGGGGCGCAGCCCGCAGATTCCGCGCACGACAAGGCTGATTTTCACGCCGGCCTGGCTGGCCTCGTAAAGCGCGTCGATCACGTCTTCCTCGATCAGGGAATTCATCTTGCCCCAGATCGCGGCCGGCTTGCCGTTGCGGGCATTCTCGGCCTCGGCGCGGATCATATCGATCAGGCGAGGCTTCAGCGTGGTGGGAGAAATGGCCAGGTTTTCAAGATTCTCGGGCTGCACGTAGCCCGACAGGTAGTTGAACACCTTGGTCGCGTCGCGCCCCAGCGCCGCATCGCAGGTGAACAGGCTGAGATCCGTGTAGATCTTGGCGGTGATCGGGTGGTAATTTCCGGTGCCGTAATGGGTATAGGTGACCAGCTGGTCACCCTCGCGCCGGACAACGGTGGAGATCTTGGCGTGGGTCTTGAGGTCGAGGAACCCGTAGACCACGTGCGCCCCGGCCCGTTCCAGGCGGCGCGACTGGCGGATGTTCGCGGCCTCGTCGAACCGTGCCTTCAGTTCGACCAGCGCGGTGACGGATTTGCCGTCTTCGGCGGCTTCGCACAGCGCCTCGACGATGGGGGAGCGTTTGGAGGTGCGGTAAAGGGTCTGCTTGATCGCCACCACGTCCGGGTCGCGGGCGGCCTGGGACAGGAACCGCACCACCATGTCGAAGGTTTCATAGGGGTGGTGCAGCAGCATGTCCTTCTGGCGGATCGCCGCGAACATGTCGCCGTCGAAATCCGTCACCCGTTCCGGAACGCGGGGCGAGAAGGGCTTCCACAAAAGGTCGGGTCGTTCGTCGAGCACCAACTCGCTCAGGTCGCCGATGCCGATCACGCCCTCGACCTCGACCACCTCGGCCTCAGTCACGTGCAATTCGCGCATGATGAGGGTCTTGAGCGTCGCGGGTGCGCCCGCCGAGATCTTCATGCGGACGACTTCGCCGCGCCGGCGGCGTTTCAGCGCGACCTCGAATTCGCGCACCAGGTCTTCGGCCTCGTCCTCTACCTCCAGGTCGCTGTCGCGCAACACGCGGAAGGCGCAGGACCCCTTGAAGGAATAGCCGGGAAACAGGCTGTTCAGGTTTTCCAGCAGCACCTCTTCCAGCGGCAGGAACCTGTGGCCGTCCTCGGTCGGCAGGGCGATGAAACGGTCGATCTGGTGCGGCACGGGCAGAAGCGCCCGCAACGGGCGCTTGTCACTGTCGCGTTCCAGTTCCAGCGCCAGGGCGAACCCTTCGTTGGGCAGAAAGGGGAAGGGGTGCGCCGGGTCGATGGCCAACGGTGACAGGACAGGGAAGACCTTGTAGAGAAACACGTCCTTTAGGAAGGTCCGGTCGGCCTTGGTCAGATCGCGGCGCGACAGGATGGTGATGTTCTCGTCCTCCATTTCGGCGCGCAGCCCTTCCAGAACCGCCTGTTGCCGGGCCAGAAGCTTGCGGGCGTCCAGGTCGATCAGCGCCAGTTGCTCGGCCGGAGTCAGCCCGTCCACCGACGGGGTTTGGTGCCCCTCGCGGACCAGTTCGCGCAGGCCGGCCACGCGGACGGTGTAGAATTCATCCAGGTTGGTGGCCGAAATCGACAGGAAGCGCAGCCGGTCAAGAAGCGGCACGCGCATGTTCTCGGCCTCTTCCAGCACGCGCCAGTTGAAGCCCAGCCAGCTGAGTTCGCGGTTGTAGAACCGGTCTGGGCCGGTCACCTCATTTTCGGGCGTGACCGGGGCGGGAAAATCGGAGCGAAGAAAATCGGCAGGTGTCATGCGGGCCTTGTCGCGGGTCGCGGTTACAGAAAGATGACACTATCACCCCGTCCGGGGGGCGATGTCCAGAACTTCGCGGACCAGTGCCTGGTTCACCGGGCGGCGTTGCGCCATGGCCGCGCGATCCAGGTCCGCAACGATGTCGATGGCGGCTTGGAAGGACCGGTCGATATGCCTACGCAGCAGCGCAAACGCGTTGGGTGTGGGGGCGATCTGCCGGTCCTGGAACTGTTTCATGAGAACCGCGTCCAGCAGCTGGTCATCGGGGTCCGAGATGGCCATGCATGTCGTGGCCGACAGGCGCGAGGCCAGGTCGGGCAGGGTGATCGGCCAGCGGTTGGGCGGCGTCTGCCCGGTCAGCAGCAGCGGCAGCGCCCGTGCCCGCAGGTGATTGTGGACATGGAACAGCCATTCCTGCGCCGCCCCGCGCAGCGCTTCGCCATCCTCGATGACCAGGGGGCCATCGGGAAGGGACGCGCCCGGGTCGATGTCGGCCGCCTTCTGAACGGCGGCGCCGCTCTGGTCCGCGAAAAGCCGCGCAAGGTGGGTTTTGCCCGCGCCGGGGGGCCCGGTGATCGCCAGTTTGGCATCGGGCCAGCCGGCCGGGGCGGTGACCAGCGCGTAGGCCTCGGCATTGGCCTGGGACACGAAGAACGTCTCGGCGCCCATCGCGATGTGCCGGGGCCAATCGAAAGTCAGTTGTTCGGCCATCACTCGCCTGGACCCGACAGGCCCCGATACAGTCGCCCGCTCTTGTATTCTGCGATCAGGAACCGGGCCACGACCCCGATCATGGCGGCCACGGGAACCGCGACCAGCATGCCCACGAACCCGAAGAGCGAGCCGAAGATCGCCAGCGCCAGGATCAGCCAGACCGGATGCAGCCCGACGGATTGCCCGACAAGGTTCGGCGTCAGGATATTGCCCTCGAAGAACTGGCCGAACATGAAAATCGCGGCGACGATGCCGATGCGCAGCCAGTTGGTGCCGACCTCGACACTCTGCCCGTCCACCATTTCGGTCCCTGACCACCACTGGATCAGCGCCACGCCGATCGCCAGGATCCCGCCGACAAGCGCGCCGACATAGGGGATGAAGGAAATCAGCCCGGCCACGAAACCGATGATCAGTCCGTAATTCAGCCCCGCCAGCATCAGGGCCACCGCATAATAGGTGCCCAGTACCAGGCAGACCGTGCCTTGCCCCCGGATGAACGAGGCCAGGGTGCTGTCGATCTCGCCCGCCAGTTTTCGCACGGTCGGGGCGTGGTCCCGCGGCAGCAAGTCGTCGATCTTCGCCACCATGCGATCCCAGTCCATCAGCAGGTAGAACGAGACCACGGGCACGATCACCAGCAGGACCACCACGTTGATCAGGTTGAGCGCCGAGCTGAGGATCGAGTTCAGCACCGAGCCGCCCGAGGTCTGTATCGCCGAACCGATATTGGCCAACTGGTTGCGGATCGCGTCCGATTCCAGGTCGATGGCCGGGAATTGCGTGGTCAGCCAGGCCTCGAAGCGTTCGAAAAGCTCGGGCGCGTTCTGCACCAGCGCGCCGATCTGCTGGATCAACTGCCCCGCCTGATTGATCAGAGAGGGCAGGATCAACAGCAAGGCCACCACGAAGATCAGCACGCCCATTACGGTGATCAGGATGGTCGCGGCGATCCGGCTCAGGCCCGCGCGTTCCAGCCGGTCGGCGACGGGGTCAAGGCAATAGGCCACCGCGCCACCCAGGATGAAGGGCATCAGAACGTCACCGAGGAACCACAACACCGCCACGAAGACAGCCGCGGCGATGCTCCAGTATTTCACCTGTTCGCGCGGGGCGAGGGCCATGGCGGCGTCCTTTCGATCGTTGCCATCTAATTGGCGGATCACGCGCCCCGTTGCAAGAAAAAGGCCCCGGCGCGTCGACGCACCAGGGCCCGATCAGGGTGTTTCAGACCTAATGGCAGGCAGGACGGGTGCCGGGCAGCAGCACCTTGTCGATAACGTGGATCACGCCGTTGTCGGCTTGGATGTCGGCGATGATCACGTTGGCCATGTCGCCGGTGCCGTCGGCGATGGAGACACCGTCGCTACCGGCGGTGATGCAAAGCCGCTCGCTTTCCAGGATCGGCTTGAAGTAGTTCGAGCCGGCCGGAAAATCGGCGGCGTTCAGCTGGCGGTCATCCACATGGTAGAGCAGCACGTTGGTCAGCTGGTCCTTGTTTTCCGGCTCCAGCAACGTCTCGACCGTGCCTTCGGGCAAGGCGGCAAACGCATCGTTGACCGGGGCATAGACGGTGAAGGGTCCGGGGCCGGACAGGGTCTCGGCCAGGTCGGCCGCGGTCACGGCGGCGACGAGCGTCGAGAACCGGTCATCCCCGGCAGCGATCTCGACGATATTCTGGGCGGCGGCGGCAGAGGACAGGCAAAGCGCGGCAAGCCCGCCGAGAGCGGTTTTCTTCAAGAAAGTCATGGTATTGGTCCCTTTGGTTGCAGTATGCCTTGCTGGCATGTGAAAGGGTTACGCAGGGTCTCCGCGTTCCGTTCACCCCAATCACGACGCCGTGATGCGACGTGATGCGGTCCGCGCCTCTTGCCCCGCTTTGCCGCGTGGCGTATTGGCGAAACGAATGTGCAAGGAGCCGACCAAGATGCGCCTGTCCCGCTATTTCCTGCCCGTCCTCAAGGAAACCCCATCCGAGGCCCAGATCGTCAGCCACCGCCTGATGCTGCGCGCGGGCATGATCAAGCAACAGGCGGCGGGCATCTATTCGTGGCTGCCGCTGGGCTTCAAGGTGCTGCGCAAGATCGAAAACATCGTCCACGAGGAACAGGCCCGCGCCGGGCACATCGCGATCCAGATGCCGGTCCTTCAGCCGGCGGACCTGTGGCGCGAAAGTGGGCGCTATGACGATTACGGCCAGGAAATGCTGCGGATGCAGGACCGGCACGAGCGCGACCTGCTTTACACACCCACTGCCGAGGAAATGGTGACGGACATCTTCCGGTCCCATGTCAGCAGCTACAAGGACCTGCCGCTGACGCTCTACCAGATCCAGTGGAAATTTCGCGACGAGATCCGCCCGCGCTTCGGTGTCATGCGCGGGCGCGAATTCTACATGAAAGACGGCTACAATTTCGACCTGACACGCGAGGACGCGCTACACGCCTATAACCGCCACCTGGTCAGCTATCTGCGCACCTATGAACGGATGGGCCTTCAGGCGATCCCGATGCGCGCCGACAGCGGCCCGATCGGCGGGGATGATACCCACGAATTCCTGGTCCTGGCAGAAACCGGGGAATCCGAGGTGTTCTATGACAGCGAGATCACCGAACTGAAATTCGGCGACCGCGAGATCGACTACGACTGCAAGGCCCAGTGCCAGGCCGTGCTCGAAGAGTTTACCAGCCGTTATGCCCGCACCGACGAAACCCATGATGAGGCGAAATTCGCCGAGGTGCCCGAAGACCGCCGCAGCGTGGCGCGCGGCATCGAGGTCGGCCAGATCTTCTATTTCGGCACCAAGTATTCCGAACCGATGGGCGCCACCGTGCAGGGCCATGACGGCAAGCCGGTTCCGGTACACATGGGCAGCCATGGCATCGGTGTGTCGCGCTTGCTGGGGGCGATCATCGAAGCCAGCCACGATGACAACGGCATCATCTGGCCCGAGGGGGTCACGCCCTTTCACGTCGGGATCGTCAACCTCAAGCAGGGCGATGCCGAGGCAGATGCCGCCTGCGAAAGCCTGCACGACACGATTGCCGCGCTGGGGCTGGAGCCACTTTATGACGACCGCAACGAGCGCGCGGGCGGCAAGTTCGCCACGATGGACCTGATCGGGCTGCCCTGGCGGATCACCGTCGGGCCGCGCGGGCTCAAGAACGGCGTGGTCGAACTGACCAGCCGCCGCACCGGCGAGAGCGAGGAATTGCCCCCCGAAGAGGCCGTGGCCAAACTGGCCCGGATCTACGCGCCGCATTGCCCGAACCTGGCGCTGCCCGGCTGATTGCTTCCCGCAGTGGGCACGATCTGCTATCTTCGCACCGGAAGACCCGGCAAAGCGGGCGAAGGAGCATTGAGGCATGATTGTCAGAACAGTGGCCCTGATGGGCGGGCTGGCCGGGGCGGCCGGCCTGTCGCAATATCCCGAATTCACCCAGCAATATACGCAGCATTTGGCCGGCCAGATCGAGGCCTTGTCTGCCGTGGCCGCCGATTTCGACGCCAGCGCGGCGCGGTCCGACCTGACCCGGGACGAGGCCCTGGCCGAGATGACCGGCACGGCCTTCCTCGAGGATCGGCGCGCCGACATGACCCGTGCCTTTGGCCGGCTCTACCAACTGACCACGCATCATGATGCGCTGAAGGCGGCAGGCCCCGTTGAACGACTGGCCATGCCGCACCGGATGGGCGACGCGGCGACCTTGCGGGGCACTTGGTCCGGCTTCAAGCCGGCGATGCCGCTGACGCTGGCAGGGGCGCTGTCCGCCCTGGTCGGTTTCGTGGTCGGCGCCGTGGCCCTGCGCGGGGTGTTCGGGCTTGTTGCATGGCCAGTGCGGCGCCTGTTCGCCCGCCCTTCGGACAAACCCCCGACAGCGCGGGTCGAGCCACCCGTCGCGTTGCGTTGACCGCGCCATGTCGCCACCAGCTTGACCCCTAACCGCTTTCAACGCAGGTTGCCCGAAACCCAGTGAAAAGGCCCCGTCGCATGGCAGGCTCGACCGCCCCGTTTTCCCGTTTCGAATGGATGATCGCATGGCGCTATATCCGCGCCAAGCGTGCCGAGGGCGGGGTATCGACCATGACCTGGATCAGCCTCGTGGGGATCACGCTGGCGGTTTTCGCGCTGATCGCCACGCTGGCCGTCCGTGCCGGGTTCCGGACGGAATTCGTGGACACGATCGTGGGCGCCAATGCCCATGTCACCGTCTATGAACAGGGGGTGGTGACGCCCAATGGCGGCATCGACCGCCGGATCGAGGATTACGACGCCCTGGCCCGGGCGATCCGCACCGCCCCGGGCGTGACCCGCGCCGCGCCCCTGGTGCGCGGGCAGGTCATGGCCAACAACCAGCAGAACAATACCGGCGTCGAGGTCTATGGCATCGCGCCCGAGGACCTGGCCACCATCCCCCGCATCGCCGCCCCCGAGGAGTCGTCGGGTGATATTGGTCGCTTCGCCGAGGGCATCGCCATCGGATCGGGCGTGGCCCGCGAGCTGGGCGCGATGGTCGGCGATCGCATCCGCATCATCAGCCCCAACGGCCAGCGCACCGCCTTTGGCACAAGCCCCCGCGTCAATGCCTACGAGGTCACCTATATCTTCACCGCCGGACGCTGGGATATCGACCGCACCCGCGTCTACCTGCCCCTGGGCGAGGCGCAGACCTTCTTCAACAAGGATGGCGTGGCCGACGAGATCGAGGTGATGGTGACGGACCCGGACCAGATCGACCGGTTTATTCCGGGCATCCGCGCCGCGGCGGGCGACGGTTCCCTGATCTGGACCTGGCGCGACAGCGCGGGCAGTTTTCTGCGGGCGCTGACGGTCGAGGACAACGTGATGTTCGTGATCCTGTCAATCCTCGTGCTGATCGCGTCCATGAACATCATTTCCGGCCTGATCATGCTGGTGAAGAACAAGGGCCGCGATATCGGGATCCTGCGCACCATGGGCCTGACCGAGGGGTCGGTGCTGCGTGTCTTTTTCATCTGCGGCGCGGGAATCGGCACAATCGGCACGGCGCTGGGCATCGCGCTGGGCTGTCTTTTCGCCATATATATCGACCCGATCTTTTCCTTCGTGAACTATGTCGCGGGCGGCGGGGTCTGGGACCCGTCGATCCGCGGCATCTACGACCTGCCGGCCGAGTTGCGTCTGGTCGATGTCATCAAGGCGAGCGCGCTGTCGCTGGCCCTGTCCTGGATCGTCACGATCTTTCCGGCCCGCCGCGCGGCCCGGATGAACCCGGTGGAGGCGCTGCGTTATGAGTGACGCCTTGGCATTGTCGGGAATAGAGAAAGGCTACAACCACGGGCGGCCCAATGAAATCAATGTGCTGCGGGGTGTGGATCTGTCGGTGAAACCGGGCGAGGTCGTGGCCCTTGTCGCGCCCTCGGGGGCGGGCAAGTCCACGCTGCTGCATATCGCCGGTTTGCTGGACACGCCCGACGTGGGGCAGGTGCGTATCGGGGGCGAGGACATGACCGGCCTTGGCGACCGGCGCCGCACGCGGGTGCGCCGCGACGATGTGGGGTTCATCTACCAGTTCCACCACCTTTTGCCGGAATTCACGGCGCTGGAAAACATCGTGTTGCCGCAGCTGGCCAACGGCGCGGGCCGGCGCGCGGCCGACAGGCGGGCCCACGACCTGCTGGCGCGAGTCGGGATTGCCGACCGCGCCGATCACCGTCCGGCGGCCCTGTCGGGCGGCGAACAGCAGCGTGTGGCGTTCTGCCGTGCCCTGGCCAACGAACCGCGCCTGTTGCTGGCCGATGAACCGACCGGCAATCTGGACCCGGAAACCTCCGACCGCGTGTTCGCCGCCCTGATGGACCTTGTCCGGGACACTGGGCTTGCCGCCCTGATCGCCACCCACAACCTCGAGTTGGCCGCGCGGATGGATCGCACCGTGCGGCTGGAGACAGGCAAGGTCGTGTTGTGATTGCCCCACGCCACGGCTGACCCGCGCGGGGGCCTCACACCGGGCTGACAATGGCGTGAGGGAGCGCAACTTGCGTTGAGGCCGCCGCGTGACTGCCTAGGATCTAACCAATCCAACGAAAGGTATCCGTCATGCGTTCCCTGTTCCTCGCCCTGCTCATCGTCTTTGCCGCCGCGGGTCTGTCCGCCGGCCCCGTCTCGCTCTCTGCGGGGTGGAACCACCAGCGCCTGTCGCTTTTCAGCTCCAACGACTACGATTTCGGCGCCTCGCTTGGGATTTCTTCGGACAGCGCGGTATCCTTGGCCTGGAAGCCGCTGGACCGGGCGAGTTGGGACAAGCGCGGGGCCAGCTGGTCGTGGTCGGTGGACCGGTCCGTCCCGGCCACGGATCTCGCCCGCAAGGGCGGGGATGACCGTAACATCTCGATCTATTTCGTCTTCCTGCCGCGGGCGGATGCCGAACGGCTCGAAGGCGCGGGCCTCTTGCGGCTGCAACGCAACGAAAACGTGCGCATCCTGCAATATGCCTGGGGCGGCAATCACGGGCGGGGTGAAATCCTGCCCTCGCCCTATGCGCCCGGGCAGGGGGTCACGGTCGCCCTGCGGCAGGCCGGAACCGGCGCGCATTCCGAATCCGTGGATCTTGCCCGCGACTTCAATGCGGCCTTCGGGGGCCAGCCGGGCGCGCTGGTCGGCGTGGCCGTGTCCGCCGACAGCGACGATACCGGCACCGCGATCCTGGCCCGTGTTTCGGGCCTGACCCTGCGCTAGCTGCAAATCCCGGCAAGATTTGCCGCCTCATGGACGCCGCTTACGGTGATCGGCCGCGGCGCGGCCTGCGGCGGGGCCACGGGCATCACGGCACTGAGCCTCTCCCAGATGCGCTGGGTGCGCGCGCCGGTCGGGTCAAGGGTGCGGCAGCAGACATATTCCTCGACCAACGACGCCTGCTGTTCATAGCCCAGTTCGAGGAACGGGGTCCGGTCCTCGGGGTCGAAGAGATAGGGATCGGCCCCGCCGCGATGCTCGGCCGCGCCGCGCAGGGGATGATAGCCGGTGATCTCGCGGTTCTGCCATTGCCAGATATGGGCCATCTCGTGGGTGAAATACATCGCCGCGACAAGGTTGATGCGGTCGGGATAACCCGGCAGGTAATCGGGCAGCGTCCAGTCGGGGGCGCTGAGCACGTGATCGAACAGCACCGCCCCCGCCGTGCGCACCTGGACGGTGGGGCCTCGGGGCGGCGGCGCGATCTTTTCGCGGCAGGTCACGCGGGGGCGCGCCGGGTAGGTCTGGCTGGCCAGGCCGATGAACCTGGCCTCGAGCATCCGCACCTCGCCGGTGTCCAGCGTCGGACCCATCAACTCGGCGACCAGCGCCTCTTCGCCGCCTGTCAGCGCGCGGCCACATCCGGCCAGTGTCAGAAGGCAGAGCGTGACAAATCGCATTCCGTCAGCCTAGACTCATCCTGATCTGGATCAAGGCGGTGCGGCCCTCCCGGCGCGAGGGTGGCGTGGCGAACAGGAGGACATTCCATGAAAAAGCCGCTTCTTCTCATACCGTTGCTTTTGGGGGCCTGCGTGTCGCAACAGCCCGACACCAGCGTCGAGGCGGGCAAGGCCGCCTATCAGAAGGACTGCGCCGCCTGCCACGGCACCGATGGGCGCGGCGCGGGCGATTTCGGGGTGGAGCTGTTCACGATCCCGCCCGACCTGACCACTCTCAGCGCCCA
>JAAAPD010000032.1 GCA_009908505.1 Alphaproteobacteria bacterium | reverse complement strand
GCGCGGGGCTGGGCCACAGTCAGCACGGTGATCGGCCATGAACGTCCGGTCATGTTCGCCCCGGTCTGGACCGGCGACCGGATCGAGGAGATGGCCTCGTCCATCCTGTCCGGTGCGCCTTCGAAATTCGCATTGGCAGGGCATGGCATGGGCGGCGTCGTGGCGCTGGAGATCTTTCGCCGCGCGCCCGACCGGGTCAATCGCCTGGCCCTGATCGGCACCAACCCGCTGAGCGATACGCCGCAGGAAGCGGCCGACCGCGAACCGCTGATGGTGGCCGCCCGGTCGGGCCGGTTCGAGGAGGTTCTGAGCCGCGAGGTGCTGCCGCGCCAGGTGGCACCGGGATCCGATCGGAACGCCCACATGGCGCAGCTGGCCGAGATGGCGCAGGCGTTGGGCAGCGAGGTCTTTGCCCGCCAGCAACGCGCCATGCAGCGCCGGCGCGACCACCAGGCCAGCCTGCGCCGCATCACCCAACCGGCGCTGGTCCTGTCCGGGGAACTCGATCAGGTCGTGCCCCTGAAGCGGCAGGAATTCCTGGCCGAATTGATCCCCTATGCCGAACACCGGACGCTCGAAGGGGTCGGCCACTCGGTCATGCTGGAGGATCCCGAAGGGACCGTTTCGGCGTTGCAGGGCTGGCTCAGGCAGCCGTTGGTCCTGCGCTAGGGCGCGTCAGGTCACGGCAGAGAGCTTGGCCTTGCCGCGCGGGCCGGAATTGTCGTCGATGAAGTCCAGAACCAGCGGGCGGATATTGTTGCGCCAGCTTTTCCCCGCGAAGATGCCGTAATGGCCGGCGCCAGGTTCAAGGTGGCTGGCCTTCTTTTCATCGGACAGGCCCGTCAGAAGGTCCAGCGCAGCCAGGCACTGGCCGGGGGCCGAGATGTCATCGTCTTCGCCCTCGACGATCTTGACGGCGACGTCGGTGATGGCGCCGAAATCGACCCTGTGGCCATCGACCACGAATTCGTTGCGGGCTATCTCGCGCGCTTTGAAGATGCGTTCGACCGTTGAAAGGTAGAATTCGGCGGTCATGTCCATGATGGCCAGGTATTCGTCGTAGAAGGTATTGTGCTTGTCATGGTCGCCGGCTTCTCCCTTGGCGGCCTTGATGATCTGGTTGCTGAAGGCCTTGGAATGGGTCTCGGCGTTCATCGAGATGAACGAGGCCAGCTGCAACAGACCCGGATAGACCTTGCGCCCGACCCCGTCATACTTGAAGCCGACACGCTGGATCATTGAGTGTTCCAGCTGGCCCATGGTGACGGTGCGGCCGAAATCGGTGACCTCGGTATGGTTCGCCTCTGGGTCGACCGGGCCGCCGATCAGGGTCAGCGAACGCGGCTGCGCCTCGGGATGCAGTTCGGCCAGATAGGCGGTGGCGGCCAGCGTCAGCGGCACCGGCTGGCAGACCGCGATGACATGAATATCGGGTCCCAGCTCGCGCATGAAGTCCATGACGTAGAGCGTGTAATCCTCGATATCGAATTTGCCGGCAGAAACGGGAATGTCGCGGGCATTGTGCCAATCGGTGATATAGACTTCGCAATCGGGCAGAAGCGAGATCACTGTCTTGCGTAGAAGCGTGGCGTAGTGCCCCGACATCGGTGCCACCAGCAGCACCTTGCGCGGGCGTTCATGACGCCCGATGCAACGGAAGTGGATCAGGTCACCGAAGGGCTTTTCGACCACGTTGCGGACGGAGACGACATGGTCCTTGCCATCCTCGCCGGGCACCGACGGTATGCCCCAGTCGGGCTTGGCCACCATCCGTGCAAAGCTGCGCTCGGTCACCTCGCCCCAGGCCTTCAGCATCGCCATGCCCGGATTGGGCCACATCGCGAAGGCCGGGTAGGAGGCCATGGCCCGCGCGGTCGCGCCCAGCCACTCGTTCGTGTTGCGGGCGGTTTCCATCATGTCGTAGGTCATCATGTATTTCACGGGCTTCTCCGGCGTCACGCGCAAGATGCATTTTCTTGCGATTGTGCTATAGGTCGCATTGATCCACGGTAATCCCGGGGGTGCATGCTGCAGGTGCAAACTAGGCGTATAAGGGACGTATGGCAATGTCGAAATCTGAAGCCGGCGACGAGACCTCGGGCGAGGCGGCCACGAAATTCGAACAGAACATGGCCCGGATCGAGGAATTGACCCAGCGCCTTGTCAACGCGCTGGCCCACAAAAAGCAGGTGCCCGACGATCTTCAAGGCCCCAGTCACGAGCTTTACGCCAAGGCCGCGACGGCCTATTGGGCCGAGATGATGCAGAACCCCGCCAAGCTGATCGAGCAGCAGGTTGGATACTGGGGTAAGACCCTGCAACACTACGTCGAGGCGCAACAGGCTCTGGCCAGCGGCCAGATCAAGGCGCCCGAGGACCACACCCCCAGCGACAAGCGGTTCAAGAACCCGCTTTGGGACTCTCACCCCTATTTCAACTTCGTCAAACAGCAATACATGCTGAACGCCGAGGCGGTGTCCCACGCGGTCGAAACCATCGAAGGCCTGGATGAGCGCGAACAGAACCGGCTGCGCTATTTCAGCCAGCAGATCATCGACCTGATGTCGCCCACCAATTTTCTTGCCACTAACCCGGATGCGCTGGAACGCGCGGTTGAAACCGAGGGCGAAAGCCTGGTCAAGGGGCTCGAGAACCTGGTGCACGACCTCGAGGCGAACGAGGGCGAGCTGATCGTGAACCTGGCCGACCGCGATGCCTTCAAGGTGGGCGAGAACCTGGGCACCACGCCGGGCGAGGTCGTTTTTCGCAACCACATGTTCGAGCTGATCCAGTATGCCCCCAGCACCGAGAAGGTGCACACCACGCCGCTGGTGATCTTTCCGCCCTGGATCAACAAGTTCTACATCCTCGACCTGAAGGCGCAGAATTCGCTGATCAAGTGGATCGTCGACCAGGGCTACACGCTGTTCGTGGTCAGCTGGGTCAATCCCGATGCCACCTATCGCGAGATCGGCATGGCCGACTACATCGAGGACGGCTATGTCACTGCGCTTGAAACCGTGCGCGAGATCTGCGGGGTCAGGAAGGTCAACGCGATCGGGTATTGCATCGCGGGGACGACCCTGTCGCTGACCCTGTCGATTCTCAAGGATCGCGGGCTGGACTACGTCAACTCCGCCACCTTCTTCACAACGCTGACAGATTTTTCGGACCAGGGCGAAGTGGGGGTCTTCCTCGATGACGATTTCGTGGACGGGATCGAGGCGGAGGTGAGTGAGAGCGGCTATCTCGACAGTTTCTACATGTCGCGGACCTTTTCCTTCCTGCGGTCCAATGACCTGATCTACCAGCCGGCGATTCGGTCCTACATGCTGGGGGAAAGCCCGCCGGCCTTCGACCTGCTATATTGGAACGGGGATGGGACGAACCTGCCCGCCAAGATGGCGGTGGAATATCTGCGCGGGCTATGCCAGCGCGACGAGTTCGCAAGCGTTGGCTTCGAATTGGCCGGCCATGTGGCGAAGATCGAGAATGTCCAGGTGCCGCTCTGCGCCATCGCCTGCGAGACCGACCATATTGCGGCCTGGAAAAGCTCTTACCGGGGCATCCAGAAGATGGGGTCGCAGGACAAGACCTTCATTCTGGCCGGGTCGGGCCATATCGCGGGCATCGTCAACCCGCCGGCCAAGAACAAGTATGGCTATTGGACCAACGACGATCTTTCGCTGTCGCCCGAGGACTGGCAGGCGAGTGCAGAGCAGCACGCGGGCAGCTGGTGGCCGCACTGGGAAAAGTGGCTGCGCAAGCGGTCGGGCAAGAAGACCGCCGCGCGCGAGCCGGGTTCCGAGATTCATCCCCCGATCGCCCGCGCACCGGGCACCTACGTGGTCGCGGACAAGCCGAAAATCACAGGCTGAGGCCGGGTTCGCGCGGAATGTTTCAACCCAGGCGGTTGTTTTTCAATGCGTTTCAGGAGTTTTGTGAAATTCTTGCTGCAATGCAGAAAAATCCTTGAATTGCTGCGATGCAGCATTTACATTTCTTGCAGTTGCAGAAAGCGGGATTTTCCCGATCACTCGATCAAAAAGGACCATACCAATGGCGACCAAGACCCAAGATTTCACCACCGTCATGAAAGACATGATGGGCGCATTCCCGGTTGATACCAAAGGCATGGAAGATGCCTTCAAGACCCAGACCAACCTGGCCGAGAAACTTTCCGCCGTGTCCATCGACGCCGCGCAGAAGTCCACCGACCTGAGCGCCAAGTGGACCCAGGACACACTGGCCAAGATGAACGAGATGGCCAAAGCCAAGAGCGAACCGGCCGACTACGCCAAGGCGATGACCGATTTCGCCTCGGCTTCTGCCGAAGCTGCTTCCGAGCACATGGCTGCCTATGCCGAGATCGCCAAGAAGGTCCAGACCGAGACGCTGGAACTGATGATGGCCGCCGGCAAGGACATGTCCGAAGACATGAGCGCTGCCGCCAAGAAGGCCACTCAGGAAGTGACCGCCGCTGCCAAGAAGGCCGCGAAGTAAAGAACGCCCGGCCCTCCCTCCTCCTCCCTGAGGGCCGACGTCACGCGGGGCGAGTTGCGCATGCAGCTCGCCCTTGCTTTTTTCTGCAAAGGCATTCACGCTTCTCTGCACCGCAAAAAGGTCCTGAGGAGGGGAAACCTTGGCCGAGAAATCCCAGCCACTTCTGATCAAGCGTTATGCCAGTCGCCGCCTGTACAATACCGAGACCAGCGACTACGTGACGCTCGAGGATATCGCAGCCTTCATCCGCGACGGGCGCGAGGTCCAGATCGTGGATCTGAAATCCGGCGATGATCTGACGCGCCAATACCTGCTGCAAATCATCGCCGAACACGAAAGCCGCGGCGAAAGCGTGCTGCCGGTGGACGTTCTGACCGACCTGGTGCGGTCCTACACCAGCCAATCGATGTCGATCGTGCCGCAATTCCTGGCCCAGTCCTTCGAGATGCTGCGCGACAGCCAGTCCAAGATGATGGAGAACATGGGGCCCATGGGGGCGCTGTCGCAAATGCCTGGGTTCGAGGCGATGCAGGCGCAACAACAGGCCTTTCTCAAGGCCATGACCGGTGGCGTCATGAGAAGCACGGGGCAGGGCGCGACGCCCGATGCCCCGGCCGACAAGGATGAGGAAGAGGAAGACCTCGACGAGATCAAGGCCGAGCTTGCCAAGCTTCAGGAAAAACTGGCGAAGATGGGCAAGTAGAACGAAATTCCCAAAATTTGATCAGACCAACACGTCGATCGGTCCGGGATTTCAGACGATCACGAAGTGTGCCCGGGTTCGGATCAGGCGGAGATTGCGGCGCGGCAATGAAAGACCTGGTCCAGCCAATCCTGCTTGCGCGGCCAGAGATGTATCTGTGTGACATTTTCCATGCCGCCACCCTGATTGCGACAGGGTTAACGCCGCCTTAAGCGACCTCGCTGAAGACCCTATCGAGTGCCGCCTCAAGCTTGCCGAACATCTCGTCCATCTGCCCCTCGGTCATGATGAAGGGCGGGCACAGAACGATGGATTGACCCAGCGGCCGACAGATCAACCCCTGGTCGGTGCAGGCATTGGCGATCCGCTCGCTGACGGACAGCGCCCCGTCGAACGGCGTTTTCGTCGCCTTGTCGGCCACCGCCTCCAGCGCGCCCATCAGCCCTTTGCCCCGCCATTCGCCGACATGCGGGTGCTCGGCCAGCCGGGCCAGCTCGGCCTCGAATTTCGGGGTCAGGGCGCGGACATTCTCGGCCAGCCCCTCGTTCAGGATGACGTCGATGGCCTTGAGCGCGATGGCGCAGCCCACCGGGTGCCCTGAGGCGGTGAAACCGTGCGGGAATTCCTCGATCGCCTCGGAGGCCGCCTGCAGCCGGTTCGACAAGTCCGGCCCGAGGATCACCGCGCCCATGGGGAAGAACCCGGCCGTCAGGTTCTTGGACGAGATGATCGCGTCGGGGGTGAAGCCATAGGTCTCGCAGCCCCAGGTTTCGCCGGTACGGCCGAACCCGGTGATGACCTCGTCGGAAATCATCGGGATCCCGTGTTCGTGCAGGATCGGCGCGATGGTCTGAAAATAGCCCTCTGACGGCGGGATCACGCCGCCGGCGCCCATGACGGGTTCGGCGAAGAAGCCGGCGATGGTCTCGGCGCCTTCGCGGGCGATGACCTCTTCCAGCTCGCGGCCCATCCGGGCGGTGAACTCCGCCTCGGTTTCGCCATCGCGCCCCTCGCGCCAGAAATGCGGGCAGGTCAGGTGCACGAACCCGTCCAGCGGCAGCCCGAAGACGGAATTGTAGGGTTTGCCCGTCATCGAGGCCGACACCGCCGTGACCCCGTGATAGGCGTTCTTGCGGGTCAGGATCTTGCGGCGCCGCGGCTGACCCTCGGCGGCCCAGAGGAACCAAAGCATCTTGACCATGGTGTCGTTCGCCTCGGACCCGGAATTGGTGTAGAACACCTTGCCCTCGGCGAACGGGGACACCTCGACCAGCTTTTCCGACAGCATCACCGTCTGGTCGGACATGCGCCCGAAAAAGGCGTGATAGCCGGGAAAGCGGTCATATTGCGCCTTGGCGGCCTCGATCAGGCCGGGATGGTCGAATCCGGCCACCATGTTCCACAGGCCCGAATTGGCGTCCAGGTAGCGGTTGCCATGCACGTCGACAATGTAGGGCCCTTCCCCATGGGTAACGATCACCGCCCCCCGGTCGTGGATCGTGGGCAGATCGGTGAACCCGTAGAAGCTTCGCGCATCGGCGCGGGATTCCCAGGAATTGCTCTTGTCGTCGGGCATCGGCCACCTCTTGGACTGTCATCTGCGCGAGATTAGGCGCCAGTGTCGGGGCTTTCAATTGCCGTTGTGGCGGGGCTAATCTGTACGGGAAAGGGGCAGGCATGGCGGCAGCATCGGGAAAGATCACGCTTTGGGGGGTCGAGGTTTTCGTGGCCACGGCCGAGGAACAGTCGATCTCGGCGGCGGCCAGGCGGCTGAATTCCTCGGCGGCGACCGTGTCGCAGCAATTGACCAACCTGGAGGCGGCGATCGGCACGACGCTTCTGAACCGCAATGCGCGACCCGTGATCCCGACGCCGGCGGGCGAGATGTTCCTGCGCCGGGCCAATGCCATCCTCAGCGAGGCGGAACAGGCCCGCGCCGAGCTGGCCATAGCGGACCTGTCGCGCCTGACGCGGCTGCGCCTGGGCATGATCGAGGATTTCGACGCCGACGTGACGCCGCGCCTGCTGTCCGAGATGGGTGAAGAGCTGAAAAACTGCCAGTTCCTGCTGGAAACCGGCGCCTCGCACAGGTTGTTCGAGATGCTCCAGGCCCGGGCGCTGGACGTTGTCGTGGCCAGTGACATCGGCTCGGGCGCCGAGTGGATGGAGGTACACCCGCTGTTCGAGGAACCCTTCGTTGTCGCGGGTCCCAAGGGGGCGCTGGGGCAGGGAGACATGCTGCGGCAATTGCGGCGCATGCCCATGGTGCAATACACGACGCGTCACCACATGGGCCAGATGATCGCCGGTCACCTCGTGCGGCAGAACCTGACGCTGAATCACCGCTTCGAGTTGGACAGCTATCACGCGGTGTTGGCCATGGTGGCCGCCGGGGCGGGCTGGTCGATCCTGACGCCCCTGGGCTGGTCCCACGCGGCGCGGTTCCGCGACGCGGTCGAGCTGCACCCGCTGCCCTTCGAGCCGCTGAGCCGCCGCATTTCGCTGGTCGCGCGACGGGATGTCCTGGGCGACATGCCCGGGGACATGGCGGCGCGCCTGAGGGCGCTACTGGCCGAGATTATCGTGGAGCCGGCCACGCGAAAGCTGCCCTGGCTTGCAGGGCAGCTGCGCATCCTGGGCTAGGCTATTCGGCGGCGACCGCGGTGCCGGACGAGGTCATCGCGTCCTGGGCGGCGGCCACGAGTTCCCCGGCGACGATGCTGCAATCCTCCACGCTCAGGCGGGCGGGCAGACGGACGTCGCAGGCGGTCATCAACATTGCGCGGGTCCGGGGCAGGTCCCAGTCGCGGCCAAGGAACTGCCAGTTCCAGAAGGCGCGGGCGTTGTCGGTGCTACGCCCGAAGATCTGCACCTTGACGCCACGTGCGGCGGCGGCCTTTGCAAAGGCACTGATCTGGTCCTCGGTCATGCCGACAAGGTTGAACTGGATGGAATCGGGTGCGCGGTTTTCCGGGGCAAGCTTCTCGGGCACGCTCAGCCAGGGGCTGGCATTCAGCAGCCCGGCGACGTGGTCATGGTTGCGCCGCCCGTCGCGGACCCGGCGGGCCAGTTCCGGCAGCTGGGGCCGAATGATCGCCGCCGACAGGTTCGACAGGCGCAGGTTGTAGAGCGGCAGCTTGTTCTGCCAGGCCTGCATCGCCTTGGAAGGCACGTCATGCTTCATCCAGCTGTGTTCGTAGGCGCCCGACATGATCACCGCGCGGGCCACCAGGTCGGCATCGTCCGTCACCATGATCCCGCCCTCGCCGGCATTGATCAGCTTGTAGGATTGAAACGAGAAACAGCCGATCTTGCCGATCGTGCCGATATTGCGCCCGTGCCAGGTGGTTCCAAGGGAATGGGCGGCGTCCTCGATGACCGGCGTGCCGGCGGCATCGCAAAGGGCCATGATCGCGTCCATGTCGCTGGTATGGCCGCGCATGTGGCTGATGATGACGGCATCTGCCTGGGGTAGCTTGGCCTCGAAATCGGCCATGTCGATGCGGTAGTTCTCGCCGCATTCAACCAGCATCGGCTGGCACTCCGCGTGCACGATCGAGGATGGCACAGCGGCGAAGGTAAAGGCCGGGATCAGGACCTTTGCATCGCGGGGCAGGTCCAGCGCCTTGAGCGAAAGGAACAGCGCCGCAGAACAGGACGACACGGCCAGCGCGTATTTCGTGCCGAGAAGGGCGGCGAATTCCTGTTCCAGAAGTGAGACCGGCGCGTTTTCGGGCGCGGTATAGCGGAACAGGTCGCCGGTGTTAAGCAGGCGCGTGACCTCTTCCATGGCGGCGGCCGGGATCGGTTCCGCGTCGTAGACATTGGGGATCTGGGGCATGGCTCGGGCTCTTTTTCGGAAAATTCGAAATGTTGCTTTGATTTTTCTTAACACAAGCCATGTGTCGAATCCATGACGCCGGCGGGGCAATGCCGCCGGGTCCCGAAAACTGTTGCAGGTTTGAATCAGTGCCTCAGATGCCCAACCGGTCCCGCAGGGAATACCAGCTCATGGCAAGGGTCAGCAGCGGCGCGCGGAAGGCCGCGCCGCCGGGAAAGGGGGGCACGGGCAGCTTGGCAAAGATGTCGAACCGGCCCGCCTGTCCCATCACCGCCTCGGCCATCAGTTTTCCGGCCATGCCCGAATGGGCGACCCCATGGCCGGAAAACCCTCCGGCGCTGAGCATGTTGTCGTGCAGCCGCGTGACCAGCGGCAGGCGGGTCAGGGTGATCCCCAGCGTGCCGCCCCAGACATGGTCGATGCCGATACCCTTGAGCTGCGGGAACGTGGTTTCCATGCGTGTGCGCAGTTCCGGCTCGATCGAGCGGGGGAACGCGATCGTGTAGTTTTCGCGCCCGCCGAACAGCAGGCGCTTGTCCTCGGACAGGCGGAAATAATTGACCACGAACTTGCTGTCGGCGCAGGCGATATCCTCGGCCAGCACATCGGCGGCCCGGTCCCCCAGCGGTTCGGTCGCGGCGATGAAGGAATTGAGCGGCATGGTCCGTGCCGCGACCTTGCGGTTCAGGTTCGGCAGGTAGCCATTGCCTGCCAGCAGGACGAATTTCGCATGGACCCGCCCCGATCCTGTGCGGACCTCCGCCGGATTGCCCGGCTCGATATGATGCACCTCGGATCGTTCGTGGATGATCGCGCCGGCCATTTCGGCGGCCCGCGCCAGCCCCAATGCATAGCGCAGCGGGTGGATGTGGCCCGCGCCCAGGTCGATCACACCGCCCTGGTAGAGCGGTGAGCGCACGATCCGCTGGAACGGCTTGGCCGTCAGGGATTTGACCTGCGTGTAGCCATAGGCCTTGTCCAGGAATTCGGCCTCGTCATGCAGCGCGGCGGCTTCGGTCACCGAGTAGGCGCCATGGGCCACGCCCGGCTTGAACTGCGCATCGGGGGCATGTTCCGCCGACAGGTCGCGCAGCATCTGCTTGGCCTCTTCGGTCATGTCCCATAGGGCCTTGGCCGGGCCCTTGCCCATCTTCGCCTCCAGCCAGCGCTGGTCCTTGTTGAACCCGCTGCCGACCTGCCCGCCATTGCGCCCCGACGCGCCCCAGCCCGCGCGATGCGCGTCCAGCACGATCACCGACATCCCCGCCTGCGCCAGGTGCAGCGCCGCCGTCAGGCCGCAGAACCCCGCGCCCACGATGCAGACATCCGCCGTCTGCTGGCCGCGCAGGCCCGGCCGTTCGGCGGGAATTTTCGACGAGGCCACGTACCAGCTGTCGGGATAGGTGGCGGGGTGGTCGTTACGGTAGAGCGGGTTCGGCATCAGACGTTCAACAACAGGTGTTCGCGTTCCCACGGGGAAATCACCTGCAGGAATTCCTCGTATTCGGCGCGCTTGACGATGGAATAGACACGGGTGAATTCGGGGCTCAGGACCTCTTGCATGTCTGTGTTCCCGTCGAACAGGTCCAGCGCAGCGCCCAGCCCCTGGGGCAGGTCCGGTTTTCCGTCATAGGCATCGCCGCGATAGCTCTTGTCGGCCCAGAGGTCCTGTTTCAGTCCCAGGTATCCGGCGGCCAGCGAGGCCGCGATGCACAGGTAGGGGTTGCAATCCATCCCCGCCAGGCGGTTCTCGATCCGGCGCGAGGCCGGGTCGCTGACCGGCACGCGCAGGCCCGTGGTGCGGTTGTCGCGGGCCCATTCCAGGTTGATCGGGGCGGCGTGGTCGCGCACGTAGCGCCGGTAGCTGTTCACATAAGGCGCCATCAGCGCCACGACCGAGGGCAGGTGCGTCTGCAAACCGCCGATGAACTGGAAAAAGGCATCGGTTTCGCCGCCATTGGGGCCGGTGAACAGGTTGTCGCCCTCGGCGTCGAGGATCGAGTGATGCACATGCATGGCGCTGCCCGGTTCGCCCTCGATCGGCTTGGCCATGAAGGTGGCGAAACAGTCGTGTTTCAACGCCGCCTCGCGCAGAAGGCGCTTGAAGTAGAACACCTCGTCTGCCAGTTTGATCGGGTTGCCATGGCGCAGGTTGATTTCCAGTTGTCCGGCGCCGCCTTCCTGGGTGATGCCGTCGATCTCGAAGCCTTGGATCTCCGCGTATTCGTAGATGTCGTCGATCACGGGACCATAGTCGTCGACCGCCGACATGGAATAGGCTTGGCGCGCGGCGGCGGGGCGACCGGACCGGCCCATCATCGGTTCGATCGGCTTGGCCGGGTCGACATTGCGCGCCACCAGGAAGAATTCCATTTCCGGCGCGACGACCGGGGTCCAGCCCTCCTTGGCGTATAGCTCGACCACCCGTTTGAGCACGTTGCGCGGCGCGAAGGGAATCGGCCGGCCTTTCTGGTCGTAGGCATCGTGGATCACCTGCAGCGTGCCGTCATCGGCCCAAGGCGCGGCCGTCGCGGTGCCGAGGTCGGGAAACAGCACCATGTCCGGCTCGGTAAAGCCCTCGTCCCCGGCCGCCTCGCCCCAGCCACCGGTGATGGTCTGGAAAAAGATCGAGTTGGGCAGATGGAATTTCTGCATTCGCTCCCACTTGGTGGCGGGAACGGCCTTGCCGCGGGCAATCCCGGGCAGGTCGGCGATCATGCATTCAACCTCATCAAGGCGATTTGTCTCGATATAGACCTGGGCCGCGTCGGGAATCCGTTTCACCCAGGGCTTCATGCGGGCACCTTGGCCTTGAGAAAGGCGCCGATCTGCCGGGCGAGCCGGTCGTTGGCCACGGGCGCACCAAGGCTGGCGCGGGCCGCGTCCAGCTGGTCGCCGGGAACGGCATCACCGCGATGGTCGATCAGGCCCGCGATCACCTCGTGGTCGAACTCGGGATGGGGCTGCACGGTCAGCACCGCATCACCGATCCGAAGCGCGGCATAGGCGCAATGGGGGTTCGAGGCGATCACCTCGGCCCCGTCCGGCAGCGCCACGACCTGGTCCTGGTGCCAGGCATTAAGGTGCACGGTCTCGCCCTGCCAGTCATAGGCCTGCCGACCCACGGCCCAGCCGCCGGCGAATTTCTCGACCCGCCCGCCCAGGGCCTGGGCGACGATCTGGTGGCCGAAACAGATGCCCACCATCGGCCGGCCGCTGTCGCGGATGGCGCGGATCAGGTCCTCGAGCGGCGGGATCCAGGGGTGATCCTCGTAGGCGCCGTGCTTGGACCCGGTAATGAGCCAGCCGTCACAGGCCTCGGGGCCGGGCGGAAACGTGCCATCGACGACGCTGTAGATTTCGAACGCGAAGCGCTGGCCGCCCAGCAATTTCCGGAACAGGTCAGCGTAATCGCCCAGCACGGGGCGAAGCTGATCTGGCGCATGGCCGGTTTGCAGGATACCGATTTTCATGGGTCACCTTCGGGTGTTTTTCCGCAGCCTAGGCCCGCGCCTAGACGATGTCGAGGTAGAGATCGCGCCGGGCCGCGGCGTCCAGGTTGGCCAGCTTTCGCGCCTCTTGCCGTTTTGTGGCGACGAAATTGGCGATCAGCCCGGCGGGAAAGATGCGGGCGATCTCGGGGCTGTTTTCGAACAGGTCGATGGCTGTGTGCCAGTCCTGGGGAATTTGTGCCAGGTCGCGATCATAAGCGTTGCCGGTGAACGGTTCGGGCGCATCGGCGCGGTCGGCGATGCCGTTGATCACGGCGCCCAGAACGGCGGCGATCATCAGGTAGGGGTTCACGTCCCCCCCGGCCACGCGGTGTTCCAGGCGCCGCGCGGTGGGGGCGCCGCCGGGCACACGCAGGGCGGCGGTGCGGTTTTCATAGGCCCAGCCCACGCCGGTGGGTGCATGGGCGCCGGGCACGAACCGGTCATAGCTGGTCCCGTGGGGGGCGAACACCAGGGTCGAGGCGGGCATGGCCGCAAGGCAGCCGCCGATGGCCTGGCGCAGCAGGGCGCTGCCCGCTTCGGTGCCGTCATCGAAGGCGTTTGCGCCGGTGTCATCCAGCACCGAGACATGCACATGCATGCCGTTGCCGGCCTGGTCTGGCCAGGGCTTGGCCATGAAACTGGCGGCGAAACCGTGCTTGCGGGCCATGCCGTGAACCAGCATCTTGAACAGCCAGGCGTCGTCGGCCGCGCTCAGCGCCTCGCGGTGGCCCAGATTGACCTCGAACTGGCCAAGCCCGCTTTCGGAAATGGCGGTTTCGGCGGGGATGCCCATGGCCTCGGCCCCGTCATAGAGGTCGGTGAAAAAGGCGTCGAAGGCATCGAGCTGCCGCAATGACAGGATATCGCCCCCGCTGCGCCGCTTGCCCGAGCGGGGCGAAGCGGCGGGCGCGATGTCCTCGCCGCTGTCATCGACAAGGTGGAATTCCAGCTCGGTGCCGACCAGTGGGAACAGGCCGCGTTCGGTGAAGCGCACCAGCAGATGCGCCAGCGCCTGTCTGGGATCGCCTTCGAAGACGCGGCCATCCTCGTGATACATCCACATCGGAACCAGCGCGCTGGGCGTATCCAGCCACGGCAGGGGCAGGGGGCCACGTTCAGTGGGCCGGGCAACGCCATCGGGGTCGCCGCTGGCAAAGACAAGCGGGCTGTCCTCGATATCCTCGCCCCAAATGTCCAGGTTGAGAACCGACAGCGGAAAGCGCGCGCCGTCGGTCAAGACCTTGTCCCCCATCCGGCCGGGCAGGCGCTTGCCCCGGGCTATACCGTTGAGGTCTGCTGTCGCCGTCCGGATGGCGCGGAGGCCCTCCATCAGCGCATGGCCGGGGTGCGGAACCGCATCCGCGGGCGCCGATCCTGCGGCAGGTGGCGGTTCAGGCGGCGGTTGATCGCCCCCATGACGGTGATGATCACCAGTGTCATCAGGATGAAATAGCCAGCCAGGATCGGGTAGGGCACGAAGGGATTGAACGTCTTGTCGGCGAAATAGCTGGCGTAATAGAGCGCGTCGCCGCGCTGTTGCCAGGCGGGGAAGCCGCTGAAAAAGACCAGCGTCGTGGAATGGAACAGGAAGATCGCCTCGTTCGTATAGGCGGGCCAGGCCAGGCGCAGCATGGTGGGCCATGTGATCTTGCGGAACTTGGCCCAGCCTGAAAAGCCATAGGCATCGGCGGCCTCCGTATCGCCCTTGGGGATGGATTGCAGCGCCCCATAGAAGATTTCACCGGAATAGGCGGCGGTGTTCAGGAACAGCACGATCGCCGCCCCGATGGCAGCCGAGGTGAAGGGATCGAAGACCGCGTATTGCGATTTCAGGCTGAGAAAGAAGAAATAGGCGAAGAAGAACTGGATGAAGAGAGGCGAGCCCCGGAAGAGGAAGATGAACCATTCCGAGGGCTTGCGGATCAGCCGGTTGGAACTGGCCTTGCCCATGGCCACGGCGGTGGCCAGGAAGAACCCGGTCAGCAGGGCGATCAGCCCGAAATAGACGTTCCAGATCATCCCCGATCCGATCAGGGTGAACTGTTGGCACAGCGTGAAATCCCCGCGCGGCAGCAAGCGTTCGCCAAAGCCGAGGGAGCGGAAGGCGTAGTCGGATATGGTTTGCCAGCAGCTCATGGCGCTGCCCTCGGTGTGCGTAAAATTCCAGAATTTTGCACCCGGAACGAAATTCTGGAGGTTCGTTTCGTCATGCTGCCACCTTGCGCTGGGCTTCGCCGCCCGATGTAGCCTGACCGTGGGTCAGTTTCCTCATCAAGCCGTCCAGCACGATTTCCGACACGCGTGTCAGGCCGAGGTAGAAGACCAGAAGGACCAGGAAATACCACATGCGCCAGTCGCCATGGGGATAGGCGGTGAAACGTTCGCCCTTGATTCCGCCCAGCTCACGCGCCCAGTAGACGATATCTTCGACCCCCAGCAGGAACAGCAGCGGCGTCGCCTTGGTGAGCACCATCCAAAGATTGCCAAGGCCGGGCAGGGCATAGACCCACATCTGCGGCACGAGGATACGCCAGAAGGTCTGGCGCCGGGACATCCCGTAGGCCTCGGCCGTTTCCAGCTGGCCTTGGGGCACCGCGCGCATGCCACCATAAAGCACGTTGGCCGCGAATGCGCCGAAGACGATGGAAAAGGTCAGGACCGCCAGAACGAACCCGTAGGTTTCGTGCACCCATTGCGCCGCGTTGCCCAAGGGCAGCTTGGCCTCGGAACAGACGACGAAATCGTTACCCTGGCGGATGGCATCGGGCCAGTCGGGGCATTTGACCTGGTGGCGGATGTATTCGAAGGCCTGGTCCAGCGCGATCACGAAGAACAGGAAAAACGCGATATCCGGCACGCCGCGCACGATCGCGATATAAGCCTTGCCCAGCCAGGACAGGGGCAGGAACCGGCTGCGCGCGGCCATGGCGCCGCCGAACCCGAAGGCCAGCGCCGTGGGCGCGGTGATCGCAAGCAACAGCAGCACCGTGCCGAAGGACACGTAGAAATTCATGTGCTTGCCCGTGGTCAGGTAGCACGACAGCCATTGCAGGCCTTCCAGTATCGAGGGATCGGAGCAGTAACTGAAAATGGCGACGCCTCGGATCAGCGGTGCAAATGCAGGTCATTTGCCGAAAAATGGAAGGGGCCCCGCGCTGGGACGGTCCGGCGCGGGGCTGAGAGGGCTCAGAAGGTCGAGGCCACTTCCCATTTCTCGATCATCGCGTTGAGCGTGCCGTCATCCTTCATGGACTGGATCGCCGCGTCGAAGGTTTCGCGCAGCTCCGCGTCGCTTTCGCGCACGCCCATGCCGACGCCGCCGCCGATCTGTTCCATGCGCTCCAGCATGACCAGGTCGGGGTTGCTTTCCAGCGCGCCGTCAAGGAACGACTTGTCGGCCAGCACCGCGTCGGCTTCGCCGTTGCGGACGGCCGAGATGGTTTCCTCGGGGGTGGCGAATTCCACCAGGGTCCAGCCCTGGTCGGCCACGAAGGCCGCCTGGATCGTGCCCGTCTGGGCCGCCACAACCGCGCCGTCGACATCGATGTCGGCGGACATGGCCAGGTAGGCCGAAGGATCCGGCGGGGTATAGGCCTGGGTGAAGTCGATGACCTCGTCGCGTTCATCGGTGATCGACATGCCGGCGATGATGGTGTCGTAGTTGCCGGATACCAGGTTGGGGATGATTGAATCCCACTCGTTGGTCACCCATTCGCAGTTCAGCTCGGCGCGTGCGCACAGCTCGTCGCCTAGCTCGCGCTCGAAGCCGTCGATCTCGCCCGCGTCGTTGATGAAGTTCCACGGAGGGTAGGCGCCTTCGGTGCCCATTCGGACAACGTCTTGCGCCGAAGCCGCCCCGGCGAGGAGCGCCAGTGTCGCGGTCGTAAGAGCCAGTTTTTTCATTGGTTTCTCCCGTTGGTTTCGGCCCCGAAGGACCCTGTGGCAGAGGATTCCCTGCCGGTTCGCATTTGGCAACCGTTACGTATGGGCGGTTGCCGACAGAAAACCGCGCAAACGTTCCGATTGCGGGTTTCCAAAGACCTGGTCCGGGCTGCCCTGTTCCTCGACAAGGCCCCGGTGCAAGAATACGACATGGTCCGAGATATCGGCGGCCATCTTCATGTCATGGGTGACGACCAGCATGGTGCGGCCTTCCTCGGCCAGAGACTTTATCACGCGCACGACCTCCTGTTCCAGTTCGGGGTCCAGCGCGCTGGTGGGTTCGTCGAACAGAAGTGCCTTGGGCTCCATGCAAAGCGCCCTGGCGATGGCGGCGCGCTGTTGCTGCCCGCCGGACAACTGCGCGGGGTAGGCATCGCATTTGTCCGCGATCCCCACCTTGTCCAGGTAGGCACGCGCCGAGGCTACGACCTCGTCCCGGTCGCGTTTCAGCACGGTGAGAGGCGCCTCCATCACGTTCTGCAGGATGGTCATATGCGCCCACAGGTTGAACTGCTGGAATACCATCGACAGGTTCGTGCGGATTCGGATCATTTGCGTCTTGTCGGCCGGATGGCGGTTCAGACCTTCGCCCTTCCAGGTCACGGGTTCGCCGCAAAACAGGATATCGCCCTGCTGGCTGTCCTCCAGAAGGTTCGCGCAGCGCAGGATCGTGGACTTGCCGGACCCCGATGACCCGATCAGGCTGAGCACATGCCCCGCGGGCGCGGACAGGTCGACACCCTTGATGACCTCGAGCGACCCATAGGCCTTGTGAAGGTTGCGGATTTCAAGGACGGGGGCGGATGCCGGATCGGTCACGGGGCCTCTTGGTGTTGCTTGGCCCTGTAATAGGGCGCGATTCCGCCGGGAATGCAACGATTTCCGTGCGCGGCGCCTGCCGTCACGCCCGTGGCTTGCCCGGTGCCCGCGGAATGGACAGGGCGGTATAGCATCCGGGCGTCATGGCCACGATCCCCCGCAGGTTGAGCGCGGCGCGATCCTCTGGGGCCAGCGCGGCACAGGCGTCGCGAAGGGCGTCCAGGTAGGGGGCCGGGTCCTGCCCGGCGCGGGTGATGAAGGGCAGGCCGGGGGTGGGCGGCGTCCGGGCGATCTCGGCGGCCGACCCGGACCAATCGTCGTGGCGCTGCATCAGCCACCAGCTCTGCGCGTCGCAGGCGGCAAGGTCCGCGCGCCCGTCCAGCACCGCCCGGACCGAGGCGCGATGCGCGCCGGTCAGAACGATATCCGAGGGGGTCAGGCCCCTGTCGCGGCAAAACCCGTCCAGCGCCGCCCAGCCCGACTGGCTGAGGGCCTCGTTCACCGCCAGCACGGGCGCGTCTGGCAAGGGGCCAGCGCGTCCCAGGATCACGCTGTTATACTCTCCCGGTGCGCAACCGGGCAGGCCGAAATCGGCCGCCCCGATCAGGGTCACCGACCCGTGCAGCCGGGCGCGGTAGGGCAGGCCGCAGGTCTGCGCCAGCACGAGGTCGGGGGCCTGCCAGATTTCCCAGAGGGTGCGGTCGCGGGTCAACGAGTCCGGTCCGTCGATGCCGTGCCGGGCGAGCCCCTCGTTGATCAGTTGCCAGAATCGGTCCGTCGCCGCCCGCGTTTCGGGCCCGTCATACATGGGCAGGGCCGCGATCACCCCTTGCGCGCCTCGACGCGGCGGCGGGCATGGGCGCTGTCCTGGTCGGTCACGCCCAGCATGGGCGCGACCAGCCGTAACAGCGCGTCTTCCTCGTGATCGCGCACCCCGTCGGCCAGCACGATCTCCCAAAGCGCCTCAATCACGCCCTCGCGCTCCTCGTAAGGCACGCTGTCCTTGATGGCGCGGGTGAATCGCACTGTGTCGGGGGCCTCGGCCTCGACCTGCTCGGCCTCCGCGCGCATGCTGGCGGCGGCCTCGGGGGACAAATCGAACTGGGCGCGTAGCACCCCGTCGATACGGGCGATCTCGGACTCGTCGTAGTCCCCATCGGCCCGGGCGATTCGCACCAGCAGCGCGGCCAGGGCCAGATGGGCATCATCGGCCTGGATGGCCTGCGGGGTCGGGGCGGTCAGGGCGCGTAGAAGATCGGCTAACATGGGGTCGATATACGCTGCGTTCGGTCAAAGGCCAATCCCGGCCCGCTCAGGCCGGATCGCGCAAGGCCCGGGCCCGCTCGGGCGCCAGGCCCAGCGCCTCGGTCGCCAGCGCGACCACCTGGGTTTCGCTTTCATGGCGGAATCCGTCGGCGGCCGATACCCGCCACAGCCCGCGCACGAAGCTTTCCTTGTCCGCCTCGCCGATGCCCGCGTCCAGGATATGGGCCAGCGCGGCCGTGTCCGGCATCGCCGCTTCCAGCTTTTCGCACTGGGCGCGCATGCGGGCGGCTTCGACCGGGTTCAGATCATAGAGATCGGACAGCATGTGGTCGATCTCTTCGATCTCGGCGAACAGGTAGGCGCGGTCGGCCTTGGCCACCCGCACCAGAAGGGCGCCCAGGGCATGTTGTGCATCTGCGGGCGGCATCGGGGTTTCGGGGGGGTCGGCCAGGTGCAGCCGTGCCAGAAGTTTCTCGAACATCGCCTTCTCGTCGCTGGTGTCGTCGCTGCCACTTTGCGGCCGGCACGCACCGGTTGCAAAGGGGAATTTCAGCCCAACAGCTCCGCTTCGGAAAAGAGAATATCGTCAAGCGCAATGCCGCCGGGATCGAAATGCTCGATCTGGATGCCGCCGATCGGGTCGGACAGGCTGCGATAGGCCAGCGCCACGACCCCGTCGCGCAGGTTCACAAAAACGGAGTCCAGCAGCCTCGCGTCAGGATCAAAGAAATGGATCTCCAAGTACCCGGCACCGGGCCGCACGCCCAGCGGGTCCGTGTAGTCCGCGTGTACGCGAAACCCGACGGCGACCTGCGGCTGCGTGTAGCGGACAGACGTGACGCCCTCGCCACGCCCTTCTATCCTCTCGAAACCTTCGGGGCCGACGGGAAACAGCGCGTTTGATCCGAACCCGGCGTGATAGGCCACAGCGTGGTTTTGCCCGGGCGCTCCCGGCAGTATGGTCAGGCTTTCAAGCGTCAACGGCCGGGCCCGTTCTTGCGGCCAGTCCTCGAACCAACGCTCTGCGGTCTGCCCTTCGAACCGTTCCCCGATGCTCAGCCCCGGCCCGGCGATCACCCCGTCGATCCGGGCGCCCGGTTCCGGCAGGCCCTCGAAAGCCTCGAAGTCGAAAACCCCGCCCAGTTCGGCGGCAACCCTGTTGTAATCGGCCTCGACGACCTGCGCCCCGGCCGAACCGGCCAAAAGGGCAAGGCACAGCCCCAGTTTCTTTGGACCGAAAATATCCCGGGGGGTGTGGGGGGCTGGCCCCCCACCCGGTCGGATCGCGCAAGCGATCCGAAACCGCCTAGACCAGGCGCGAGGTTTCCAGGGCAGCACGAACGAAATCCGCGAACAGGGGATGCGGCGCGAAGGGCTTGGATTTCAGCTCGGGGTGGAACTGAACGCCGATGAACCAGGGATGCTCGCGCCATTCTACGATCTCGGGCAGCCGGCCGTCCGGCGACATGCCCGAAAAGACCAGGCCCTGTTCCTCCAGCTGGTCACGATACTTCACGTCCACCTCGTAGCGGTGGCGGTGGCGTTCGTCGATCGCGGTGGTGCCATAGACCTGCGCCACCCTCGATCCGTCCCTGAGCACCGCGTCATAGGCGCCAAGACGCATGGTGCCGCCCTTGTCGTCGGTATGTTTGCGCTTGACCTTAGCGTTGCCCTGCACCCATTCCTTGAGGTGGTAGACCACCGGCTCGAAGCGCTTCTTGCCCGCCTCGTGGTCGAACTCCTCGGACCCGGCCGTGCTGAGCCCGGCGACGTTGCGCGCCGCCTCGATCACGGCCATCTGCATGCCCAAGCAGATCCCCAGGTAGGGGATCTGCCGTTCACGGGCGAATTGCGCCGCCTTGATCTTGCCTTCCGTGCCCCGTTCGCCGAAGCCGCCGGGCACCAGGATCGCGTGGAAGCCCTCCAGGTGCGGCGCGGCATCGTCCTGGTCGAAGACCTCGGCATCGACCCAGGACACGTTGACCTTGACCCGGTTGGCCATGCCGCCATGGGTCAAGGCCTCCTTGATGGATTTGTAGGCGTCTTCCAGCTGCGTGTATTTGCCGACGATCGCCACGTTCACCTCGCCATCCACGTTGTGGATGCGGTCGGTCACGTCCTCCCAGACCCGCAGGTCGGGCTTGGGGGCAGGGCTGATCTCGAAGGCGTCCAGCACTGCCTGGTCCAAGCCCTCGCGGTGATAGGCCAGCGGAGCCTCGTAGATGGAATTGAGGTCATAGGCCGCGACCACGGCCTCCTTGCGGACATTGCAGAACAGCGCGATCTTTTCGCGTTCCTTTTCCGGGATCGGCTGTTCGGACCGGCAGACCAGGATATCGGGCGCGATACCGATGGATTGCAGTTCCTTGACCGAGTGCTGGGTCGGCTTGGTCTTCAGCTCGCCGCTGGCGGCCAGGTAGGGCAGCAGGGTCAGGTGCATGAAAATGCACTGGCCGCGCGGCTTGTCATGGCTGAACTGGCGGATCGCCTCGAAGAAGGGCAGGCCCTCGATATCGCCGACCGTGCCTCCGATCTCGCAAAGCATGAAATCGACCTCATCATCGCCGATGCCGATGAAATCCTTGATCTCGTTTGTCACGTGCGGAACCACCTGGATCGTTTTTCCAAGGTAGTCGCCGCGGCGTTCCTTCTCCAGCACGTTGGAATAGATCCGCCCCGACGAGACCGAGTCGGTTCCGCGCGCGGCGACGCCCGTGAACCTTTCGTAGTGGCCCAGGTCCAGGTCGGTCTCCGCGCCATCGTCGGTGACGAAGACCTCGCCATGCTCGAAGGGCGACATCGTGCCGGGATCGACGTTCAGGTAGGGGTCGAGCTTGCGCAACCGCACCGAGAAGCCGCGCGCCTGCAGCAGCGCGCCCAGCGCGGCCGAGGCCAAACCCTTGCCCAGGCTGGAAACCACACCGCCCGTGATGAAAATATAGCGCGCCATAGGTAAGGAAGCCCCCGTGAAACCGTCCAGAAGTTTTGGATTTCGGGTTTCAGGCGAAACCCATGATCACGGGATTTAAGTGTATCCGGATTCGCCCCGCGAACGCAACCGGTGCCGCAAGATCATGTTGGGGCGGAGAAACCGCCCGCAACCGATTGTGGTCAGTTGGTAATCGTCAGTTGGCGTCCGGCATCAGCGGCGCGTCCCCCGTTCCGCCCTCGGTCGAGGGCGGCAGAAGCGCATCGCTATCCAGGCTGGGCGTTGCCGGTGCGTCCTCGACAGCCTCGGCGCCGGCGGGTGCATCGGTGACCGAGCTTTCCGCCGCATCGCGTGCTGCAAGGATCGTCAGCGCGATCGAGGTGCAGATGAAGGCGATGGCCAGCAGCCAGGTCAGCTTGCCCAGTGCCGTGGCCGCCCCGCGCGAGGAAACAAGTCCCCCGCCGCCGCCGCCGCCCATGCCAAGGCCGCCGCCCTCGGAGCGCTGCATCAGCACCACGCCGATCAGCGTCAGGGCGAGAAGCAAGTGGATGACAAGAACGACGTTCTGCATGGGGCGAGCCTTCGGTTGCGCAACATCGGCGTATCTAGAAGCCATTGCGCCCGCCCGCAACCCCATTCGCCCTTTACCGGCGCCGTCACGCTGCTGTAAATCATGAGTTGTTTGAGTTTGTGAGGGTGCCATGAAGGCCGCCGAGCCTCCCCAGCCTATGCGTCCGCACCGATGGTTCGCAATAATGTGGGCCACGCCGCTGGTCCTCGCCGCACTGTCTGCCGGGATGCAACTGCTCCAGGGCGGCGCGTTTGACTCGGCTTGGATGGGGCGCACGGCCCTGCTGATGGCGGTACCGCTGCTGATGGCGGACCGCATGGCGATGCTCAATTCCGCCCGCGTGCGCCAGATCATGGGGCGGCGTTTTCGCTACTTCGTTGCGACAATCTCCGCGACCTTCTGGGGCGTGGTGATGATCCTTGTCACCTATGACACCAGCGATGACCAGATCGCGATGCAGGCTACCGTTTGGGTGGTGATCGCACCTCTGTTCGGGGCCTTCATCAGCAGGCTGTCTTCGACTGCTGCGCTGCAATCCCCGGATCTGGCCGACCGCCATCTGGACCTGGACAAGCTGGAGGCCGGCAATTTGTTTCAACGCACCGGTCATCTGTGGTGGGAGCCGTTCGCCGCGTTGCTCTGGCTCGTGGTTATTTGGACGTATCGCGACGGGGATGACCTGACATATACCTGGTTCTTGCTTGTCATTCTTCTGGCGGCGTCGTCTGCACTGCCTGCGCGGCCGCCCTGGCGGCGCAATCCCTTCCTTCTGAGCAGGCTGGTGGGAAGCGTCGTTGCGGTTGGCGTCGCGTTGGCGGCAGGTTGGATCGCGTGAACGGCCGCCCCTGAAACGGTCGGCTTAGCTGAGGCAAAGCCGCGATCGCAGCCCGACCCGCTCGCCAATCCGGCCAGGATAGGCACGGCTTCAACCGATGGGCCGGCAGCAAGGGCACGCGCCACCGGCGCACAGGCAAGGATGGGAAACGAGGGCCCGAACACATGGGGACGCAAGACCCCTAGAGGTCGCGGCCCTCGGCCCAGAGGCTTATCGTGGCCACCAAGAGGGCGATCGCGATGATGCTCAGGGGAAAGACAACGAAAATGAAACCGAGCAAGCCGGTCAGTCCGCCGAACTCATCATCGCCCTCGAAATAGAACAAGAGCCCCGAGCCAATCGCCAGCAACACGAACAGCGATGTGACCCAGGCCAGTATCTTTCGTTTCCGTATACCCATGTTCAATAGCCTGTCAGGGCATTGGGTCAGCATTTCGGCAGGTCTGCGGCAATGTGGCGATATGGGCGAAAGTTTGCGGTTTCACCCGGCCGTCCCCGCGTGTATGCAAACGACGTTTTTCAAACCGGAGACTGGCATGGCAAACGTGGTCGTGGTCGGCGCCCAATGGGGCGACGAGGGCAAGGGCAAGATCGTCGATTGGCTGAGCGAGCGTGCGGATGTGATCTGCCGCTTTCAGGGCGGGCACAATGCCGGTCACACCCTGGTCATCGACGGTGCGGTCTACAAGCTGCATGCGCTGCCCTCGGGCGTGGTGCGCGGCGGCAAGCTGTCGGTCATCGGCAATGGCGTGGTCCTCGACCCCTGGCACCTGGTGCAAGAGATCGAGACGATCCGCGCCCAGGGTGTCGAGATCACGCCCGAAACACTGATGATCGCCGAGAACACGCCGCTGATCCTGCCCTTCCACGGGGAACTGGACCGGGCGCGCGAGAACCAGAATTCCGTCGCCAAGATCGGCACGACGGGGCGCGGCATCGGTCCGGCCTACGAAGACAAGGTCGGCCGCCGCGTGATCCGCGTGGCCGACCTGGCCGATGACGCCACGCTGGAGACCCGCGTCGACCGGGCACTGGTGCATCACAACGCGCTGCGCCGCGGCCTGGGGCTGGAGGCGATCGACCGCGACGCGCTGATCGCCCGGCTGAAAGAGATCGCGCCGCAGATCCTGCCCTTTGCCGGGCCGGTCTGGAAGGTGCTGAACGAAAAGCGCAAATCGGGCCGGCGCATTCTGTTCGAAGGCGCGCAGGGGGCGCTTCTGGACATCGATTTCGGCACCTATCCCTATGTCACCTCGTCCAACGTGATCTCGGGCCAGGCGGCCACGGGCACCGGCGTCGGTCCGGGCAGCATCGAATATGTTCTGGGCATCGTGAAGGCCTACACGACCCGCGTGGGCGAGGGCCCGTTCCCGACCGAGCTGGACGATGCCGATGGCCAGCGCCTGGGCGAGCGCGGCCATGAATTCGGCACCACCACCGGCCGCAAGCGCCGCTGTGGCTGGTTCGATGCCGCGCTCGTGCGCCAGACCTGCGCCACCTCGGGTGTGACCGGGATTTCGCTGACCAAGCTGGACGTGCTGGACGGGTTCGAAACGCTCAAGATCTGCGTTGGCTACGAGTTGGACGGCGAGAGGCTGGACTACCTGCCCACCGCCGCCGACAAGCAAGCCCGGTGCAAGCCCGTCTACGAGGAAATGCCCGGCTGGTCGGAATCGACCGAGGGCGCGCGCAGCTGGGCCGACCTGCCGGCCAACGCGATCAAGTATGTGCGCCGGGTGGAAGAGTTGATCGAATGTCCGGTCGCGCTACTCTCCACCTCGCCCGAACGGGACGATACGATCCTCGTGACGGACCCCTTCGCCGATTGAGGAGGCATCCTTGGCCCTGTCGCTCAAAGCTCGCAAACGCCTGTCGCTTCTGATCCTGATGGTTGGCCTGCCAGCCTATATCGTGGCCTGCGTCACCGCGGTGAACTGGCTCTGGCCCGATCCGCTGTCGGGCCCGCCGCTGGGCGCCGAACTGGCGATCTATGTCGGGCTGGGCGTGCTCTGGGCCTTTCCCCTCAAATGGGTGTTCAAGGGCGTCGGCCGGGGCGAGTGATATGCCTTGCAGGCGCGGCCTCAACGCGAAACGGGGCAGACTACCTTCTGCCCCGCTTCTTCTGATCCTGACGCCGTGACCTAGCTGGCCTGGCGCTGGGGATTGAACCGCGTATCCTCTGACACTTGAAAGCGGCCGTTGCGCACCTTGTTGATGCGGCCTTCGCGCAAAAGGTCGGCAAAGCTGCGCAACCCGTCCTCGCGATTGAAACTGTCGGGGGTCAACTGGCGCACGCGGCGCATGATCTGCGGGCGCGAGAATTCCTCGGCCCCTTCCACGAAGGAGGTGTAGGCGGCGGCGGCTTCCAATAGCTCCGGAAGCTCGCGCGCTTCCATCTGTTCGGCGAACTCGGCGAAGCCGTCGGGCGCGTTGCCCTCGGCGCGGGCGCGGGCCTGGACCCGGCGCGGGCGCACGGGCTGGACCGGCTTGGCCGGGCCCTCGTCCTCGGCCACGTCCACGCGCTGAGCGGCAACCAGTTTCAGCGGGGCCGGGCGGGGCCGTTCGCTGTGATGGTCGGCCTTGGGGGCGCGGCGCGGGCGCACGACCTTGTCGAGATCGTCGCGGAACGCGTTTTCCACGTTGTCTTCGGCCTCGGTGGTGTCCCCGTCGTCGGCCTGGGTCGCCGCCACGGCGGCCTTGAGATGGGCGATGGCTGCGCGGCGGCGGTTGCCTTCGGGTTCCTTCATCTGCGCGTCGGTTTCGTCGAGCAGGCGGTTGAGCGAGGCCTCGTCCTCTTCCGGCGTTGTCTCGAAGCCCTTGCGCGGTTCGGCGCTCACCGCCGCGTCGTCGTCGGTGTCGGTCGCTGCGGGTTCCTCGGCCACGGCCTCCATCAACTCGGCCTCTTCCTCGGGCGACAGATCGGCCTGACCGCGATTGCCCAGGTATTCATCCAGGTCGTCGGCCCCGTCCAGAGTCGCCAGGTCCGGTTCGGTGATCTCGCCGACGAATTCGGCGTCGCGCTCGGCGGCGTCTTGCGGGACGGTGTCCTCGGCGGCGGTCTCACCGGTGTCAGAATCGGCCTCGGTGGCCTCGGCCGCGTCCTCGACCGTTTCGCTGGCCTCGACCGGCGCCTCCGGCTCATCGGTGTCGACCGGCTCGGCGAGCTCGGCCTCGGGGGCAGCCGGCTCGACTTCAGGGGCAGCCGGCTCGACCTCGGGGACGGCGGCCTCGACCTCAAGGACAGCCGGCGCGTCTGCGGTGGGCGCGATTTCCTCGGCCTCTGTCTCTGTGGTGTCCTCGGCGGTGTCGAACTTTGCCTCGTCGGCGTGCTCTTCGGCCTCGGCGGGGGTGGAAGAATAGTCGGTCACGTCGGGCATGCCCCCGGCGCTTAGATCGTCGCCGCCCATGTCTTCGGTGTAGTCCGACGCGGTTGTCTGGGCGTTGCCCTGGCCAACCACGGCGCGGATGCGCTGCAGCTTGGCGGCCACGCTGTCCGCGTCGGGATGGGCGGGCGCCTCCGGCAAGGGCTCGGGCATCGCGGGGGTGCTCGGCGCGATCTCTGCCTGCTGCTGGGGCGTGCCGTCATCCGTGTCGGTCGGTGCTGCCTCGGCCTGATCTTCCTCGGCCTGACTTGCATCGGCCCGATCTGCATCGGCCTGTGCCTCATCGACCAGTGCCTCATCGACCTGGTCAGCCTTGGACAGCAATGCGCTGTCCTCCGGTTCTTGCTCCGGCTCGGTGGCAGCTTCGGGCGTGGCGTCGGCTAACGGCGCGGGGTCGATACCTTCGTCGACGGCATTCTCGGTCGTTGCGGTCGTCGTGTCATCATCGGCATCCGCTTCGGCGAGCCTGTCTCGTTGGGCCTCTTGGGTGCCTTCGCGGTGCTCGGGCGTCAATTGGTCCGACAACTCGTCCTCGGCGGCGTCCTCGGCACGGTCCGGCGCGGCCGGTTCGGTTTCCGGCTGGTTGGAACTGGACCGAGCGCTGGCAACAGCGGAAACGGCGGCGGAAATCGCCGCGGCCGAGGTATCGCCCTGCGGTTGGGTCTCGGGCATCTCGGGGGGTTCGGGGGCGGGATCCGGCTGGCTGAGGGCCGGGCGAAGCACGACGCCATCGGCGCCGGAGCGCGCCTCGACCCGGCGCGAGATTTCGCGCTCGGCGATCCGGGCCAGCATCTCGGCATCGGGGGTCGGCGGTTCGGCCCCGAAATAGCGATCATCGGCGGCCAGGTCGCGGAAATACTCGGCAATCGCCTTCATCGTGTTGAAGGAGTCGTCGAACCCCTCCAGAGTGCAGGAAAACGTGCCGTAGGAGACCGTCAGGATCTTGCTTGTTCCAACCATTGCATGCTCACTTTCTGTCATACCCGACGCAGACGGGTTTACCATCAATTGGTTCGCAATCCGGAACGAAAGAAGGTTTAGAGGAGTATTATTTCGTGACCCTTTTGTGGCGAATTGCTGGATTTGTGTCTAATTCCAAGTGCAACAGGTGATTGTTTCAAGCCCCGAACCGGTCACGCTGCTTGGTGGGTCGGATCATGTCGCGGCGGACCTTGCCGCGGCCCTGTCCCATGCGCCGGTTCTTGTGGCGGCCGATGGCGGGGGCGACAGCGCGCTTCTGGCCGGGCATCATCCGGCGGCGGTGATCGGCGACATGGACAGCTTGTCGGCATCGGGCCGCGAAATACTGGCGGATGTGCTGCACCCCGTTCGCGAACAGGAGACCACAGATTTCGACAAGGCGCTACGGGCCATCTCTGCGCCGCTGGTTCTGGCGGTCGGGGTCTCGGGCGGCCGGTTCGACCATGACTTGGCGGCGCTGACGGTGCTGGCGCGCCACCCGGACCGGCCCTGCCTGGTGATCGGGCGCGAAAGCCTGGTGTTCCTGTGCCCGCCACGCCTGCGGCTTGATCTGGCGCCGGGCACGACGGTTTCGGTCTTTCCCCTGCTGCCGGGGCGGATCGAAAGCCACGGGCTGGAATGGCCGACAACCGGCCTGCACCTGGCCCCGGGCGGGCGCATCGGCACCTCGAACCGGGCGATGGGGCCGGTCGACCTGTCACCCGAGGGGTCGCACATGCTGGTGATCCTGCCGCGCGACCAGTTGTCAATCGCCGTCAGGGCACTTCTGGCGCAGGTGGGCGCGGCCTGCGGGCGATGGCCCGCTCGCGCAGAATGATGTAAAGCCCCGCCGCCACGGTCACGCAGATCCCAAGCGCGGCCAGCCCGCCCGGCAGATCGCGGAAGATCAGCCAGCCGATCAGCGTGGCGAAGGGGATCTCCAGGTATTGCATCGGCGCCAGCGTGGCCGAGGGCGCGAATTTCAGCGACCATGTCATGAAGAGATGGGCCACCGTGCCGATCGCCGCCATCAGCAGGACCAGCGTAAGGGTGCCGCCCTGCATGCCCTCGAAGGACAGGATACCCCAGGACGGAAAAGCCAGCGCCAGCGGTGCGAGCACGGCCAGCGCCATCAGACCCGACACGCCCTGCATGGCCACCGGGTCGACCTGCTTGGCGATGGTCCGCGTGACCAGCATGAAACCGACGAAGGCCACCGCCACGCCCAGCGGCAACAGCGCGGTCCAGCCGGATTCGACGAAATTCGGCTGGATCACCATGAGCGTTCCGGCGAAGCCCACAGCGCAGGCCCCGAGCCGGTGCGGGCCGACCTCTTCGCCCAGCAGCAGCCAGCCGGCCAGCAGCATCAGGAAAGGCATCACGAAGGCGATGGCCAGTGCATCGGCCAGGGGCAGGTAGCTCAAGGCGGTGAACATCAGGCCGATCCCGAAGATGTGCAACACCGTGCGTAGCGCGATCAGCCACAGCACCCGTCGCCCGGACGGGAAGGGCAGGCGCAGCAGGCCCGCCAAGGGCAAGAGCGCGACCGCCTGTGCGCCGAAGCGCACCGTGACCAGCGCGCCCACGGACAACACGCCCCCCAGCAGCTTGGCGAGCGCGTCGCCAAGGGGGGCGAGAAGGCAGAAGCCCAGCATCAGCAAGATGCCCAGATATGGCCGGTCGCCGTCCATGGTTGGACGGTACAGGCTGAGGGACGGCGCGCAAGGGTCGTGGACAAGCGCCAGAGCCCATGGCTAAATCGGACCGGAACGGGACGGGACAGGCCGATGCTGGAAACCTTTGCGCTGCACCTTGGCGCGCACAAGACGGCGACGACCATGATCCAGCGCGAATTCGGCAAGCGCCGGCGCGAGCTATTGCGCCTCGGCACGGGCTACCTGGGTCCGGACGATCTGCGCGACGTGCCGGGCCTCGTCTTTCCCAAGCCGGAGATGGACGCGGCCCGAACCGCCGCGGTCCAGGCCCGCACCGCGCAGCTGTTCGACGTCCTGGTCCCCGGCGCGCTGGGGGAAACCCGGACGCGGCTGTTGGTCAGCGAGGAGAACATCCTCGGCACGCCGCGCCTGATGTTGCGTCACGCGGTGCTCTACCCCGGGCTGCGGGCGCGGCTGGGGGCCTTGCCTGCGGCCTGGAACGCGCCCGAGACCGAGGTGTTCCTGTCGATCCGCGACTACGCGGGGTTCTTCGCCTCGTGCCATTCGACCATTGCACAGCAGGGCGTCTGGGTGCCGTTCGGTGATCGCGAGCGGGCCGCGCTGGCGCGGATGCCGCGCCGCTGGCCCGACGTGGTGGCGGATATCCGGGCGGTGCTGCCCCGTGCGCGGCTGACGATCTGGCGCTACGAGGACCTGCACGATGTCGGGCAGCCGATCATCGACGCCATGGCCGGTGGCCCCTTCGAGGTCGATTTCGCCGCCCGCGAGGCCATGGCCTCGCTGAGTGGCGCGGCCCTGGTGCGGATCGAGGCGGAAGCCCGCGACCGGGGCGGTCGAAAATTGCCGCGCGATCTGGTGCGCCGGATCCGCCAGGACCATGCCGACGGTCCCCGCTACGCCCCGTGGGAGGCCGAGACGCGGGACCTGCTGTCGCAAGCTTATGACGAGGACAGCGCCGCCATCCGCGCCATGGAAGGCGTCACGCTGGTCTAGACCGGGCTGCCCGGCGGCGCCTTGGTGGCCTGGTCGGCGCGCGACAGCTGGCGTTCTCGGTGGATGACGAACAGGCCCGACCCCATGATCACCGCGATCCCGGCCAGGGTCAGCGGATCGGGGAAATCACTAAAGATCAGGTAACCCACCAGCGTCGCCATGACGATTTCAAGGTAGTGCAGCGGGGCCAGCGTGGCCGAGGGGGCGAATTTCAGCGCATAGGTCATCATCATGTGGCTGAGGGCGGCAAAGCCGCCGACGCCCAGCAGCCATAGCCAAGCCACGCCCTGCGGCATAACCGGGTCGAGCGTGGCCCAGCCGCGCCCGTCGGCCAGCCAGACGAGCGGCACGGTGGCAAGGCTGGCGATCAGGGAGGTGTGATACTGCATGGCGACCGGGTGCATCCTGCGGGACAGGCCGCGCGTGATCAGCATGTAGGCGGCGAAACTGAAGGCGGTGCCTAATGGCAGAAGGGCGACATAACCGAAGGCCACGAAACTGGGCTGGATCACCAGAAGCGAACCGCAGAACCCCACGACCGAAGCACCGATCCGGCGCGGTCCGATCTCGTCCCCGAACAGGTATTTCGCAACGAAGAGGATGATGAACGGTTCCACGAAGACGATGGCCAGCGCGTCGGCGATGGGCATGACCCGGATGGCGGCGATGAAGAAATAGGTGGACAGGACAAGGAACAGCGCCCGCCACAGCAGCATGGCAAGGGTGCCCGGACCCGGCCGCACCCCCAATCCCAGCCACAGGCAGATCGGCAGCATGATCGCCGACTGGATGACGAAGCGCGCGGCGGTGATCTGGCCCACGGGCAGGGTTTCGGCGGCCAGCTTGGCGGCCACGTCCAGCATCGGTGCCGATAGGCAAAAGCCGATCATCAGCAGGATGCCGGGCAGGATGCGGTCGGTGTCGGTGGTCTGGGCGGTGTTCATACCGCGCGGATATGCGCCAGGGCGCGGCGGGTCTAGCGCGAAAGCGATCCGGCGCCCGGTTTCATTCGGCGGGCAGGAAGCCGGTGATCAGCTGGCGCAGGCCCAGGGCCGCGCCGGTCAGGATCGCCGCGAAGGTGACCGGTGCGCTCCAGGCGAGCACCGAAAATGCCGACAGGCCCTGGCCGATGGAACAGCCGAGCGCCACCACGGCGCCAACGCCCATCAGGGCCGCCCCCAGGATCTGGCGGCGCAGCTCGCGCGGATCCTCACAGGCCTCCCACCGGAAATGGCCCTTGATCAGCGAGCCGATGAAAGCCCCGAGCAGCACGCCGAGGACCGAACCGATGCCGAAGGTCAATTCGTTGCCCGACGCGGTCATGGCGTAAAGCATCGTCGCGCCCACCGGCGCGGTGAAGGTGTGCGATTGCACCGGCGTTTCGGCAAAGCTCTCGATGGTAAGCCAGTAGGTTCCGCCCCAGGCCAACACCACGGCCAGCCCCACGATCCCGCCCCAGAAGATCGAGGCGGGCGAGGCGCGCAACAGCGGCGAACGCAGGGCGAAAGCCAGGATCAGAAGGCCGATGCCCAGCCCGAACACGGCCGGGCTGATCCCGGTCAGGCCCGCCAGACCATGCGCGATACCGGGCGCGCCGCCCGTGGCGGGCTGTTCGGGAAACACCAGGACCCGCAACCAGGCCAGCGGTCCCGACAGGGTGATCAGCGCCGACAGGCCCATGACCAGGACGATCACGAAGGACCGCATGTCGCCGCCGCCAAGACGGGCCAGCGCGCCGTAGCCGCAATTGCCGGAAATCGCCATGCCGTAGCCGAAGACCAGCCCGCCGGAGACCGAGGCCAGCGGGTTCCAGGCTTGCCCGAGATAGGCGGTGGTTTGGCCATCGAACAGGCCCAGGCCCATCAGACCGAACGATCCGATGATCGCAACGCCGATCGCCACGGCCCACATCCGCATGCGCGTGTCGTCATGACCGTAGAGCCAATCCTCTATCGCGCCCAGGGTGCAGAATCGGCCGAACCGTGCCGCGAGGCCCAGCAAGATGCCGCCGGCCAACCCGATCAGGGCCGCCATGTTGGCATAGCCAATGGTTTCCAGCATGGTCTCCTCCCGTTGCCTCTGACGGGTTCAGCCGTGGCGGCAGAACATGTCGTAGACAAGGTCCAGTATTTGTCGCGGGCGCTCGTCGGTCAAGCGGTAGAAGATGGTCTTGCCCTCGCGGCGGGGCGTGACCAGCCCCTCGAGCCGCAGCCGTGACAATTGCTGCGACACCGCCGCCTGGCGGGCCGACAGAAGGTTTTCCAACTCGGTCACGGATTTCTCGCCCGTGGCGAGGTGGCACAGGATCATGAGGCGGCCTTCATGGCTGATCGCCTTGAGGAAATTGGACGCATCGGTGGCGCTTTCGGCCATCCGGTCCATGTCCTCGGTCGAGATCGCGTCGTCTATGATCGGTAGGCCCATGATCCACCTGCCCCGTGTTCGGCAGACATTATCGCCTTCTTGGGTCGAGGGAAACGGCCTGTCGGTCACCTCGACCTTGCATTGCGCGTTCTCCGCAACAGGGGGCGCGCTTTGTTTCATCCGTCGGCCACCGGCTCCATGAGGTCCGCTTCGACCATCATGTGCTCGACCATGCCCCAGAAGAAGTCCTCGCCAGGATATCCTTCGAGGCGATTGACCTCGACCCCGTCCAGGACCAGCACGAAGGTAGGGGTAAAGGTCAGGCGACGGGTCATCTCCAGGTCGTCCGGCACCGGTTCATGGATGTCGATCCGCCGCAGCGGTGCCAGCGTGCCGACCTCGGTCTTGGGATAGATGTGCGAAATCTCGTTGTCCCATCGTATGCAATAGGCACAGCCGTTTTGCTCGACCATCACCAGTTCGACATCGGTCTCAGCCTGGACCGGCAGCGCCATGGACAGGACAAGGCAGACAGCGACGAGAAAGCGAAACATGATCAATTTGACCTTTCGAAGATCACTTAGCATAATTTGAATATGTAGATTTTTCAAGGAGCAGACATGATCGACGTGTCTTTCATGGGGGCGTTCCTCGCCGGATTGCTGGCGTTCATGACGCCTTGCATCCTGCCGATGGTGCCGTTCTACTTTTCCTACATGGCCGGAATTTCCATGGCCGAGCTGAGCGAGGACGGCGATATCGCGCCCGGGGCGCAGCGAAGGTTGACGATCTCGGCCATCATGTTCGCCCTGGGCGTGACGACGATCTTCATGCTGCTGGGTCTTGGTGCCACGGCCCTGGGCCAGGCCTTTGCGGCGGTCAAGGAACCGCTCAGCTATGTCGCGGCGGCGGTGATCTTCGTCTTCGGGCTGCATTTCCTGGGCGTGATTCGCATCGGTTTCCTGATGCGCGAGGCCCGCATGGACAGCAAATCCGATCCATCGACGGTTCTGGGGGCTTACGTCATGGGACTGGCTTTCGGTTTTGGCTGGACGGCCTGCGTCGGCCCCGTCCTTGCGACGATCCTGATGATGGCCAGCGGCATGGGCGACCTGATGCGCGGCACGCTGCTCTTGGCGGTGTTCGGGCTGGGCATGACATTGCCTTTCGTCATCGCCTCGTTCTTCGCCAAGCCGTTCCTTGGCTTCATGCAACGGCACCGGGCCAAGATGGCGTATGTCGAAAAGGCCATGGGGATCCTGCTGATCGTCTTCGCGATTCTCATCGCGACCAACACGATCAACGCGATCGGGAACTGGATGATCGAAACGTTCCCGGGTTTCACGAATATCGGCTAGACTGTCCGAAAAACAGGGAGGATGACCAATGCTGAAGAAACTGCTGGCGGCCCTCGGGGCGCTGACGCTGGCCGCGGCCGCCCAGGCGGCGGAACTGGGTGACGATGGCCTGCACAAGGCCGACTGGATGCACGAAACCTTCCTCGACCTGCGCGAGGACCTTGCCGACGCCACCGCCCAGGGCAAACGCCTTGCGGTCATGATCGAGCAGCGCGGCTGCATCTATTGCACGAAGATGCACGAAGAGGTCTACCCGGTCCCCGAGATCGACGCCCTGCTGAACGAGGAATTCTATGTCGTGCAGATCAACATGTTCGGCGATCTGGAAGTCACCGATTTCGACGGCGAGACCCTGCCCGAGAAGGACATGGTCCGCAAATGGGGGGCGATGTATACGCCGACGATCTACTTCTTCCCCGAAGAGGTGGCCGAAGAGGCCCCGGCAAATCGCGTGGCCGCGGCCTACGTTCCCGGCGCGCTCAGCCCCGGCATGTTCTACAACATGCTCACTTATGTGCGCGACGGTGTTTACGAAACCGAAAACTTCCAGAAATATCACGCCGCAATCTTCAACGCGGGCGAAGGGCTTTACGCCGATCGGGCCGAGTGACCGGCGGCCCGGCACCGGCATTCGCTCGTATACATAAATTCAATGCTGTGAATTTGATGTTGCGAGTCGGCGGTTCGGTGCGCTACGGTATACTATAATAATAAGTTCGAAAGACCTTAGGGAGGGATCATGAAGCGAACTATTGCACTTGCGGCCGGCATGGCCATGGGGGCTGGCATGGCGCTGGCCGACATGGTGGCACCGGCGGACGTTACTTTCGGCGATTATGGCGATGTCGAACAATCCTTGACCGGCGTTCCGGGTGATCCGGAGGCGGGTCGCGAGGTCATGGTCTCCAAGAGCATCGGTAACTGCGTGTCCTGCCATGCCGCCGAGGACTATGCCGACGTGCCGTTCCACGGCGAGGTCGGCCCGGCCCTGGACGGCATCGGGGAATACCGCACCGAGGCCGAACTGCGCGGCATCCTCGTGAATGCCAAGATGACCTTTCCCGAAAGCGTCATGCCGGCCTTCTACAAGGTCGAGGGCTTCACCCGCCCCGGCAATGCCTATACCGGCAAGGCCGCCGAGGGGCCGCTGGACCCGCTACTGACCGCGCAACAGATCGAAGATGTTGTTGCCTACCTGATGACCCTGACCGACTGACAAGGCCGGGCAGGACACCGCGAACCCGAGAGGAGATATCATGAGCTTTTCGCGTAGAGACACCATCCTGATGGCGCTGGGGGCCGCGGCGGCGACCACGTTGCCGATGTCGGCCCGTGCCGCGATCGAGGATGCCATTTCCGCCTTCACCGACGGCGCCGAGGTTGGCGAGACGGGGATCACCCTGACCGCGCCCGAGATCGCCGAGAACGGCAACACCGTGCCGGTCGAAGTCAGCGCCCCCGGCGCCGCCTCGATCATCATCCTAGCCGCTGGCAACCCGACCCCGGGTGTCGCGACCTTCAACTTCGGCCCGCTGGCCGGCGCCCAGGCGGCTTCGACCCGCATGCGTCTTGCCGGCACGCAGGACGTCGTCGCCATCGCCAAGATGGAAGATGGATCCTACGCCCAGGCGCGCCAAGAAGTGAAGGTCACCATCGGCGGCTGCGGCGGCTAACCCAAGGAGAGGATTGAAGACATGGCAGATAACGTTACCCCCCGCGTCCGCGTCCCCCGTGATGCCGCCGCCGGCGAAACCATCACGATCAAGACGCTGATTTCGCACCCGATGGAATCGGGCCAGCGCAAGGACAGCGACGGCAACACCATTCCGCGGTCGATCATCAACCGCTTCACCTGTGAATTCAACGGCGAGAGCGTCATGGAAATGATCCTCGAACCGGCGATTTCCACCAACCCGTTCATCGAGTTCCAAGCGGTCGTGCCCGAAAGCGGCACCTTCGCGTTCACCTGGTACGACGACGACGGCTCGGTCTACGAAGAGTCCAAGGACATCGCCGTCAGCTAAGGCCGGTGAAATACAGGGAGGAACAACAACAATGACACTGACCACATTCAAGACCGCGGTCTGCGGGCTGGCCCTTCTGGCCGCCCCGCTGGCCGCCAGTGCCGAAGACCTGGTGGTCAACGGCGAGATCGAGATGATCACCGAGGCCGAACCGGCGGCGCACCTCGACGGGGCTTTGCCGACGGTGCGCTCGGGCTGGACTTTCCGGTCTTCGGAAACCCAGCAGCTTCAAATGGACGACTTCGAAAACCCGGCCATGATCGACGTCGACAACGGCATGGCCGCCTGGAATGCCGCCGAGGGCGCCGAGGGCAAATCCTGTGCCGATTGTCACGGGGCGATGGACGAGTCCATGGAAATGGTCCGCGCGACCTATCCCAAGTGGAACGAAGAGGCCGGCGAGGTTCGCAACATCCAGATGCAGATCGACGATTGTCGCGTGAATCAGATGGGTGCCGAACCCTATGGCGTGGATTCGCGTCCGATGCTGGCGATGGAAGCGGCGATTTCCTCCGTTGGCCGGGGCCAGGTCGTGGATGTGGCCGTCGACGGGCCCGCCGCCGAAACCTGGGAAATGGGTAAAGAGCTCTACTACACCCGGTTCGGCCAGCTGGAGCTGTCCTGCGCGTCTTGCCACGAACTGAACTACGATAACTACATCCGGGCCGACCATCTGTCCCAGGGGCAGATCAACGGGTTCCCGACCTATCGTCTGAAGAATGCCCGCCTGAACGGCACGCATTCGCGCTTCCGTGGCTGTATCCGCGACACCCGTGCCGAGACCTTCTCGGTCGGCAGCCCGGAATTCGTGGCGCTGGAGCTTTACGTCGCCTCGCGCGGCAATGGCCTGACCGTCGAAGGCCCCGCCGTCCGCAACTGATCCGAAGGCCCGCGCCGGTTCTGCCGGTGCGGGTTTTCTTTAGCCAAAGATATTCACTTTTGCGCATATGACGCGCGAAGGCTGAGCAATACAGAAGGATCCGCTCATGATCTCCCGTCGTGATTTCCTCCAGGCGTCCATGGCCGCCTCGGCCCTTGTCGGCGCCTCTGGCTTCGGCAACTGGAGCAAACTGGCCGCCCAGCAGGCCCTGACCCAGGACCAGCTGCTGGAGTTCGACACGTTCGGGAATGTTTCGCTGATCCACATCACCGACATCCACGCCCAGCTGAAACCGATCTATTTCCGCGAACCGGAAATCAACCTCGGGGTGGGCGACAACAAGGGGGCCGTGCCGCATATCACCGGCGCGGAGTTCCGCGAGCTTTACGGGATCGAGGATGGCAGCCCGTCGCATTACGCGCTGACCTACAATGACTTCTCGGCGCTGGCACGGACCTATGGCAAGATGGGCGGCATGGACCGCGTGGCCACGGTCGTGAACGCGATCCGCGCGGAGCGTCCCGATGCGCTGCTTCTGGATGGTGGGGATACCTGGCACGGGTCCTACACCTGCTATCACACCGAGGGGCAGGACGTGGTCAACGTGATGAACGCGCTCAAGCCCGACGCGATGACCTTCCACTGGGAATTCACCCTGGGCCAGGACCGGGTGCGCGAACTGGTCGACGGTCTGCCCTACGCGGCGCTGGGCCAGAACATCTTCGACGCCATGTGGGACGAGCCCGCGGCCGAGTTCAAACCCTACCAGTTCTTCGAGCGGGGCGGTGTCAAGATCGCCGTGATCGGGCAGGCCTTCCCCTACATGCCCATCGCCAATCCCGGCTGGATGTTCCCGGACTACTCTTTCGGTATCCGCGACGAACGGATGCAGGAAATGGTCGACGAGGTGCGCGCGAAGGGTGCCGAATGCGTCGTCTGCCTGTCCCATAACGGTTTCGACGTGGACAAGAAGATGGCCAGCGTCGTCACCGGGATCGACGTGATCCTGACCGGCCACACCCATGATGCGCTGCCCGAACCGGTTCTGGTGGGCGACACGATCCTGATCGCTTCGGGCTCTAACGGGAAATTCGTCAGCCGCGTCGACCTCAATATCCAGAACGGCCGCATGATGGGCTTTCGTCACAAGCTGATCCCGATCTTCTCGGACGTGATCGAACCCGATGCCGAGATCGCCACACTGATCGACGAGCAGCGTGCGCCCTACAAGGACCAGCTCGAAGAGGTGATCGGCCAGACCGACGGGCTGCTTTATCGCCGCGGCAATTTCAACGGAAGCTGGGACGATCTGATCTGCGACGCGCTGATGAGCGAACGCGAGGCCGATATCGCCATGTCGCCCGGGGTGCGCTGGGGGCCGTCGATCCTGCCGGGCCAGGACATCACGCGCGAGGATATCTGGAACGTGACCTCGATGACCTATGGCCGCGCCTACCGCACGGAGATGACCGGCGAATTCATCCACACCATCCTTGAGGATGTGGGCGACAACCTGTTCAACCCTGACCCCTATTACCAGCAGGGCGGCGACATGGTGCGCATCGGGGGCATGGGCTATCGCATCGACATCACCAAGCCCCAGGGCAGCCGCATCACCGACATGACCCTGCTGTCCACGGGCGAGGCCATAGACCCGGCCAAGTCCTACGTGGTCGCCGGTTGGGCCAGCGTGAACGAAGGCACCGAAGGGCCGCAGATCTGGGACGTGGTCGAAAACCACATCCGCAAACAGGGCACCGTGACCGTGACGCCGAATACCAGCGTCAAAGTCGTGGGCGCCTGAGCCGCATTACGTATCGAGAGGACGAGACATGGACACGAAGTTCAAAGGCATGAAGCCGTCGCGCCGCTCCTTCCTGTCGGGGGCAGCCGCCGCCGGGGTCGGAAGTGTCGCCGCGACCGTCGCCAAGGGGCAGACCGCCCCCGACCCGGCGATCACCGAATTGCAGGACTGGCAGGTGTACCTGGGCGATGGCGTCGATGCCGCGCCCTATGGCATGCCCTCCAAGCACGAAAGCCACGTGGTGCGCCGGACCGTGGAATGGCTGACCGCGGACAACGTGTCGTCGATCAACTTCACCCCGCTGCACGAGCTGGACGGGATCATCACCCCCAACGGGGTCTGTTTCGAACGCCACCACAGCGGCGCCGCCGAGATCGACCCGGCCGAACATCGCCTGATGATCAACGGGCTGGTCGACAAGGAACTGGTCTTCACAATGGAAGATCTGATGCGGTTCCCGCGTGAAAACCACGTCTATTTCCTGGAATGCGCGGCCAATACCGGCATGGAATGGGCGGGCGCCCAGCTCAATGGCTGCCAGTTCACCCACGGCATGATCCATAACGTCATGTATACCGGTATCCCGCTCAGGTTGCTGCTGGCCGAGGCCGGGATCAAGCCCAATGCCAAGTGGATCCTGCCCGAGGGGGCCGATGCCGCGGCCATGACCCGCTCGATCCCCATGGAAAAGGCGCTGGATGACTGCCTTGTCGCCTTCAAGATGAACGGCGAGGCGCTGCGCACCGAGCAGGGCTACCCGGTGCGCCTGGTCGTGCCCGGCTGGGAAGGCAACATGTGGGTCAAGTGGCTGCGCCGCATCGAGGTCGGCGACGAGGCCTGGCATCACCGCGAGGAAACGTCGAAATACACCGACCTGCTGGAAAACGGCGAGGCGCGCCGCTTTACCTGGGAGATGGACGCGAAATCCGTCATCACCAACCCAAGCCCGCAGGCACCGATCACTCATGGGCCGGGTTATACCGTTCTGACCGGTTTGGCTTGGTCCGGCCGCGGCACGATCCCGCGGGTCGATGTCACGCTCGACGGGGGCAAGAACTGGCACCAGGCCCGGATGTCCGGCCCCAGCCTGAGCAAGTCGATGCATCGCTTCTATTTCGAGTTCGAATGGGACGGAAAGCCGCTGCTGCTGCAAAGCCGTGCCCATGACAGCACCGGCTACGTGCAGCCCACCAAGGATCAGCTGCGTGATTGGCGGGGCGAGAATTCCATCTATCACAACAACGGTATCCAGACCTGGTACGTGAATGAAAAAGGCGAGGCCGAGAATGTCGAAATTTCCTAATCAACTCGCTCTGGTCGCCGTCGCCACGACGTCTGTCGTCGCCCTGAGCGTCGGCCTGTCCGAACGCGCCGTCTACCGGGCCGAGCTGGCCGCCGCCGAGGCCTCGGCCATGGCCGAGGCAAATCAGCCTGCCGAAGCGCCGGTGGTCGAAGAGATGGCCGGGGCCGAAACCGTGGTGACGGAGGAGGTCACCGAAGAGGTGGTCGCCGAGTCCGAGGTCGTAGAGGAGGTGGTCGAAGAGCCCGCCGAAGAGGTGGCCGAAGCCGATGCCGCGATGACCGAAGAGGCCCCCGCCGAGGAGCTGGAGGCCGGCATGGCCTTCGAAGGCGGCATGTCGCGCCCCGCGCTTTTCGTGGGCGCTGCCTGGGCCCAGACCCACGAAAGCCCGATGATCGGCGAACTGGAGGGCATTACTTTCGACCTGGGCCGCGAGGCCTTGGCCGAAGAGGTCGCCGCCTGGAACATCGACATTCGCCCCGATGGCCAGGGTCTGCCCGAAGGGTCGGGCGACGTCTGGACCGGGGAAGAGGTCTATATCGAGAATTGCGCCATGTGCCACGGCGATTTCGGCGAAGGCCGGGCGCGCTGGCCCGTCCTGGCCGGCGGCTGGGACACACTGGAACGCGAGGACCCGGTCAAGACCCCCGGTTCTTACTGGCCCTACCTGTCGACCGTATGGGACTACGTGCATCGTGCCATGCCCTATGGCCAGGCCCAGACCCTGACCGATGACGAGGTCTACGCGATCACCGCCTATATCCTCTACCTAAACAACCTCGTGGACGACGATTTCGAACTGTCGCAGGACAACTTCACCGAGGTGCGCCTGCCCAACGAGGACGGGTTCTTCATGGATGACCGCGATGAGGGCGAAATCCCCGCCTTCAGCGAAGAACCCTGTATGGAGAACTGCAAGGACAACGTCGAGATCACCATGCGCGCCAGCGTGCTGGACGTGACGCCCGAGGAGGAAGAGGCAGAGGTGACCGAGGCCGCCGCCGAAACCACCGAGGACGCCGCAACCGAAGAAGCGGCGACCGAGGACGCCGCCACCGAAGAGGCCCCGGCGGAGGAAGAGGCGACCGAAATGGCCGCCGTCGATCCGGCGCTGGTCGAAGAAGGCGAAGGCGTGTTCCGCAAGTGCCGCGCCTGTCACCAGGTGGGCGAAGGGGCGGTGAACCGGACCGGGCCGCACCTGAATGGCGTTTTGGGCCGCACGATCGGCGGAATTGATGATTTCCGCTATTCCTCGGTTTTCGAGGAGGCCAATGCGGCAGGCCAGGTCTGGGGCCCCGAGAACCTGGGCGCCTACCTGGCCGATCCGCGCGGTGCCATGCCCGGCACCAAGATGTCCTTCGCAGGGCTGCGTAGCGAAGACGAGATTGCAGCGATGATCGCCTATCTGTCGACCTTCGAGGCCCAGTGATGATGCGACGGGTCGTCTTCCCGGTGCTATTGATCGCCGGCCTGGGCGGAAGCGCCGCCGCCCAGGTCGGGGGCGACCCCGAGCGAGGCGAAGAGCTGTTCCGCTCGGATTGTGCCTCGTGCCATCAGGTCGGGCAGGGCGCGCGCAACCGCGTCGGCCCGCATCTGAACGGTATCTTCGACCGCCAGGCGGGACAGGTCGAGGGGTTCCGCTATTCCGAGGACATGATGCTGCGGGCCAGTGCCGGGCTGAAATGGACCTTTGAGACCCTCGACAAATATATCGAGAATCCCCGCGTTTTCGTCAGCCGCACCCGGATGAACTATGCCGGCATGGAAAGCGCCGAGGACCGGTCGGACCTTCTGGCCTATCTGCGGCAGTTCTCGGCCGATCCGGCCGACATTCCCGAGGCGGCGCCGACTGCGGCGGCCGTGGATCACGACGTTGCGCCAGAAATCCTGGCCATCGTCGGGGACCCGGCCTATGGCGAATACCTGTCGACTGAATGCACGTCCTGCCACCAGGAAAGCGGGGCGGCCAACGGCATCCCCTCGATCACCAATTGGCCGGCGGATGTCTTTGTCACCGCGATGCATGCTTACAAGGACGGGGTGCGCGAGCACAACGTCATGGAAATGATGGCCAGCCGCCTGTCGAACGAGGAGATCGCGGCGCTGGCTGCCTATTTCGAAAACATCGAATAGGCTCTAGACTGAGGTGGGGTCCGTCGTGGCCCCGGTCCGGCAGACCCGGGCGAACCGAGCGGAAGCGATGCCGGGGCCAACCGGCACATCCGTCAACAAGGGAGGAGACCCAACATGAAACTCAATCGCAGAGCCTTCATCGGCACGGCGGCCGCCGGCGCGGCCACGCTTTCGGCACCCACGGTCATGGGCCAGGGCAATGGCAGACCGCGCGTGGTCGTCGTGGGCGGCGGGGCCGGTGGGGCCACGGCGGCCCGCTACATCGCCAAGGATTCCAACGGCGAGATCGACGTGACGCTGATCGAACCGACGCGCCACTACTACACCTGCTTCTTTTCGAACCTCTATCTGGGCGGCTTCCGCGAGATGGACAGTCTTGGCCACAGCTATGGCGGGCTTGCCGGCGATTACGGCATCAACGTGCTGCATGACTGGGCCACCGGCGTGGACCGTGATGCCAAGACGGTCAGCACCGCCGGCGGCTACACGCTGCCTTATGACCGGCTGATCCTGTCGCCAGGCATCGACTTCGTGGATGGCGCCGTGCCCGGCTGGGACATCAGCGTCCAGGACAGGATGCCCCATGCTTACAAGGCCGGCAGCCAGACCGAACTTCTCAAGGCGCAGATCGAGGCCATGCCCGAAGGCGGCACCTATGCCATGGTGGCCCCGCCAAACCCGTTTCGCTGCCCGCCCGGGCCCTATGAACGGGTCAGCATGGTCGCGCACCTGCTCAAGCAGATCAATCCGACCGCCAAGATCCTGATTGCCGATCCCAAGCAGAACTTCTCGAAGCAGGCATTGTTCGAAGAAGGCTGGAACCGGCACTATGCCGGCATGATCGAACGCATCGGTCCCGATTTCGGCGGCGGCAATGTCGAGGTCGATCCCGAGGCGATGACCCTGTCCATCGACGGTGCGGTCGAAAATGTCGATGCGTGCAACGTGATCCCGGCCATGAAGGCGGGCCGCATTGCCGATATCGCCGGCATAACCGAGGGCAACTGGGCCCCGGTCAACGCTGCCGACCTCAGTTCGAAGATGGACGAGAACATCCATGTGCTGGGCGATGCCTGTGCGCAGGGCGACATGCCGAAATCCGGCTTCTCGGCCAACAGCCAGGCCAAGGTCTGCGCCAACGCGGTGCGCGGGGCCCTGACCGGAACGACCGTGTTCCCGGCCCGCTTCGCCAATACCTGCTGGTCGCTGATCGACACCGATGACGGTGTCAAGGTTGGCGCCACCTACGAGGCGACCGAGGAGAAGATCGCCAAGGTTGATGGCTTTATCTCGGAGACCGGCGAGAGCGCCGATGTCCGGGCCGCCACCTACCAGGAATCGATCGGTTGGTATGACGGCATCACCACCGACATGTTCGGCTAACACTTGCCTCTGCGGGCCTTGATTCAGGTCAAGGCCCGCAGGGAACGGTTCGGGGAAAATGCCTTGAAAAGGAGGACGATCCCATGAAAGCACTCGCTGCTCTTGCGCTCGGCCTGATGGCCTCGACTGCAATGGCCCAAGAGGCTGTGATGACACCCTTCGACGGAAGTTTCGACGACGCGACCTTCGCCGTCGAGAGCGAAATCGTCGGGCGCGGCTTGGTCATCGATTATGTCAGTCATGTGGGCGAGATGCTCAACCGCACGGGCGAGGATGTGGGCTCCGACGTGACCATCTTCGACCAGGCCGACATTTTCCTGTTCTGCTCCGCCGTCGTCTCGCGCGAGGTGATGGAGGCGGACCCCATGAATATCGCGCACTGCCCCTATGGCATCTTCGTCACCGAACAGGACGGAGAGGTCATGGTCGGGCATCGTACCTATCCGGACGGGCCCATGCAGGCCGTCGAATCCTTGCTGGACGAGATTGTCCAGGCTTCTGCGGGGAACTGACCTGACATGAATTACGACGACTACTTCCGCTCGGAACTGACGCGGCTGAAGGACGAAGGCAACTATCGCGTCTTCGCCGACCTGGAGCGGGAGCGCGGCGCGTTTCCCAAGGCGCGCAATCATCTGGACGACGCTGTGCGCGACGTGACCATCTGGTGTTCCAACGACTATCTCGGGATGGGGCAGCATCCGGACGTGCTGTCCGCCATGCACCATGCGCTCGACACCGTGGGCGCCGGGGCCGGCGGCACGCGCAACATTTCCGGCACCACCCATCACCACGTGCTGCTGGAACGCGAACTGGCCGACCTGCACGGCAAGGAGGCGGCGCTGCTGTTCACCTCGGGCTACGTGTCGAACTGGGCCACGCTGGGCACGCTGGGCGCGAAGATACCGGGCCTGGTCATCCTGTCGGACGCGCTCAACCATGCCAGCATGATCGAGGGGATACGCCATTCCAAGGCACAAAAGGTCATCTGGAAGCATAACGATCTTGACGACCTGGAGGCGCATCTGAAGGCGCTGCCCGCCAATGCGCCCAAGCTGATCGCCTTCGAGAGCGTCTATTCCATGGATGGCGATATCGCGCCGATCAAGGAGATCTGCGACCTGGCCGACCGCTACAATGCGATGACCTATCTGGACGAAGTCCACGCGGTCGGCATGTACGGCCCGCGCGGCGGCGGCATCGCCGAACGCGAGGGACTGATGGATCGCCTGACCATCATCGAAGGCACGCTGGGCAAGGCGTTCGGCGTGGTCGGCGGCTATATCGCCGCTTCGGCCGACCTGGTGGATTTCGTGCGGTCCTTCGCCAGCGGGTTCATTTTCACCACGGCGCTGCCGCCGGCGGTGGCGGCGGGGGCCTGCGCCTCGATCCGGCATCTCAAGGCCTCGGCGGCGGAACGCGACCTGCAAAAGAACAAGGTCGCCGAGGTGCGCGAGAAGCTGGACGAGATCGGTATTCCGCATATCCCCAACCCCAGCCACATCATTCCGGTGATGGTGGGCGACCCGGTCAAGTGCAAGTTCATCAGCGACACGCTGATGGACCTGTTCGGGATCTACATCCAGCCGATCAATTACCCGACAGTGCCCAAGGGGACTGAACGGCTGCGCATCACGCCCGGCCCGGTGCATTCCGAGGCGGATATCGAACGGCTGGTGGCAGCGCTCTGCGATTTGTGGACCCAGTGCCAGCTGGCCCGGCAGCCGCTGGCGGCGCAGTAGCGCAGAACGAATTTCTAGAAAGTCGGACGGGGCCGGACATCCGGCCCCGTTTTCATTGCCCGAAATGTCAGGCGGCGACGAACCGGTAGCTGTCGCCCGATTTCTCGGCCCGGCCGATTCCCGGATAGGGCATGTGGAAGCCGATAAAGGGCATCTGGTAACTGGCCAGCTGATCCAACAGCGCCACGCGGGTGGCCGCGCCCATGTCCTGGTCCTGATCGGATCCGGACACCCAGCCGGGACGCTCGAAGGCAACATGGGCATTGCCGATGCAATCACCCAGCACCATCACGCTTTCGCTGCCGCTGCGCAGCTCGAAGGACATGTGGCCGGGTGTGTGGCCGAACGTGGCCCGCGCCGCGATGCCGGGCAGGATCTCTTCGCCGTCATCGAAGACCGACAGCCTGTCCTCGATCGCCCCAAGGTAGCGGATCGCGCCGGCGGCAAAGGCCAGGCGGGCCTCGCCGATCGTGTCCGGCGTGGCGGGGTCCAGCCAGTAATCGCGTTCCGCGCGGCCGATCATGTATTGCGCCTCGGGGAAGACCAGGTCGTCGAAATCGTCCAGCAGCCCCCACAGGTGGTCGGGATGGGCATGGGTGAAAACCACGTGGGTGACATCCTCGGGATAGACGCCCAAAGTATCCAGCGCCTCCCACAAGGTGCCCGCCGAGGGCATGAAATTGGGGCCCGCGCCCACGTCAAACAGCACCGTTTTGGTCCCGTCGCGCATCAGGGTCACGTTGCAATCGGGGGTCATTTCGTCGCCGGTGATACCATAACGGGCCAGGATCTCGGTGACCTCGTCCTGCGGCAGATCGCCGAATTGGAAATCGCGCGGCAGCACCAGATTGCCATCGCTGAGCGTGTCGATCTGTACATCGCCCAGCATCATCTGCGCATGCGCCCAGCCGGGCAGGGCGGTGGTGCCCAGAGCGGCGGCGCCGGACTGGAGCAGGGTGCGGCGATTGACTTGCATGATTTCCTCCCGTTATCATATTCAATTTTCTATATGTTAATCGAAACGGGCCTCTCCGAAAAGGGATTTCGGCCCGTATGCGCGGGTATGCAAAGGTCTTGCCGACTCATGCCGTGTGTGGATAGGTTCGGGGCGCGTGACGGGAGAACTGGCAGCGCCAGTGCCGAAGGAGCAACCGCCCCGGTAAACTCTCAGGCTTCAGGACCGCCGCGCAATAGGACTCTGGAGAGTGGTGCCGCATGCACCCGCCGAAGGGATAGCGATCTCAGGCAAACGGACAGAGGGGGCATTGAAGGCGGGCCGCGGCCCGTACCCAATGCCCGGGGCCGTGCCCCGGCCAACAGGACCGGAGGCGGCATGGCCG